>JBBIKI010000051.1:20182-21300 GCA_037445535.1 Acidobacteriota bacterium | reverse complement strand
TTCGTGGCGGGCGCACCTGCCCGCCGAGCGGTTATCGTAGCATGGGAAGGAAGTGGGCAAGTGAGGAAACGAAGAGCAGGATAAGAAAGGCCGGGAATAACTGGAATAGAGAACGAGAGCGGGAGCGCCATCCAAGCAGATGAATTCGCGCGAGGCGGGACGAATACCTGGGCCCATCTGTTCGTTTAGTGAATGTTACGTGGTGGTTCAGGGTGTTGGCGGTTGGCCGACATCCACGGGATGGATGCGGCTCGCGCGGCTGGAACGTTGCGCTTGCCCCCGGCAACGTAAGACAAGGAGAAAACCATGAGCCGTTCCCTCGGCGACGAATCCCTCGACGTCCTGTTTCGAAGCGCCAGGACCCACAACGGCTGGCTCCAGAAGCCCGTGGGCGGCGACATCCTGCGAGCGCTGCATGACCTCGCGAGGTGGTGCCCCACGAGCGCGAACAGCAGCCCGGCGCGCTTCGTCTTCCTGCGGACCAAGGAGGCCAAAGAGCGGCTGCGGCCCGCCCTCATGCCGGGCAACGTGGAGAAGACCATGCAGGCGCCCGTGACGGCCATCGTCGCGCACGACTTGGCCTTCTATGACAAGCTGCCCAAGCTCTTTCCGCGCAGCCCGCGACTGGAGTTCGACGAGGCCTGCACGGTGCTGCGAGGGAGGCAAGGCCTGCGGCAACATTCTCGGCACGGCGAGGCTCACACCCTTCGCCGCTCGCGCACTCTCTATGAGAAGAGCCATGAAGAGGGATCCGAACCTGGCCAATGGAGGACAGCACAAAGGCGCTGCCCACCCTCTACCTGGCTTCCCTCCGTCGTCCCTCTTCGTCTGGGCTAGCGCGCGTGAATTGCGTGAGAAGCCGCGAAGAGCACGAGCCCTGACACTCCAAGTACGGCGATCAAGAGCTCTCGCCGGTATCGTGCCGCGTCGTCCATCCTTGCTCTCATATAGTGCGTGAGCGTCTTCCAATTCATGACGACGTGAATCCCTGCCCCGGCCAGGAAAGCAAGCGAAGCGGCGTTGTGAGAGGACATGAATAGATGAGCCCAGGCGGTCGCCCCGTTGTGCGACGCAAAGTGAAGGGCAATTCCTGACGGAACCAACCACACCCCGGCGGT
>JBBIKI010000051.1:18559-20082 GCA_037445535.1 Acidobacteriota bacterium | reverse complement strand
TCAGACACCTCCCACGAGAAACCCCGCCGGGCGCAACTCCCTTCGCCTGGAACGTCCTCGTCCCATCACCTTGCTTGGACGCTTCGGTCCCCTACTGCTTCACCAGCTCCACGCGGCGGTTTTTGGCGCGGCCCTCTTCGTTGTCGTTGGAGGCCACGGGGGCGTAAGGCCCGCATCCGTACGACCGAAGGCGGGACGCGGCGATGCCGTGGCCGCTTACGAGGGCCTGCATGACGGCCTGGGCCCGGTCCTGGGACAGCTTGAGGTCGTGGCCGGGCGAGCCGGTGCCGTCTGTATGGCCCACGACGCAGAGGTTGAGGCCGGGATCCGCCTTGAGCAGGTTGGCGACCTCCCCGATGGCCTGGGCCGACTCGGGCTTGATGGACGCGCTGTCCTTTTCGAAGGTAATGCCGTAGATCGAGGCGTGACCTGTGGACCGGATATCGTTCTGGAAGACGGCCGCGTCCGCCACGATCACCTGCTCCATGGCCTTCTTTTCCACGATCCTCAGCCAGATCTTGCCGTTTCCCTTTTCCGCCTGGAACCACACTTCCTGGCCGTTCTTGACGATCTTCCCGTTCACCCACCAGGTCGGAACGCTCTGAAGGACGGTGCCACCGATCTTGCGGATGGCGTTCTCATAATTTCGCACTACCGCGAGGGCGCTGGGCTCCGTGCCGCGCGGCCCGGTGAAGCGGTAGCAGATGTCTGTAAACTTGCCTTCAACGCGGGTCTTGGGAGGCTTCACCGTGAAAAAATCGAAGTACCCGAACTCCTCGACCTTGCAGTCCTCGATGCGATAGTCGGCCATGCGGGTGGGGAAGAGCGGGTGGTCCTTGCAGTCCTTCCAATCCGGCGCCGCGGCGGAGGCCCCCATGGCCAACATGAATAACCCAAAACTTACGATGATCTTGGCAGCAATCTTCATAGCGCCCCCCTACCAAAGTGATCCCGACGTCCGCCCAGTGCTTCCCGTGTGTGCTCGGTCCACCTCTACTTTAGCCCAGGAGGAAAAGGCCGGTCAAGACACGGTGAATCCATCGCATTCCGCGGCGCGCCGCACGCGCGGCCCTTCGCAGAGGGTCAGAGCGAGATGGTCCATCCCTTTCTGACGAGCACGAGGCCCACGGCGCTGAGCACGCCTAGCAAGGCCAAGGATTGCAGGGCCGTGAGCCAGTGGGGGGCCAGGGCGTACCATCCGGGGCTCCCCGGCAGGACGAAGGCTCCCAGCAGAACGATGTGAAGAAGATAGAGAACCAGCGGATTGCGGCCCCAGGCGGAGAGCACGTTCGAATGGGCGTGAAGCCTCGCCGAGAGGAGATCAAACAACTGAAAGAGAAGGGCGCTCGCGCCCAGGCTGACCAGAACGTAGCTGGGAGAAACCCAGACCTTGCCCACGGGAACCCAGAATGCGAGGACTCCTCCGGCAAGTAGAACTAAGGCTCCGGCCAGGGGGAAGAGCCTCCGGCCCTTCTCGCTGGCGTGATAGAGGTCCGCCAAAACCGTCCCCAAGATGAGCATGG
>JBBIKI010000051.1:6127-18549 GCA_037445535.1 Acidobacteriota bacterium | reverse complement strand
TCGCTCCGGGAGAGCGGTTGCTCGCGCTCGAGCCATCCCGCCGTGCGAAGCATGTTTCACGTTGTCCATCCAGTAAGATTGCAGGAGGAAGAGATACGCTCCGAGGATGGCCAGGCCCCACAGGAGCCGCCACGGCCATGAGAGGGCGATCACCACCAGCGTCAGGAGCCCCGCGGCCCCGATGGCCTGAAGGACCCCCCACGGCTCCTTCCAGCCTCCGGGTTCCACCCAGTGATCGATGAGGGTGAGAAAGAAGCCGATGCCGGCGATGGCCGCGTAACGAACGAAGACATGCTCCGCCGCCTTCTTGGCCCCCTCCGCCTTGAGGCGGCGGCGCCAGGAGAGCGGGTAGGTGAGGGCGATGGCGAAGATGAAGAAGGGAGCGATGAGGTCCACCACCGTGAGGCCCATGCCCGGGGCGTGCTTCATCCAGGGGGGCAGGTTCTCCACGCCCAGCAGGAAGTTGGCGAGGACCATGAGGAGAATCGCGAAGCCGCGAAACTGGTCGATGGATTCGAGCCGGTGGGCCTTATCCACGTGCGCCTCGCTCTGGCGGATCGCCGCCGTCCACGCCTCGCTTAGGAACCCGCCGTCCGTGCGGCGCGGCCCGGTCAGGTTCTGGCCCGCTCCACCAAGCGCACCGTCTCCCTGGCGATGACCAGCTCCTCGTTGGCGGGGATCACCAGAACGGCCACCCGGCTTGCGGCGGAGCTGATGGCCTTCTCCAGCCCGGGCGCGGCGTTCAGGCCTTCGTCCACCTCTACGCCCAGGAACCCCAGGCCCGAACAGGCCCGCGAACGGACGGAGGGATCGTTTTCCCCGATGCCGCCCGTAAAGACGATGGCGTCAAGGCCGCCCATGGTGGCGGCATAGGCGCCGATGTATTTCCTGATGCGGTAACAGAACATCTCGTGGGCCGCTACCGCGCGCTCTTTGCCTTCGGCCACGGCCTTTTCCAGCTCCGTCATGTCGGCGCTCACGCCCGAAACTCCCAGAAATCCGCTGCGCGTATTGAGGATCTCCAGGACGCCCGCTGCGTCCGTGTGCTCCATGTCGGCCATGAGGGGGATCAGGGCCGGGTCGATGTCCCCGCTCCGCTGGCCCATCATGAGGCCGTTGAGGGGGGTCATGCCCATGGAGGTGTCCATGGACCGCCCGTCCTTCACAGCGGTGATGCTGCACCCGTTGCCCAAGTGGATGGTGACCATGTTCATGCCCTGGAGCGGGCGGCCGAGTATCTGCGAGGCCCGCCCCGCCGCGTACTGGTGCGAGAGGCCGTGGAAGCCGTAGCTCCGGATCCCGTGGCTTTCGTAATACTCGTAGGGGATGGCGTAGAGGTAGGCGTGCTTGGGCATGGTCTGGTGGAAGGCCGTGTCGAAGACAGCCACGTGAGGAACCTCCGGGCACATGGCCCTGGACGCTTCAATCCCCATGAGGTTGAGGGGATTGTGGAGGGGCGCGAGGGGCACGCAGGCCTTGATGGCCCGTGTGACCTCCTGGTCGATGAGAACCGAGTCGGAGAACCGCTCGCCCCCGTGGACGACCCTGTGGCCGATGGCGGCCAGCTCCCCCATGTCCTTGACCACGCCATAATCTTCATCCCTCAAGGCCGCAGCCATTTCCTGAACCGCCGCCGTGTGATGGGGAATGCCGGACCGCACCGTGATCCTGCCGATCCCGATGGCGTCGTGCTTGAGCGTGGCTCCCGCCGTGCCGATGTGATCCACGTAGCCCTTCGCCACCGTGGTTTCGCTCTTCATATCGAAGAGCTGGTATCTGAGAGAGGACAGGCCGCAATTCACCACGAGCGTCTTCATGTTTTTCCCCCACGCAACGGTGCTAGTTAGCACCCCATGCGGCCCCAAGGTCAAGGGCACGGCCGGCATCCCGCCAGGGCCCGGACCCTCGCAACACCGAGCTCCTTGCACAAGGTGCCGAGGGATACCATATTAGGAGGTAGATTCTGGAGTGAGGTGTTCGAAGTTTGGCCGCCAGCCTATCGAGGATAGTCATGAGCGATTGCCCCCACAGGCGCCGGTTCGAAAGACGCGCCTGTAGCCATCCGGTTCTCCTGGAGGGGATCGCCGAGGAGCCGCTCGGCGCGTTTGGCCTCACGAGGGACCTCAGCCCCGGCGGGTGCGGGCTTAGCGCGGCGGCTCCCCTGGGCCCGGGTTCCAAGGTGAAGCTTTACCTGTCCATCGGTTCGGAAGTGCTCGAAGCAGAGGGGATGGTCATTCACCAGCGTGCCAAGCCCGATGGAAGCCACGACCTGGGAGTGGAAATCCTCCGGATGGACCAACCCCATCGCGCCCGGTACAACCTTCTGCTCACGCGGGCCTCCTGAGCGATAGACAAGACCGCCCGCCATCCGTCTTACAGGGTGGAAGGCGGAAAGCCCACCGCCTCCCAACTCCAACCTCCCCTTCCTCCCTTTTGCAAAAGGCCCGCCGCAAGGCGGACCTTTGCCCGATGCAACCCTGCCGTCCGCCGTGTGGATCCAGCAGGTGGGGATACACATCCTCGCCGGGCCGGGCATCCCTGCCTGCGAGGAAACACGCACTGATCTGGTCGTGAAGGCCGGTAGAACGATGACGCCTGGCGGAAGCGCTTACTTGGCCTGAACTTTGGGGACGAACTTGAGGGCGGCCGAGTTGATGCAGTACCGGAGGCCCGTGGGCGCGGGGCCGTCCTGAAAGACGTGGCCCAGGTGAGCGCCGCAGCGGGCGCAGAGGACTTCCGTCCTTACCATGCCCAGGGACGTATCCGTCTTGGTGATGACGCGGCCTTCGGCGAGGGGCCGGGTAAAGCTGGGCCACCCCGTCCCCGACTGAAATTTGTCGTCCGTGGAGAAGATGCGGTTGCCGCAGCAGACGCAGACGAAGTCGCCTACGCCATGGAAGTTCCAGTAGGCGCCTCGGAAAGCGCATTCGGTGCCCCCCTTTCGCGTGACTTCGTACTGCTCTGGGGTGAGGATTTTCTTCCACTCCGCGTCCGTCTTCTCCACCGGGAACTTCATGGGCGCATCTCCCTGTGCACGAACCTGAGGCGAGGCCGCGAGGGCTGTGAAGAGCGGAAGACCCGCCAACTGAAGACCCATAACCAGAGCGGCTGTCCCAGCGAGAGCCACCACCCCTGAAAGCATCCAACGAGCCATGAAACCACCTTCCTCCCCCAGGTGATTTCCAACATCCGGAGGAGGCGGATATTTCGCCTCCCTGCCAGCTCAACCTGGACGTTCCAGCAGGCGAACCGTGCTAGACTGAATGTCTTATGGCTCAGCTCTCTGCCTGCGCACGGATCTTGCTCACGGGCCTCGTGGGCCCGCTCCTCCCGGAACGATACCGCCATCTGTGGCTCTGGCCTGAACTCATGGACACCCCCGGCGTGCAGACAGGCCACGCGTTCCTGTGCGCGGTGGCCGGCGTCGTCCTTTGGATGATGGGCCTGGTGGCCTATCAGACCGAGATGGCTGAAAGCGTGGCGGCCCTGTTGGGGAACGACAAAGGGACGGGCTGGGTCGGACCCGTCACGCATTATGGCCTGGTAACCTACTTCGCGTACTTCTTCACCATCAGGGGATTCATTCTGACCCTCCTTCTTTGGGACGGCATCGTGCGCGCCATCGCCGCGGGCGCATCCAAGATCTCGCCGGGGACCCTTTTCCTGGCCGTGCCCCTCGGTCTCGCCCGCCTGGCGGCGCGAGGACTGCTCGCGGCGCACATGCGGCGGCGGTACGGGAAGGCTTCGGAACCCGACGTGGTTCTCCAGGAGGATGACGGAATCCGCGTCCGCCGCACGCGCCCTCACTCCGAGTGGAACGCCCACCTCGCTTACCGTTATGGAGACAAGCTGTTCCGCCTTCACCACTATGAGGAGAACGCCGTGGCCCAAGGAAGGCCTTGCTTTGAATACCGTTTCACCCCGTGGCACGAGGGCGAGACCCTTCGCCGGATCGTGGACATCGCGCCATGTGCCTGCTGATGATCGCCTGCGGGGCCGTTCCGCCCTACACCCTGGCGGTGGCCGCCAACAGGGACGAATCCTACGAGCGGCCCGCTGCGCCGGCGGCCTTTTGGCACGACGCCCCGGACCTTCTGGCGGGCCGAGACCTTGAGGCTGGCGGCACGTGGCTGGGAGTGACCTCGGACGGCCGCTTCGCCGCCCTAACCAACTTCCGGGAGCCGGGCCAGCACCGCCCCGACGCCCCCTCCCGCGGCGCTTTGGTGGAGGGCTTCCTGAGGAGCCGAACCTCGGCCCCCCGTTACACCGAGTCGCTGGCCAAGACGGCCTCCTCCTACAACGGCTTCACCCTTCTCGTTTGGGATGGCAAGACCCTGGCCTGCGTGTCCAACCGGGGGCGGCGGCATGGCGCGCTCCCTCCCGGCATCTACGGCTTGAGCAACGGCACCCTGGACGAGGGCTGGCCCAAGGTCAACCGGGCCAAGGCTGCCTTTAGCCGCCTTCTCGCCCACCCGCCGGCCACGCTGCGCGAGGACCTCTTCGCCCTCCTGGCGGACCGTGAACCGGCGCCCGACGAGGCTCTTCCGTCCACGGGACTTCCGCTGGCGTGGGAGCGGGCCCTGTCTCCCGTGTTCGTCACCACGGACCGCCACGGCACGCGCTGTTCTACGGTTCTTCTGGTCAGAACGACGGGAGCCGCCGAGATGGAGGAGCGGACCTTCCTCCGGCGAGGGGAGCCCGCCGGGCGGGTGCGCCTGAGCTTCACCCTATCGAAGCCTTGACCTTCCGTTTCTTGTCACGGTCCGCGCTTGACGCCCAGCAGGAGGCCGTCGGGAGTGGGAATGCACACGGAATCGAAGGCGGCCGCCGTCTCTTGGTGCAGGCGCCGCACCGCCGCCGCTTCTGGGGTGTCCCCCATGAGGCCCTTGAAACAGAAGGCGTTGTCGGCCAGCAGCAAGCCGCCCGGGCGCAGGTGCTTGGCGGCCCAGCGGCCGTAGGCGTCGTAGCTTGTTTTGTCGGCGTCCACGAAGACGGCGTCGAAGGGGCCATGCCTTTCCAGAATCTTGAGAACCGTCAAGGCCTCCCCTTCTACGACGGTCACCCGCTCCGTAAGCCCCGCGGCGGCCAGATTGGCCTGGGCCACGTCGGCGTGCTTCGGGTTCGCTTCGATGGTCCACACGTGCGCGCCCGGTGGCAGGTGGCGGGCCATCCATAGGGCGGAGTAGCCCGCCAGCGTCCCCAGCTCCACCACTTTCCTGGCCCCAGAGATCTGGAGCAGGAGGCCCAGGAGCTTGCCTTCCGAGGGCCCCACCTGGATGGCCGGCATGCCTTCCATTGCGGGCGCATCGTAGGCCCGTTGGAGGTGCGCGTCGTGGGGCGCGTGGATCTTCTGCACGAACTCTAGGATCTCGGCCGTGATGTACGCCGTTCCTGTTCTGGAATCGGGATCCGCCATGGTTCTTCTCCGATGCCGGCCACGATGATCAACCGGCGAGTATGGGTTCGTCTAACCGCCAAGGTTCTCGGGTTCGCGCGGCACCATCCGCCCGATCGCCTTCCCGCTCATGGAAGTCACGAACCTCCGCGCAAGGAGCGGGCCTACCAGGTGCGCCACCACCTTGTTGGCTAAACCCGTCACCACCACGTTTTTCCTCCCGAGGGCTCTCAGCGCCTCCGCCACCACCGGTTCAGGACGCATGCCGCCGTGGCCGCCGCTCCTGGACCCCGCCACCTGGCCAAACTCGGTGGCCGTGGACCCGGGACAGAGGGCCAGCACGTCAACCCCCGTCCCGCGAAGCTCGTCGGCCAGACCCTCCGAGAATAAAAGATCGAATCCCTTGGTGGCCCCATAGGCCGCCATGTTCGGCGTGGCCTGAAATCCCGCCAGGGACGCGCTCACGATGATGCCTCCGCCGCCCCTCGCTTTGAAGCGCCGGGCGAACCGCTGGGCCGCCAGAAGGGCCACCGTGCAGTTGAGGTAGACCATCCGCGCCAGGCGGCCGGGGTCCTGACCGATCATCTTGCCCATGTACCCGAACCCGGCGTTGTCTACGAACAGGCCCACGTCGAATGCCGCCGTGTCCGCGTCCAGCGACTCCACGGCTCCCGGCTTCTCCAGGTCCAGGGGGAGGACTTTTGCGTCCACGCCACCGGCGGCCCGGCACCGCTCCGCGAGCGCTTGAAGCCGGTCCGCCCGCCGCGCCACGAGAACGACGTTTTCCCCTCCTTGGGCGAGCTGCAAGGCGAACTGCTCGCCCAGCCCCGATGAGGCTCCCGTCACCACGGCCCAGGGGCCGTATTTCTTGTTCAAACGCATGGACGATCCTCCACGGAAGGAGTATACCGCGAAGGCATTGCTGGGATGGAAAACCGGGCCGAGGCGCCGGCCGCCTGCTAGAAGATCTCCTCCTGGTGCTCGGCCAGATTGCCCGCCACCTCCATGGCGGCGGTGTAGACCAGTTCGATGGAGGTGCCCGTCCCCAGACGGAAGGTGTCGAGGCAGAGGTGGTAGTGCTGCTGGTCCCGCCAGTCCAAACCCGAGGCGGCTTTGATGAAGTGCTCCCGCTGCCGGTCCGACTGCGCTACCATCTCCTTGGCCTCCTCAACGGACTGGAGATTGTAGACCTTCTGGGTCCGCCTTACCCGCTGCTCAAAGGGGGCATGGAGAAAGACCGACAGGAGTCCGGGCTCGTCCCGCATAATGGCAAACGCCGCCCGCCCTACCACCACCACCGGCCCTCGCGCGGCAGCCTCCCGAAGAATGGCTTTCTGGGTGTCGAAGAGCTCCATGTCATCCACCGTAACGGGCGGCGGCGCGTAGGGCGTTTCGGCCAAGCCGAAGGCGTAGGCCATACGCGTCCGCTCCCAAAAACTGAGGTGGCGCTCATCATAGGCTTCCAGGGCTTCAGGATCTTTGTGCAGGCGGTGGGCCGCCTCTACCAGCAGTTCCCGGTCCAAATAGCGGCACCCGAGGCGGCTCGCCAGGCGTTTGCCGATGAAGCTGCCGCCGGCGCCCATGGTTCGGGCCAAGCTCACGACCAAGTAAGCCTTCCTTTTCACGTCCATGGTCCACCCCTTTCTCAGAGAGGGACATGATAGGCGCGGCCCTCTCCTAAGTCGCCCGGTTTTAATATACGTCTATCGTCGCCCGTTTGTGTACTTTGGGGAGCCTCTCCCTGCCGTATAATGGTCCTCTGAACCACCCGGAGGCGAACCTCCTTCGGGCATGTTCTGCATCTTTCTTAAAGGGAGAACCCGTCCATGACCCGTTTGAAGGAATCTATCGTTCTCGTCACCGGCGCCAGCGCTGGCATCGGCCGCGCCTGCGCCGAAGCCTTCGCCGCAGAAGGAGCTTCACTCCTCCTCGCCGCTCGCCGGATCGAACGTCTCCAGGCCTTGGCCGGAGACCTGGCCTCGCGCTTTGGGACGAAGACTCACGCCTTTGCCCTGGACGTAAGGAACCGCGCGGGCGTGGACGCAGCCTTCGAAACCCTCCCGGAGCCCTGGAAAGCCGTGGACATCCTCGTGAACAACGCTGGGCTTGGCCGGGGCATGGACAAACTTCAGGAGGGGAATGCCGAGGAGTGGGAGGAGATGATCGACACGAACGTCAAGGGCCTCCTCTACGTCACCCGCAAGGTCGTCCCAGGCATGGTGGCCCGCGGCCGTGGCCATGTGATCAACATCGGCTCTTTGGCGGGCCGCGAGGTCTATCCCGGGGGGAATGTTTACTGCGCGAGCAAATTCGCCGTCAAAGCCCTGACTCGGGCCCTCAAGATGGACCTGCTGGGAACCCCAGTGCGAGTCAGCACGGTGGATCCGGGGATGGTAGAAACGGAGTTTTCCGTGGTCCGCTTCCGTGGTGACGCGGACAAGGCGGCTAAGGTCTACCAGGGCCTCCAGCCCTTGACGCCGGCGGACATCGCCGACGCCGTGGCGTGGGTGGCCACCCGTCCCACGCACGTGGACGTGACGGAGATGGTCATCCTCCCCGTGGCTCAGGCCAGTGCCACCTTGAATTTCAGGAAGGGGTAAGGCTGGGATTACGGACTGAGGATTGTGGATCTAGGGAAACGAACAAGGCGGGGAACCCGTGGCGCGGCTCCCCGCCTTCAGCATTCAACCCAGGCAACTCCCCGGCGCCAGGCCCTCGGTTTCAAGTCCCAATTCTCAATTCCTGATTAGTGCCCCTTTTCGTATCCTTTAAGGGCCAGGACGTTGGCCGGATAGTCAAGGTACACATCGAAGAGGTCCAGGATGTTTCGGCCTACGAGGCCCACGCAGTCCACCTGGCGGTCGGGACAGAGGTCCGACACCAGCACCGTCGGCAGGTTGATGCGGGTCGGGCCCAGGTTGAGGGCCACGTTGTCCGCCACGCCCGAGGCGATGAGGCTGAAGAGGCCCCGCTCGCGCTGGCTTCCATACTGGCTCGTCTTCAGGTTGATCCCCAAGTCGGCGATGCGCCGCTCCTCGATATACGTCCCCACGTTCACAGTGGCCAATTGGACGTAGCAGAACGGCTTGTCCTGAATGCGGGTCTCAGCGAACGGCATGCCTGAAAGCCACAGAACTTTCATGGGAAAGGCGCCAGCCCCCAAAGCCTGTTCTGGTGACGTGCCCGGGGGGTAGAGGGTGAGTTTGCCGTGCCGCCGGTCATAGTGAAGCCCGAAATGGCGAAACATCCACAGGGGAATCACGCCCCCGGTCTCCTTCCAATACTCCGTTCTCTCGTCGATGATGAGGGCCGGCACGTTCTTGAAATGCAGGGGCCCCACGGTCATTTCTTTAAGGAGCACCCATTCGGAGGGGACGGGCGCGGACAGTCCTATGCCGCCATAGTCGCCTGGAGCCAGACGCTGGAGGTTCAGCTTCTTGGCCAGCTTGGCCGCGATGAGAACCTGGCCGCCGGCCGAGTCGAGAGCAAAGGGCTCGCTCCTTTCACCGTTGATCTTGGTTTCTACCACCACTCTGGGAGGGGATGACATGGTCGCCGTCTTGCCGCCTTCACGGGCGCTGTTGTCCTGAGTCCCCGCCCCGTACCCCTGGGTGCTGCTGTGCACGGAGGATCCGCCGCCGCCGCCGGGGCCCGGTGTGCCGCCTCCCACGCCGCCGCCCCAAGTGAGGGATGTGGGCTCCACGCGCTCGCTCTTTTCTTTCAGAGTGATCTCGGCGGGCAGTTTCCCGGCCAGGGACTCGTGGAACAGGTCCCCGTCCGCGGCGGCGTACACCTTGCCCAGGGCTTCATACTTCGAGGCATTGGCGGGATCCACCGCTTTGAGTTTCTCCAAGGTGGCCTTGCCGGATGCCAGTCCCTTGTCCAGGTCCAGGCTCAAGCTCAGAAGGGAGGCGGGGGGGCCGGGCACCTTTTGCAGAGCCTCGGCGAGGAGTGCTTTGGCCTCCGTTTCCTTGCCAACGGCCACGAGCGCCACTACCGACTCGCGGTAGGCCGCCGCGGCCCAGTCCTTGTCCCCATAGAGCGGCTTCCACATTTCCACCGCCTCCATGAGCCGGCCGAATTTCGCCGTGCACACCCCCGCCATGAAGCGGAACCCTGGCCCCAGCGTGCTGGATGAGAGAGCCACCTGCCGGGCTTCCATGGTTCGGTGCAGTCCCAGCAGGGCCTCCACCTGGTCCATGCGGAGGGAAGGGTCAGAGGGAGCGGTCTTCAGTCCCTCCTCGGCGAGCTTCAGGGCATCCGAGAACTGGCCCTTGTCCACGAGCTGGCGGACGGTCCCCGATGAAGAGCCGGGAACGGCCGGCGCCTGGGCGCCGCTCTGCTGGAGGGCCAGAAAGCTGAGAGATGCGAATGCCGCGCAAAGGAGCATGGAACGACGGGTCATGGCCTGTCCCCTTTCAAGGGTTGTTTCCGTCTGCGGGACACGATAGTTCACCGAGGCGCTGAAGCTCTTCCATGAGGTACTATAGTAGCCTCGGGGAGTTCGTACAAGGACGGCCGCGCCGCCCGTTCCTAAAGGCGGGGCGGCTCCATCAAGAGCACGGGAGCATTCATGAAGCTGCGCATCGGCATCATCTTCGGCGGGAAAAGCACGGAACACGAGGTCTCCATCCAGTCCGCGAAGAGCATCTTCGAGGCTTTGGACCGGGAGAAGTACGAGCCCTTCCTCCTGGGCGTGGACAAGGAAGGCGCCTGGCACTTGGGCACCGATGCCTCCTTCATCTTGAACGCCTCCGATCCCAAGCTCATCGCGCTGAGCCGCGCTGCTCCGGAAGTAGTTCCCATGGAGCAGGCCGGCGACGGGCTTTCCCTCGTCTCCCCCCGAGACGGGCGCCATCTTCAGGGCGTGGACGTCTTCTTTCCCATCATCCACGGCACGTTCGGAGAGGACGGCTCCCTTCAGGGGCTCCTGCGCCTACTGAACGTGCCTTACGTGGGCGCCGGCGTGCTGGGATCGGCGGTGGGCATGGACAAGGGCGTCATGAAGCGCCTCCTGAGAGAGGCCGGCCTGCCTACCCCCCGCTTCATAGAGGTACGGCCGCATCAGATGGAGGCCCTCGACGTATCCGCCACCCTCCAGGCCGTAGGCGGGCTCCCCGTCTTCGTGAAACCTTCTAATTTGGGTTCTTCCGTGGGTATCAGCAAGGTGAAGGCCCTGTCCGGCCTCGCGCCGGCCCTCCGCGAGGCCTTCCGCTACGACCGCAAGGCGCTCATCGAGGAGGCCATCTCGGGGCAGGAGATCGAGTGCGCCGTCCTGGGCAACGACCATCCCGAAACCTCCATCTGCGGCGAGGTGATCCCCACCCACGAGTTCTACGACTACGAGGCCAAGTACATCGACGAAAGCGGCGCCTTCCTCAAGATCCCCGCCAAGATCGAGGCCCAAGCTTCGGACCGCATCCGCGCCCTTGCCGTTCGGGCCTTCACGGCCTTGGAATGTTCCGGCATGGGCCGCGTGGACTTCTTTTTAAAATCCGATGGCACGGCCCTCGTGAACGAGATCAACACCCTCCCCGGCTTCACCAAGATCAGCATGTACCCCAAGCTCTGGGCCGCCACGGGCTTGTCTTACCCGAAGCTCCTGGACCGGCTCATCGAGTTGGCCTTAGAACGGCACGAACGGGAAAGTGGTCTGGATAGAGGCATCTGAGGTGAGATGAGGTGAGTAGGTTATGAGGAAAAATCCCTCCCCCCCAGCCGCGCGGCGTGCTCCGACTCGGCATCTCCTCATCCCGGCATCTCGGCATCCCCCATCTCGCCTCTCCACGCGGTGGCAGACTTCCTTCGATGGAGGTAGGAGCATCATGAAGGGAATCCAGCGCAAGGACACGGCCAGCGTGAGGGTGGGGGGCATCACGGTAGGCGGAGGCGCGCCCGTGGTGGTGCAGTCCATGGCCAACACGGACACGGCGGACGTCCTCTCGACGGCGGCGCAGTGTATCGAGCTGGCGCAGGCGGGCTCGGAGATGGTCCGCGTCACGGTGAACGTGCCGGAGGCCGCCAAGGCCGTACCCGCCATCAAGAGGCGCATGCTCGATGCCGGGGTTGAGGCTCCGCTCATCGGCGACTTCCACTACAACGGCCACTTGCTCCTGACTCAGGTTCCCGAGTGCGCCAAAGCTCTGGACAAATACCGCATCAATCCGGGCAACGTGGGCCACGGCGCGAGCAGGGACGAACAGTTCTCCACCATTTGCAAGATCGCGGTGGACCATGGGAAACCGGTCCGCATCGGCGTCAACGCCGGGTCGCTGAACCAGGACCTGGTCATGGCCAAGATGCAGGAGAACACGGACGGGAAACTCGGGAAACCATCCGAGGAGGTCCTCGCCGAGTGCATGGTCCTCTCCGCCCTCCAGTCTACCGAACTGGCCCTCCACTGCGGCCTCCGCGAGGACCAGATCATCCTTTCCTGCAAGACCTCCCGGCCCCAGGAGCTCATCGCCCTTTACCGGGACCTGGCGGCAAGGACAAGACAGCCCCTCCACCTGGGCCTCACGGAGGCGGGCATGGGCGTGAAGGGCCTCGTGTGGTCCTCCGCCGCCATGGGCGTCCTCCTCCAGGAGGGCATCGGCGACACCATCCGCGTCTCCCTCACACCGCGCCCGGGCGGGGACCGCCGCGAGGAGGTCTACGCCGCCTGCGAGCTCCTCCAGGCCCTGGGCCTGCGATCCTTCGCGCCGAGCGTCACCGCGTGCCCCGGCTGCGGGCGCACCACGAGCACCACCTTCCAGGAGCTGGCCGAGCGCATCACCGGGTACGTCAGGGAGAAGATGCCCGAGTGGACGCGGACATATGAGGGCGTGGAGACCATGACCCTCGCCGTCATGGGCTGCATCGTCAACGGGCCAGGCGAATCCAGGGCCGCCAACATCGGCATCAGCCTTCCGGGCACCGGCGAAAGCCCCAAGTGCCCCGTCTTCATCGACGGCAAGAAGGTCACGACCCTCCAGGGCAGCGCCGACGAGCTCGCCCTGGGGTTCCAGAAACTCGTGGACGATTACGT
>JBBIKI010000051.1:0-6027 GCA_037445535.1 Acidobacteriota bacterium | reverse complement strand
GCCCAGCCGTTGACCTGGACTCTCAGCAACTTGCCGGTCTTGCTGCGGAAGAGGACGAAGCCTTCGTCGAGGCCCTTCTGGTAGATCCGGCCGGTGAGTTCCACGTCCTTCCGGCAGTAGGATTCGATGAGGTCGAAGCGCCCTTCGCGGAACCACTGGACCGATTGAACGCCGTCGGCGGACTTGCCCTCGCCGAAATTGGCCTCGGCGAGAGAGGCCAGGCTCACGCGGAAGCTCAGGCGCGCCTTGATGACGTCGAGCAGATCGGCGCATTTCACGGCCTTGAGGTCCAGCGGGGTGTAGGGCCTGAGAACTTCCAGGTCGAAGCGGCGGTGGTTGAAGCCGATGACCAGGGGGGAGGCGAGAAGGTCAGCGATCAGCTCCTGAACCTCCTCCTCGAAGTAGGTCCTCCAGACGTCCCTGTCCAGATCCCAGGTGACGGCCAAGGCGAGGCGCAAATCGCGGATGTTTCCCCATCCGCCCACCTCGGCCGCGAGCTTCTGTGTCTCCAGGTCGAAGACGAGCCGGCCCGGTTTGGGGCGCGTCTGGGCGGCCTTGGGGCACGGCCTGGCGGCCTCGGGCGTCACACCCTTGGGGGCCGCTCCCACGGCGAGCTTACCCTCCAGAACCTCCGTCAACAGCAGGGCGGCGGCCTTGTCGAGGGGCTTGTTGCCGTTCCCGCATTTGGGCGACTGGATGCACGCGGGGCAGCCCAGTTCGCACGGGCAGTCGCGGACGACCCGCGCCGTGGTCTCCAGGAGGAACTCGAACCGCTCGTAGCCCTTGCGGCTCAGCCCCACGCCGCCCGGGTACCCGTCGTAGACGAAGACCGCCGGGCCACCCACCTGAGGGTGCATGGTGTAGGAGATGCCGCCCAAATCCCAGCGGTCCGAGAGGGCCGTGAGCGGGAAGATGCCGATGAGGGCGTGTTCCAGGGCGTGGATGCCGCCCATGAGGTGCATCCCGCGCGAGGCCACCTCGGGGGCGATGCCCGGCGGGATGGCGAGCCAGAAGCCTTCCGTCTCGAAGGTCTGGGGGGGCGCCTCCAGCGGGTATTCGGCGATGGCCTCGCCGCCTTGAAGGCGCTTCTTGACGAAGCCCGTGAAGACCTCCGTCACCTTCACCCGTCCCAGGAAGAGGGGGAAGGGGCCCAGATCACGCTGGGCGAGGGTTTCCAGGATCTCTGTCTCCTTGTCGCTGCGGACCTCCGTGTAGTAGTCCACCTCGGCGGCTCGCACGGTGACCTTGCGGTCCTTCTCCGAAAGAGACACGACCTCGTAGGTCCGTCCCTGGTGAAGGTAGATGGCACCCTCGTGGCACTCGCGGTGGACGCGGTGGCTGTCCACGTTGCCCACGGCCTTGCCTGCGGCATTCACGATGGTGTAGCCCTCCCCCATGGTCCGCAGGTTCACCTGGCGGTGAGGGTTGCGCCTCAGCGAGTGCCACGCCGTGCCCTCGCCGTCCAGGACCAGGTCGCCGGCGCGGCCCAGGTCTTCCAGGGCGATTCTGCGCGGTGTGCCCGCCTCGAACTCTTCTTCGTCCAGGGGGCGCTCGCGGGCGGCGCAGAGCAGGTGCGACGCGCAGATGCGCGTGTTGTCCGGGTCCAGCACTAGTTCCTCCATGGGCCGCTGGAGCAGGGTATCGGGATGCTGGACGAAATACTGGTCAAGGGCGTCGGGGAGGGCGATGAGGAAGATGTTCGCTTCGTTGCCGCCCCGGCCCACGCGGCCCATGCGCTGGTGCATGGAAATGAGGGAGCCTGGATAGCCCACGAGGATGCAGGCGTCCAGACCGCCTACGTCGATGCCCACCTCCATGGCCGAGGTGCTCACCACGCCCTTGAGGCTCCCCTCGAAGAAGCCCTTCTCAATGCGCCGGCGCTCGGAGGGAAGGAACCCGGCCCTGTACGAGGAGACCGTGTGCCGGTAAGCGGGATCGCGCTGGACGAGCCACGAGTAGACCAGCTCCGTGGCGCGCCGCGCCTTGGTGAATGTGAGGGTGCGCGCGTCTTCATGAAGGAGCCGGTCCATGAGGTCGCAGGCGAGGGTGTAGGGGCTCCCCGCGGCGTTCATGAGGAAGAGGCGCCTGCCAGGCCTGGGCGCGCCGCTCTCGGTGATGGCGGCGGCCTCCCTCCCAGTGAGGATTTTAAAAAAGCCTTCGCCGTTGGCCAGGGTCGCTGAAGTGGCCACCCACGCGGGCGCGGCGCCAAAACCCGCCAGGAGGCGCTGGAACCGCCACAGGACGTGGTGCACGTGGACTCCGAAGATGCCGCGGTAGACGTGGGCCTCGTCCAGCACCACGAGGTGGAGATGTCTTAGGAATCCTTCCCAATTCCCGGCGTAGGCCAGGAAGGCAAGGTGGAGCATGTCGGGGTTCGTCATGAGAACGGCGGGAGGATTCTTCTGAATGGCTCGCCGTGCCGCGGCGGGCGTGTCCCCGTCGTAGATCGCCGCCCTGAACCCGTCCAATCCCAGACGCTCCGCCAGTTCGTTGAGCTTGCCGCACTGATCCTGTGCCAGGGCCTTGTAGGGATAAAGAAAGAGGGCTTTGGACGAGGGATCCTTGAGCCACCGGTCCGCCGCGTGGAGCTGGTAGATCAAGCTTTTGCCCGAGGCCGTGGGGGTGGAGACGAGGAGGTCCATCCCCTCGTTCAGCCTTTCGAGTCCCGCGGTCTGATGGTCGTAAAGCTCGGACAGGCCGGCCCCGATCAGGGCGCGGGCTAGGTCCACGTGAAGATGGCCAGGAAGATCCGTGCGCCGGGCGGGGTTCGGCGGCAGGTCGAAATGGGCCACCACGTTAGGGCCGAGCTCACGGTCTTGTCCGGGGTTATGCAGAAAGCCGGCGGCGGCCGGACGAGGCTTTCGTCTCATGGCGTCAAAGACCCCCTTGGGCCGCGGCACGAACGGCATGTAACCGCGACGCTTCGAAGGCCTTCGTTCCCATCACTTTAACTCCGCGATCCGACATCCGAATGCCACAGTTTTCTTCCCTACCAGTCCTCTCCCGCGATCATCTTGCGGAAGTAGTGGATGTCATTGCGCTCCTCAAATCCCTCGCCGCGGAAGAGGGCCATGCTCCGGTTGTTGCCCTCTTCGATGAGGGCGCACACCATGCCCAGGCCACGGTTCCTGAAGCGGTGCTCGCAGTACTCCACCAGGGCTTTGGCGAGGCCCTGCTTCTGGAAGGAGGGACGCACGGCCAGCCGGTTGATCCATCCCTTGCGGCCGTCCTCCGTCCCCAGCACCACCGCCACGAGGGCCTCACCCTGAAAGGCTCCCGCGAGGAACACGTGGTCGAGCTCCAGTTCCCTGGTCATGCGGCTGATCGAATCGCGCCCGGCGGGATGAAACGGCAAGCCCGCCGCTTTCCACATCCCGTGGACGTCGTTGATGTGTTCAGGACCTAGAAGGCGGATGGTTAGGTTGTCCATGCTTGGGTCTCCATGATGGGGAGCTAAGAACGTGAGGAGGCCAAGAGGTCAGGAAGAGAAGAAAGGGCCGCCGTGAGCTACTTCACTTCCTCACTTCCTCCCCTTTCCTAATCCACGCCCGAACGACCCGGCCCTCCTGCGTCAACCCGAGCAACTCATGGCCGGATCCCTTGCAGAAGGCGGGGAAATCCGCTTTCACACCTTGGTCGTCGGCGAGCACTTCGAGCACATGTCCCGGTTTCATGCCGGCCAAAGCCTGTGACGTCTTCACCACGGGCATGGGACAGAGAAGGCCGGTGCAGTCAAGCACCTGGTCCGAAGAGGCCGGGTTGCGGAGGTGTGTTGTCTCGCTGTTCGTCATCGCCGTTGCTCTCCTCCACGGCAGGGTTCATGATCCCTCGCGGCTGAGCCGCGGGGGATTCCCCCAGGGGGCGGACACGGTAGTAGGACTTTCGCATGGGGCTTCCCTTGGGACTGGTGAAAGGGGCCGTCTCCTTCGCCGCTTCGGCTTTGCCGAGAGCCGTGAGGCAGTTTTGAACCTTGGCGTCGAGGTTGTCCATGTGGTGAAAGAAGATAGCCTCGGGGGTGGCCGGGTCCGCGGCGCTTCCGAACCCTTCCGCGCGGTCCCCCTGATGGCTCAGGACCACGTGCACCAGATGGCGGCGCTTCTCCTCAGGAAAGCCTGGAAGCCCGTCGCAGAGCTTCTCCACAAGGCGCGTTCCCATGTAGATGTGGCCCATAAGTTTGCCGTCGGTGGTGTACTCGAAGCCGGGGTCGCTGGATATCTCGAAGACCTTGCCCGAGTCATGGAACACGCACGCGCAGATGAGCAGGTCGCGGTCCAGCGCCGGGTAATTGGGCGCCAGGGCCCAAACGTTGCGGGCAAGAGCGAGGGTGTGCTCCAGGAGTCCGCCCACCCAGGCGTGGTGGATGGCCTTGGCGGCGGGGCCCTGGCAGAACCGCCGGAAGGTGTCCCCGTCCCGCCGAAAGGCCTCCAGCAATGCCCGGAAGTCCTTGTCCTCCATGTTTTCCACGAGCCGCGAGAACTCTTCAAGCATGGCTTCTGTGGTTCGTTTGCTTCGCGGGGAAAACCAGCTTGGGTCGAACTCGCCCTCGGACGCCGCCCTGACGGAAGCCAGATTGAGCTGGAGGGTTCCCTGAAAGGCGTCCACCGTGCCCAGAACCGCCACCGGCCCACGAGTTTCGAGGGCGGAGGCCATGGCCTTCACCCGCCCGCGCTTGCCCCCGGCGCTGTCCCAAAGCTTGGCGCCGATACTCCCCGTGGCGTCTTGCAGGGTACCTTCCCAGAACGGGTCGCCGTTCTTGGTCTGGCGCATCTGGCCCGACACCAGCCAGAGCACTCCCTCATACGACTCCCCTTCCTTCATCTCTCCGACCGCATGGCCCATGGGCGTGCTCCATTCAGGTTTCAGTGTACCCGCCGCGTTCTATGGGGGCAATGGCGGAGCGGTGGCCCCCATTCCGCGACGGAGCCGGAAGAAGTGGCTGAAAGACAGGTCAATAGGGAGTTTTCCGCAAACAGGTGCTTCACCTGCCGAGGGGCTGGGGGCCTCCGAGCCGAAGGCGAAGGAAGCGCCAAGGGAGGGGTGGGGGCCCTGGCGGGCTTTGCCCGTGGGGGGGGGCCCCGAAGGGAAGGGCTTGAACGGCGGGCTTTGCTCGCCGGCAGAGAAGACAAAGAATGGCCCTCCCCGCCGTCGAAGCGGGTGAAAGGCGATGAGTTGAGCACCCAAATGCTCGGAGGCAAGAAAACAATCGCGGAATCTGGGAAGTGAGACGCAGAGAAGTAAAAGTAAAAACCACTGCTCCGCGTCCAACGCTGTCTTCGTTTCCGCTTTCCCAACTCTCCCTCGGTGCCTTGGTAGTGAATCCCCTTCCCTTTTCCCCTTTCCGAACTCCGCGCCCCGAACTCCGAATACTCCGCCCCGCTCCCTTCGCCGCCTCCCTTGATGTATAGTCACCCTTGGAGACGAGAATGGACCGCACGTCGTTCCTCAAGAAGCTCTTCCTCATCGACGGAAGCCTGGACGCCATCAACGAGCTGCGGGGCGGCCCCGGTTCGAAGGCGGAGGAAGCGCGCCGCAAGCCCGGCATCCCCTTCACCTTCCTTCGGCCCCCGGGGGCCAGGATGGAGCCCCAGTTCCTGGCCCACTGCACCCGCTGCGACCTGTGCCTTCTGGCGTGCCCGGAGCACATCATCCTCAAGGCGGTTGACCCCCTCATGGGCCCGGGCACTCCCATCGTGAACCCCTTCATCCGTCCATGCACGGAGTGCGGAAAGTGCATCGAGGCCTGTCCCGAAGCGGCCCTCCTTCCCGGCGAGGACCTTCGCATGGGGCGGGCTATCTGGCACGCGGAGACCTGCCTCTCCTCCGCCGAAATCGCCTGCACGAAGTGCGTCGAGTCATGCCCTGTGGGCCACGCCGCCCTCGAAGCCGTCCCCACGGGCGGGATCACGGTTCACCACGAGGCGTGCACGGGGTGCGGCTTCTGCATCCACGCCTGCCCCACGGAGCCCAAGAGCCTCCATCTTGAGGGCCGCCCTCCGGTTCCCCTCCGCGGCCATCCCAAACCCAAGG
>JBBIKI010000050.1:17826-22314 GCA_037445535.1 Acidobacteriota bacterium | reverse complement strand
GTGGCGCCTCGGGGCGTTTCGGCTGATAGACGCCTGCCCCTCCAAGAAGGGGAAAAGGAGGCTTTCATGCTAACCCTGAGACCGTCTCATGAGCGGGGCCATTTCGACCACGGGTGGCTGGACACCTATCATTCGTTCTCCTTCGCGGACTACCGCGATCCCGCGCACATGCGGTTCCGGGTCCTGCGCGTGATCAACGAGGACACGGTGGCCCCCGGCGAAGGCTTCGGCACCCATCCTCACCAGGACATGGAGATTCTCACGTACGTCATTTCCGGAGCTTTGCAGCACCGGGACAGCATGGGCACGGGGTCCGTCATCACGGCGGGCGAGGTCCAGCGCATGACGGCGGGCACGGGCGTCACCCACAGTGAGATGAACTCCTCCCGGCGCGAGCCCGTCCACCTGCTTCAGATTTGGGTCTTCCCGGAGGCCGGGGGACTGCCGCCCTCTTACGAGCAGAAGCGGTTCGGCCCCGAGGAGAAGACCAACGTCCTCAAGCTCGTGGCCTCCAGGGACGGGCGCGAGGGCTCAGTCTCATGGCACCAGGACGTTTCGGTTTTCGCCTCGCTCCTCGGCCCGGGACGCTCACTCACCCACGACCTCGCCCCCAACCGCCACGCCTGGCTCCAGCTCATCTCCGGAGCCTTGACGGCCAACGGCCGTTCGCTTGCTCCCGGCGACGGACTAGCCTTCAGCAGCGAAACCACTTTGCGGATCAGCGCAGGGCAGGCTTCCGAGTTCCTCCTCTTCGATTTACCGTGACCCATGGCCCGGCCACGCCGTCGGGGTGGTCCCCGCTCCAGGAAGGCCGCCCCTCGGTCTCTGCGCGGGACTCTACTTCGAGAAGCCCGTGCCTCCGGCGCCCGCTCCGGCGGTCACGAGGATGTCTCCGGCCCAGTCCAGGGTTTCGGCATCGAGACCGCGCGCAGCAAAGAGCCTGAGCACGAAGGTTCCCGCTTGAGGAGCGAGGACTGACACGGTCAGGCGGTCCCCTTCCCTTGACACGCGCACCGAGCGTTCGCTCATGGGGATTTCTCCCTGGAGAAGGAAGACCTGCACGGCCACGCCGGCGGGCGTATCGAAGGCGATCGTGGCCTCGGCTCCGGGAACCCTGATGTGGCCGCAGGGAAGGCCGCTGAAACTCATGCCGCAGGTGAAGAACGCCGGCTTGAGCTGGGGAAGGGCTTCGAAGGCCTCCCGGCTCAGGGGCCGGCCCAGGAGCTGCCAGGCCGGATCGCTGGGAAAGTGGGTATAGATGAACTCCTCGGGCGGCGTGAAGAAATAGAAGGGATCAAAGGCGGCGACGTACTCCCCCTTCTCATCCAGGGCCCCCGCGCCCCAGGTGGGGTCCACAAGCCTCCATCTGCCCTCCACCCTGACGGCGTTCCATGCGTGGTTATAGGTCATGGGAACGGGGTCGCCGGCGGCATAGCCCACGCCCTTGGCGAAACCGTGGATGGTCGCGACCTCCATACCCGCCGCCCTGACGAGCGCATCGAAGAGCCCCGAGTATCCCTCGCAGACCGCCCGGCGGCTTTTGAGGACGCCCCGCGGAGAGAAGTCTCCGTATTCGGCGGTCCTGAATCCCTGTAGGTCGTACCGCACGTGGCTGGTGACCCAGCGGAAGATGGCCCGAACCTTTTCTCCATCGGACGAAAGTCCCTCCGTGAGGTACGCCGCCAGATGCGGCACCGAATCCTCCACCTCGGGGGGAGCGGCAAGAGCCCGGGCATCGGCTTGGGCCCACGGCGAGGGCGGGGGCTCGGGCACCACGGGCACGGGCGCTTGAACCGGAGCGCCGCAGGCGAGCGCGGCAAGGAGGAGAAGCAGGGCGGCCAGTGCGTGGGTGCGCGGGGGCAAGCGGGGCAGGTTCATCTCACGCCCAAGAACGGGGAATCTTGAGGGCGCTCTCCACGCGCCCGCCCGTCCTGAGTCCGAAGAGCATGGCCGCCGCCGCGCAGATGTTCTCCTGCATCCTCGCGGCTAGGACTTCCATCTGCCGGCGCATCGCTTCCACGGCCATGGCTGGCCTCCATCGCCTACCTTACCTCACCGTGCCACGGTGCACCAAGACGCGTGGCGGCCCGGCCGCCTCTTTCCTGCGCCAAAACTAGGGAGCATGGATCGGCGTATACAAAGGCAGGAGGGGGCGGCTCATGGATCAAGAAAGCGCGGTGAGCGGGTGGTCCTCTTGGCGGCGTCCGGCCCATGCGACGGTCTAACCCCCCGGCGCATCTATACAGGTGTAGGAGGCGCATGTGTTCGACGTGCCCGACGACCCGCTGGTGATCGCCCGAGCACGAAAGGGGGATCTAGCCGCCATGGAAGCCTTGTACCGGAGCTACGAGGAGCCCGTCTACACCCTCGGGCGGCGCCTGCTTAGGCGTCCAGAAGAGGCGGAAGAGGTCCTCCAAGAAACCTTCCTGGAGGTTCTCAAGAGCCTGCGCGGCTTCCGCGGCGACGGCCCCCTGGGGCTCTGGATCCGCAAGATCGCCGTGAACAAGGCCCTCATGCGCATCCGCGCCCGGGGACTCCGCGCCGAAGATGCCGGACCGGATGGCGCGAACCTGTCGGAGGAAAGGGCGGGGCGGCCCGCGTTCAAGGCGGGAGCCCTCGTAGAGCGCCTCCACCTCGAAGCAGCCTTCGGGCGCCTTTCCGAGGTGGCCCGTGCCGTGGTATGGCTCCATGACGTGGAAGGTTTCACCCACGACGAGATCGCCCAGATGATGAAGAAGACACCAAGTTTCTCCAAGTCCCAGCTCGCCAGAGCTCACGCTCGCCTTCGGAACTACCTGACGGGCGAACATGAGGAATCGCCATGCATCCAAGCGACGAAAACCTCTTAGCCCTGCGCGACGGCGAGGCATCGGAGGAGGTGGCCGCCCACGTAAGCCAGTGCCCCCGGTGCGCCTCCGAAGTGGAGCGCCTGCGGGGCATGGCCCAGGGCCTCAGGGAACTGCCAAGCCTGCGCCCCCCATCGGACGCCTGGTGCGCACTCCGGCCCGCACTACGAGAGGGGCTCCCGGAATCTGCCGGGCTTTCCGCTGTGGGCGCCGTGTGGGCCGCCCTCATGGTCCTCATGCTGGGCGTGTCATTTTTCGTCCTCATGCGCCAGCCTGCCATTCACGAGGACCCGGCCGTAGCCAGGCAGCGCCTCGCCCTGCGCGAAAAGCTCGAGCCCCTCCAGGCCCGCTCCCGTTCCCTTGAAAGCGCTCTGGCCGAGTATCGGGTAAAACAAGGTGTTCAATCGGGTACCACCGCCGGCACGATCGCGTATCTGGAGGACGGGCTCGCCATCGTGGACCTCCAGCTCTCCCTGTTCCAGGACGATGACACGGAGCCTGATACGCTTGTGCGCCTCTGGCAGGAGAGGGTCAAGCTCCTGAGCGCCCTCGTGGAAGTGAATGCGACCCGCGGTGCCATGGCCCAGATTTGACGCCGCTTACCGCAACGTCAGGAGGACATGCATGAGATATGGAACGATGGCCTTCATCCTGGGAACCGTGGCCGCATCGGCGCTGATCCCGCTCCGGGCGAGCTGCTCCCCGGCGGACATCCGCGCCAGTTCGGAAGACGCTTTAAGCTACGAGATTCTTACCCAAGAGGATATGGAGCGGGCCCAAGAGGAGGCCGGCAGGGCCCGCGCCGAAGCACAGCGCGCCCAAAGCAAGGCCTCCGAGCACAAGGAGGCGGCCCGGGAGGCCGAAGCCCGCGCCCAGCGGATCTTGGCCACCTTGAGCAGCCGGCCGCGTTTGGGCATCGTCCTCCAGACCGACAAGGACCCGGACACGGACACCGTGGGTGCCATGATCGAAGCCGTCACCCCCGGCGGACCCGCCGACCAAGCCGGCCTCAAAGCCGACGACATCATCGTGAGTTTCAACGGGAAAAAGCTTGCGGGACCCAACCCGGAAGCCGGTCCCGACGAATCGGCCCCCGCCGCGCGGTTGCTGAGCATGGCGCGCCAGCTCAAGGAGGGCGACAAAGCAGCCATCGAGTACCGCCGCGGCAAGGTAGTCAACACCGCCACCGTCACCGCCCGCACCCTCGACGACGGGCACATGCGAATTTTCGTGGACAAGAACATCCCCGGCATTCCAGACCTGAGCGGCCTCCAGATCCCCGAGATTCCAGAGAACTTCATCATCGACATCCAGGGGCGAGGCATGGACATGGATATGGTGAGCCTGAATCCCGATCTTGGCGAGTACTTCGGAACCAGCACGGGCCTCCTGGTAGTGCGGGCGCCCGCCGGCTCGCCCTTCAAACTCAAGGGCGGAGACGTCCTGCTGAAGATTGGCGACCGGACCCCCACGACCCCCTCCCAAGCTTTCCGCATCCTGGATTCTTACGAACCGGGCGAGAGCGTCCGCCTCGAAATCCTTCGAAAGCACCAGAAGACCGATCTGAACGTTATCGTCCCCCAGGAAGCCAGCGAGAGGAAGCAGTTCAAGTGGCGCATGAAGGCGCCCGAAGCGCCGGCCG
>JBBIKI010000050.1:0-17726 GCA_037445535.1 Acidobacteriota bacterium | reverse complement strand
CATCGCTCATGCACGCGCCCCTTTCATGACCGGGGCGGGGCTCACCTCCCGCCCCGCTTTTTGTGAAGACAAGGACCTGGCGGAATCACCGCCTTGCACAATTGAGGTAAGCGGTGAGGGGTGAAGGGGTTAGCGGCGAGGAGGTGACGAGGTAAGGACGTGAGAAGGTAGATTGTCTCCGCCGCTATTCAATCCCAAGTCCCAAATCCGAAATCCAAAATCTCCAATGCCCTTCCCATTCCCGTCCTCTCCTGCTAGACTCTCTGGCGCCCGGACCGCAGCGGTTTCGCTGGCCGCGGGCACCCCGCCGTTCTGGCCGGCTGGAGTGCCAGGCAGGACGCCAGTTCAGATGCCGGGATCGCCGGCAGGAAGGATGTACCGATGAAGCTTTACGTGGGCAACCTATCCTACTCCATGACCGAGAGCGAGCTGGGCGAGACCTTCGCTCCCTTCGGCACCCCCGACTCCGTGCGCATCGTCACCGACAAGGAGAGCGGGCGCTCCAAAGGCTTCGGGTTCGTGGAGTTCGCCAATGACGATGAGGCGCGCGCCGCCATGTCGGCCCTCAACGGCAAGGAAGTGGGCGGGCGCCGCCTAACCGTCAGTGAGGCTCGGGCGCGGGCCTAGCCTCCGCGGGTGAAGCGCCGGCCACGGGAACCCCGGTCCCGGTTCCAAGACCTGCCGGACGCTCCCCCTCTCTCAGCACGCGGCGCAGGAGCTTGCCCACGTTGTTCTTGGGGAGCTCCTTCCGGAATTCGACCCACTTGGGCACCTTGTAGGCCGTGAGCCTGGTCCTGCAGAACTCGACGATCTCCTCGGAGGTCGCCGTTTGCCCCTCCTTCAGGACGACGAAGGCCTTCACGCGCTCCCCCGACCTCTCGTCCGGTACGCCGATGACGCCTGCTTCCAGCACCTTCGGGTGCTCGTAAAGGACCTCTTCCACCTCCCGCGGGTAGACGTTGAAGCCGCCCGTGATGACCATGTCCTTTTTCCGGTCCATGATGAAGACGTAGCCATCCTCGTCCATCCGGCCGATGTCCCCCGTGTAGAGCCAGCCGTCCCGCAGTGCCGCGCGCGTTTCTTCGGGCCGGTTCCAGTACCCCTTCATGACCTGCGGCCCCTTGATGAGGATCTCGCCTGACTCTCCGAGCGGAAGGTTCGATTCGCCCGTGGTCTGTCCGGCGATGCGGATTTCCGTATCGGGCCAGGGGACGCCGATAGAGCCGGGCTTCCTCACGCCTAACATCGGGTTGCCCGTGGCTACGGGGGAGGACTCCGAAAGGCCGTAACCCTCGATGATCCTCGCCCCCGTGATGGCCTCGAACCGATGCATCACCTCCACGGGAAGCGGCGCCGCGCCGGAGACGCAGGCCTTGATGCAGTCCACCTTGTACTCCTTGACGCGCGGATTGCTGGCCATGGCCGTGTAGAGCGCCGGAACTCCCGGCATGAGGCCCGGCTGTTCGTCGCGGATCATCTCCAGCAGGTCCGAGAGGTCAGGCTTGGGCCGGGCGGGGAAGAGGATCAACCGGGAGGCGCTCAGGATGCCCAAGTTCATGCAGGTGGTCATGGCGAAGCTGTGGAAGAGCGGGAGGACCGTCATGACGGACTCCTGGGGAGTATCCCTCATCTCTCCCGCCGTGGCCCAGCAGTAGCACTGGAGAGCGTTGGCCACGAGGTTCGCGTGGGAAAGGACGGCTCCCTTGGATAGGCCCGTCGTGCCGCCCGTGTACATCAGAACCGCCGCGTCCTGGGGCTCCACGGCCACATCCGGAGGCACCATGTCCTTTCGGCCGGCCAGCTCCATGAAGCGGATGTAGCCACCGTCAGCCGGCACCGCCGCCAGCTCCTTGCGCTTCACCAGAGGGTAGAGGAGGCTCTTGGGGACGGACAGGTAGTCGCTTACGCGACCGACGATGACCTTCTCCAGTCCCACCGAATTCTTAACTGCCTTGATCTTGGCGAGCGTGAGGTCCAGATCCAGGGTCACGATCACCTTGGCGCCCGAATCCTTCACCTGATGCGAAAGTTCCCGCTCCGTGTAGAGTGGATTGGTGGGCACGCAGATGCCCCCGGCCTTCAGGACGCCGTAGTAGGCGATGACCATCTGCGGCACATTGGGCAGGTAGAGGCCCACCCGGTCGCCTTTTCGCAACCCCATCTCGGCCAAACCCCGCGCGAAGGCATTGCAATGCCCAAGTAACTCCTGGTAACTGATCTGTTTGCCGAGGAAGGTGATGGCGACGCGGTCCGGGAACTTGGCTGCCGCGTCGTCGAGAAAGCGGTGGAGCGGGACCTTCGGATATTCCAGGCTCGGAGGTACCTTCGGATCGTAATTCCGGTGCCAGAAACGCTCTTCCATGGATTCTCCCCTCTATCCGTGCCCCCCGACACCTGGTCTCGCGGTTGGCCGCTCGGTGCCCGCCGCTGGCGTGTTGCAACAAAGGCGGCGCGTCCGAAGCCAGCGCCCCCTGCGGCTGGTTTCGCTGTTTCTGTCTTCGTGATCACTATAGTGCAGGCCTCATGCAAGTCAAGGCGGTGATGAGGGGAGAATGGGAGGAAACGGTTTTTCGGCGCCTTTTCAATCCCAAATCCCCATTCGTCCTTTCCGCTTTCTCTCTTCCCGTTTCCCCTGCGCTATACTAGCGTTCTGAGATGAGGGGATTCCCATGACGACGACCTTTGAACTCGATTTCACTGCCCTTCCGGCCAAGAAATCTTTCCAGGAGGGCATCCGCCGCGCTCCCAGCCGCGGCTACCGGCTGAACCGCCACGACACGGAAACGGCCCTTAAAAACGCCCTGCGCTACATCCCGAGGCGCTTTCACGAGGAATTGGCCGCCGAGTTCATGGAGGAGCTCTTCACCCGCGGCCGCATCTACGGCTACCGGTTCCGTCCCGAGGGGCGCATCCACGGCAGGCCCATCCAGGAGTACCCGGGCAAGATTCTGGACGCCAAGGGCATGCAGGTGATGATCGACAACAACTTGGACTTCGACGTGGCCCTCTACCCCTACGAGCTGGTCACCTACGGCGAGACGGGCCAGGTCTGCCAGAACTGGATGCAGTATCTCCTCATCAAGAAATACCTCAGCGAGATGACGGCGAACCAGACCCTCGTGGTTTCCTCCGGGCACCCCCTGGGCCTCTTTCCTTCACGCCCCGAGGCCCCGCGAGCGATCATCACCAACGGGCTCATGGTGGGCATGTTCGACACCCCTGATGACTTCCACCGGCTCGCCGCCATGGGCTGCGTGAACTACGGCCAGATGACCGCCGGGGGCTGGATGTACATCGGCCCCCAGGGCATCGTCCACGGCACCTACATCACCCTTCTCAACGCTGGACGGCACTACCTTGGCATCCCCCAGAATCAAGATCTTCGCGGCCACCTCTTTATCACGTCCGGCCTTGGCGGCATGTCCGGCGCGCAGCCCAAGGCCGCCGACATCGCGGGCGCCGTCTCCGTCACCGCCGAGGTGGACCTCAGCCGCATAAAGACGCGCCACTCCCAGGGCTGGGTGAGCAAGGTGTCCGCCGACCTCCCCGAAGTCTTCCGCTGGGTGGACGAGGCACGTGCCAAGCGCGAGCCCTGCTCCATCGCCTTTCACGGCAACATCGTGGACCTGCTCGAATCCATTGACCAGAAGGGCATCGAGGCCGAGCTCCTGAGCGACCAGACCTCATGCCACGCCGTCTACGAGGGCGGATACTGCCCCGCCGGCCTAAGCTACGACCAGGCCAAGGCCCTCCTCAAGGACGACTTTCCCGCCTTTAAGGTCAAGGTGGACCAGAGCCTCCTGCGCCATTACCGGGTACTCAAACGCCTTACGGACAAAGGCGCGCGCTTCTGGGACTACGGCAACTCCTTCATGAAGGCCGTCTTTGACGCGGGAGCGGCGGATATCGCGAAGAACGGCCACGACACCAACGATGGCTTCATCTGGCCCTCCTACGTGGAGGACATCATGGGGCCCCTTTGCTTCGATTACGGCTACGGGCCTTTCCGTTGGGTGTGCCTCTCCGGCAAACCCGAGGACCTGGACGCCACGGACGCCGCCGCCGCGTCGTGCATCGACCCGAACCGGCGCCACCAGGACAGGGACAACTACCACTGGGTGACCAGCGCCAAGGCGAACAGGCTCGTCGTGGGCACGCAGGCGCGCATCCTCTACGCCGACGCCGAGGGCCGCGTGAGGATCGCCCTGAAGTTCAATGAGATGGTGCGCAAGGGCGAAATCGGCCCGGTCATCCTGGGCCGCGACCACCACGACACGCAGGGCACCGATTCTCCCTACCGCGAGACGGCCGACATCTACGACGGCTCCGCCCTCACCTCCGATATGGCTCACCAGTGCTTCGCCGGCAACGTGGCCCGAGGCATGACCTACGTCGTGCTCAGCAACGGCGGCGGCGTGGGCACGGGCAAGTGCTTCAACGGCGGCAACGGCATCCTCCTGGACGGCTCCGAGCGCATGGACAAGGTCGTCGCCAGCGGCCTGGACTGGGACGTTATGGGCGGCGTCGCGCGCCGCGCCTGGGCCCGCAACGAACATGCCATGGAAACGGTGGGTCTCTGGAACCGCAAAATGGGCGGGGCCGGGCACATCACCGAGGTGGTCGCCGCCGATGACGCCTTGATCGCCAGAACGGTGGATGCCCTCAAAGCAAGGGACTGATTTCACCACGGAGACGGAGAAAAACCGGATGCGGGATGAGGTCGAAAGGATGACGTTGAAGACGAGCCCCCGTCCTACTGGCCTACTCACCTACCTACGACTAGCCGCCCCACTTTGGAGGTTTGGATGAAAGGCATTTGGATCCTGATTGCTATTGCACCGGCGATGGCCCTCGCCCTGGCCACCTTCTCCGGCACCAAGGCGCCCTCCCAACCTGCACCGCCCGCCGACACCACGGCCAAAGATCCCTACCTCTGGCTGGAGAACATAACGGGAAAGAGGGCCCTCGCCTGGGTCCGTGAGCGCAACGCCGAGTCGGCCAAGGAGTTGGCGGGAACGCCAGCATTCACTGCCCTCGAGGCGAACCTTCTCGCCGTCTACGACTCGAAGGAACGCATCCCCCTGATCACCAAGGAGGGGCCCTACTACTACAACTTCTGGAGAGACGCCCAGAACCCCAGAGGGATCTGGCGCCGGACCACCATGGAGGAGTACCGCAAGGCGGAGCCGGCGTGGGAGACCGTCCTCGACCTGGACGCCCTTGGCAAGGCTGAACATGAGAACTGGGTATGGGAGGGCGCCGAAGTCCTTCGGCCCGCGTACAACCGCTGCCTCATCACTCTTTCCCGCGGCGGTGCCGACGCCGCCGTCATCAGGGAATTCGACATAACCACCAAGACCTTCGTCAAGGACGGCTTCCAGCTCCCCGAGGCCAAGAACGAGATGTCCTGGATCGACGAGAACTCCGTCTACGTGGGGACCGATTTCGGACCCGGGTCCATGACCGACTCGGGCTATCCGCGCATCGTCAAGCTCTGGAAGCGCGGCACCCCTCTGGCCAAGGCCGAGACGGTCTACGAGGCCAAGGCCACGGACATGGCAGCCTCGGCGTCCTTCGATGACACCAAGGGCTTCGAGCGGCACTTCGTCTACCGCACCCTCGCCTTCTTCAGCCAAGAGACGTTCCTGCGGAAGGCGGACGGCACCCTCCACAAGATCGACGTGCCCCTCGACGCCAACGTGTCCGTGCACCGGGAATGGATGCTCGTGGAACTACGCACGCCGTGGACCGTGGGCTCCCGGACCTTCCCCTCCGGAGCCCTTCTGGCCACGCGATTCGATGCCTTCATGGCGGGCAAGCGCGATTTCTTGGTGCTCTTCGAGCCCACTCCCGCCACGTCCCTCTCCTCCTACGGTTGGACCCTCAACCACCTCATCATCAACGTGCTCGAGGACGTGAAGAGCCGGCTCTGGGTACTGACCCCGGCAGAGGGCGAGTGGGGGCGTGAGGCCTTGCCCGCGGCAGCGCAATTCGCAAGTCTGGGTGCCTGGGCCGTGGACAGCCGCGAGTCGGACGCCTACTTCATGACGATCACCGATTTTCTGACACCCACGGCGCTCTACATGGGTACCTTCGGCCGGCCTCCCGAAAAGCTCAAACAGACCCCCGCCTTCTTCGACGCCTCCGGGTTCGAGATCTCCCAGCACTTCGCCGCATCCAAAGACGGCACGCGCATCCCCTATTTCCAGGTCTCCGCCAAGGGCATGGCCCTGGACGCCTCCCACCCGGCCCTCCTCACGGGATACGGCGGCTTCGAGATCTCCGAGGTTCCCTACTACAGCGGATCCGTGGGCCGGGCGTGGCTCAGCAAGGGCGGCGTCTACGTCCTGGCCAACATCCGCGGGGGCGGCGAGTACGGCCCCCGGTGGCATCAGGCTGCCTTGAAGGCGAATCGCCCGCGGGCCTACGAAGACTTCGCCGCCGTGGCCCAAGACCTCGTGGCGCGCAAGGTCACCTCACCCCGCCTCCTGGGCGCCATCGGCGGAAGCAACGGCGGCCTCCTCATGGGCAACATGATCACGGGCTATCCGCAGCTCTTCGGCGCCATCGTCTGCGAGGCGCCTCTCCTGGACATGAAGCGTTACTCCAAGCTCCTGGCCGGAGCCTCTTGGATGTCCGAGTACGGCGACCCGGACAAACCCTCGGACTGGGCCTTCATCAAGACCTTCTCCCCTTACCAGAACCTCAAGAAGGGCACCCAGTACCCGCCCGTCCTCTTCACCACCTCCACCCGCGACGACCGAGTCCACCCGGGCCACGCGCGCAAGATGATGGCCAAGATGCGCGACATGGGCTGCGACGTCCGCTTCTACGAAAACGTCGAGGGCGGCCACGCCGGCGCCGCCGACAACAAGCAGACCGCCCACATGATGGCCCTCGCCTATACCTTCTTGTGGAAGGAACTGAAGCCGTAGGATGAGCCGTTTCCGCACCTCTGGTTTTGGGGGGGCTTCATGGAGTTCACGAACGTCTACGAGGACACGGCCCGGGCCGAATCCTACTCCAAGCTCCAGTTCCCGGGCACCTACTTCCTCGCGTACCGGGACATCCCTGAGATCATCAAGGCCCACGCCAAAGGCGGCGCCGCGCTGGACTTCGGGTGCGGCGCCGGGCGCTCCACGCGGTTTGTGAAGGCCCTCGGCTTCGACGCCGTGGGCGTGGACATCTCCCCCGACATGATCCGCCGCGCCAGGGAGCTTGACCCTCAAGGCGATTACAGGCTCATCGAAGACGGCCGCCTCGGCCTTTGGCACGGCCCCACGTTCGACCTCGTCCAGTCCATCTTCACCTTCGACAACATTCCGGCGATGGAGAAGAAGACCGCCCTTTTCCGGGAGTTCGGCGCGATCATGAACCCCGGCGGGCGCATCCTCCACCTCGCATCCTCGCCCGAGATCTACTGGCACGAGTGGGCCTCCTTCACGACGAAAGACTTCCCCGAGAACCGCGCCGCGAGGACCGGGGACAAGGTGAAGATCGTCATGACCGACGTGGAGGACCGGCGTCCCGTGGAGGACATCCTCTGGATGCCTGAAGCGTACCAGGAGGTCTTCCGGCGGGCGGGCCTGGAGGTCGTGCAAACCTACAAGCCCCTGGGCCGGGAGTCCGATCCCTTTCCCTGGGTCAGCGAAACGGCCGTCGCGCCTTGGACCATCTACGTGCTCATGAAGCCGTAACGGGAGCTTCGGGCTCCGAGGAGAGGCGAAGCCCGTGGATTCTGGCGGAGACGGGGATTGATGAGAGTTCTCTTGTTGGTCATGCTGGGGGTGGCCCTCTACCAGGCGGCCGTCATTCTTGTGATGATGGTGGGGTGGAAGAATCCGCGCGTCGCCCACACGCGGCACCCCGGAGCCCTAGGTCTGGCCTACGAGACGGTCTTCGTTCCCACGGCACACGGCAAGAGGCTCCACGGCTGGTGGATCCCCTCAGGCACGCCGGGCTCGCCCGTCCTCATTCTTCTCCACGGCTGGGGGCGGAACGTGGAGCGCATGCTCCCTTACGTAACGATGCTCCACCCCGCGGGCTATGACCTGCTGGTCTTCGACGCGCGCCACCACGGGTCCTCGGATGCGGACGACTACGGCTCCATGCCCAAATTTTCGGAGGACATCCGCGCCGCCGTCGATTGGCTCGCCACGCGCGGCGCCCACGTGCCCCAGGAGGTGGGCGTCCTCGGCCTCTCCGTGGGCGGCTCCGCCGCCATCCATGCGGCGGCGCATGATACGCGCATCACCGCCGTGGCGACCGTAGGCGCCTTCGCCGACCCGCGTGACCCGCGCGCCACCCTCGGCCGCTTTTGGTGGATCCTCGCCCCCGGCCTGCCCCTCGCCTTCCGCTGGGTGGAGTGGCGCGCCGGCCTGCGCTTCAAGGACGTGGCGCCGGAGAACCTCATCGGCCGCGCCCGTACGCGATTTCTTCTTATTCACGGCGAGGAGGACACGGTCATCCCCCTGCGCCATGCCCGCCGCCTCGCCGCCGCCGCCCGCGAGCGAGCGCGCCTGTGGGTCGTCCCCGGCCGGGGCCACTCCGACCCCCACCTCGACCCTGCCATGGCGGGAAGGCTTACGGAGTTCTTTGGTGAGATCCTTGCCACATCGCGGCCCGCTGCGACCGCCAACCTAACGAGGTAGGCGCTGAGGGCGGCGTTCACGAGACACGCCGCCATCGGCCTAGATTCGGAGTCTTTCACCGGGCCGTCTCGTTCTCTGCCAGCCGATTCTTGATCTCCTCGATGGCCCGCTCCAGTTGCGGGTCCCTTCCCTCGATCATCTCATCGGGCCGGTTCACCACATTCATATCGGGAGAAACGCCAATGTTTTCGATGACGCTGCCCCAAGAGGAGGAAGACCATTCTATCAGCGAAGAATGTCGTATTACAAGACCTGACCCCATTTTCCCGCGGCCGGCTAATCTTCCTCGATCTTACCCCTGGCGGCCTTGAGGTGACCGTGCTTGGTCTTGCTGTCCAGGCGCCTGAGTTGGGAGCTTCGAGTCGGGCGGGTGGCGGTGCGCTTCTTGACCGTGGCGGCGGCATTCTGGACGAGAGCCTGGAGCCTGGCAAGCGCATCCTCACGGTTTTGCTCCTGGGTGCGGAAGCGCTGGGCTTTGATGATGATGACGCCCTCGCCGGTGATGCGGCGGTCGGCCTTCCGCAGCAGCCTTTCTTTAAGATCCTCGGGCAGCGAGGAGGCCCGGATGTCAAAGCGCAGGTGAACGGCTGTCGCCACCTTGTTGACGTTCTGCCCGCCGGCGCCCTGAGAGCGCATGGCGCGCAACTGGACCTCATCCATGGGGATCGTGATTGGGCCGTCCAGGCTCGCCATGACGTTATTCCTTCCTCCTGCGGCTCAACGAGCGGGAGCCTTCGAGCCACCGCCCCATTGGCAGGCAGACTACGAAAGGAAGTATACCGCCGCTTCCGGTTCCGAAACGCCCCGTTCAGCGCCTTCGCCCGCCACCTGCCCGACCGGTAGCGCCGCCCTGGCCGAGGCCGGGCCACCGCCCGAGGCGTCCTCCCGCGGCGTAAAGGCTGTTCCCAAGCGAAGTGCTGGGCAGGTCAGGCCAAGGCCGTGCGGGCCCGCTGAATGACCATGAGGGATAGATGGTCGGTCATGGGCGCCCCCGCGCGGAAGGCGTCCAGCTCGCGCATGCGCGCCGCGAGCATGCTCCTGGAAGGACGGCCGCCCAGAACCACCCGCGCCAAAAGGGGCGGGAGCCGTGGCCCCCGCCCCTTTTGGATGGCCGGCGATGAGCGTCGTGGGCGAACGGCCAGCCCAGCCTCCGCCACGCCAGATTGCCTGCCTAGTTTCCGAGAGGTTCCGGCCCCGCTTCTGGCGCAAGGCCGTCCGTCACGTCCTTGAGGATCTGTTGCTCCGGCGTCCCGGCCACGGTGGACGTCTCCTTGGCGATGATCACCTTGATGCCCGGACCCTTGCCCATGCCCATGCCCGAAGCGGGGTCCGCCTTGATCATGGTCTGGAGGTGCTTCTTGGAATAAGTGCCCGGGGCCAACGTGACCGTGACGATGGTCGTTTGGGTCGTCGTGGCATCGGGGAAACTCATGGTGGCGGGGTCGAAGGCCACGGTCAGGCCTGCACCATCCCTGGAGCTCATCATGGCATTCATCGGGAAGGCAAGGTTCTTGCCTTTGACCCCTAGGGTTGCACTGAACGTGAAGGTGCCGCCGGCGTCCAGGTCGGACATCTTGAAGATGACGACCGTCAGCCCCTGCCCGTGCTGAATCACGGTGGCGGGGGGATTGGTGGTGGCGGCGTCAACGCCGTAGGTGACGTGCTTGCCGTTTCCGCTTGCGAATGCGGCCAACGAGCAGGCCAAAAGCGATGCGGTGAGAACCCTGCGAATCGTGCCTTCCATGGCTCGGCCTCCTTGTGGTGAGAACCCCTTCCCACTCCTTGGGAATGCATGATCAATCCATGAGTCAAATGCTCCCGAATCACGTCCTGCCCGCATGCCCTGGCCTAGGAACCACAATATCACGCGTAACTCAACAAACGTCCGCAGAGCCGCGGCTATTTCTCCTTGATGTCCGGCGCCTCGCGGCCCCTTGGCGTGGTAGGCTGCGCCATCCAGAAGAAGGTCTCGCGGATCTTCTTCAGGAGGTACGTGGATGTCATGGAACGGCTCCAGGCGGTGACCCACGCCGAACTCGCGTACCGCGCCTTAGCAACCGCCGGAAAGAATTGTCGGTTAAGATAGGCCCCGGCGCACACGAACGTGCGCCTGACAGAGAGGGACCCATGGTTTCGACGGGGGTGTCGCGGTGGTGGAGGTGGGCCCCTGTAGCGATCGCGGTGCTCTCGGTGGCCATGGTCCTCGTGGCGCCCTTGCGAGGCGCCGAACTGGGTGACGAGGGCGTGGTGGCCATGGGCGGCTGGCGCCTGCTGATGGGACAGGTGCCCGGCAGGGATTTCTTCTCTATCATCCCCCCGATGTCCTTCCTCGCCGTGGCCGCCGCCTATGCCGTTCTGGGTGTGAGCGTCTGGGCAGGACGCGTACTGGCAGTGGCCTACGCGGCGGGACTGGCGGCCGCCATGCTTCACCTCGCCTCGCGGCTGGTGCGCCGGCCTCTGTTTCAGTGCGCGGCACTGGCACCGCTGGTGTCGTGCGGCGTGGCCGCTTGGCTCCTGCCAAGCCACCACTGGCTGGCGGACCTCCTGGCGCTCTCGGCGGCGGCGGCCTTCTTCGCGGCCCTGGACTCCAAGGCCCTCCAGTGGTCCATCTTGGGAGGCGCCCTCGCGGCGGCCTGCGCGCTCACCCTCCAGGACCAGGGCAGCGCCCTTCTCGCGGCATTGGCGCTGTGGATCGCCTTCGAGGTTCCCCGGCCCTCTCGGCTGCGCATGGCCGTGGGTGCGGCCTCGGGAATGGCGGCCCTCTCGGGCGCAGCCGCCCTGTGGCTCTTACCGACGGTTCCCGTAACGACACTCATAAACGACTGGGTTTTCATCCCGCTGCTCCACTACCGGGGTGTCCCCGGAAACGCCTTGAGCATGCGGGGCGCCCTCATGGCGGTGACGGCCCTGTGGGACTCCGCGATGGGCATTCAGCAACCCGCGGCCTTCGCGCTCTGGAACCTCAAGCTTGCATTTACCTTCGCCGCGGTGCCCACCGGAGCCTTGGCGCTGGTGTACCTGTGGCGCCTTGAACGGGAGCGCCGCGCAGAGGTGTCCCTTTGGGCCGCCGCGTGCATGGCCTTTCTCGTTCCGGCCATGAGGCGGCCGGCGCCGCTCAACTTGGAATGGGCCTTGCCTCCCTTCGCTCTGGCCGTGTCCTGGGGCCTGGAGCGCTGGCGCGAGGGGCCCGCGCCGCGGCGTGCGCGCTGGGCAACCGTGGCGGCGTGGCTCGTGCTGGCGGTCTTTGGCGGAGCGGGGCTCGTGCGCGTCCCGGCCCTGCTGCGCGGGAACGGGGAGATGGTCGTGGCTCCCGCCGGACGCCTGGGACCCATGGCTCCGAACCGTGCACGGGACCTCCAGGGGCTCGTGGACGCGGTGGCGGCGAACGTGAGAGCGGACGAACCGCTCTTCTCCTCAGGCTTTATCCCCATGGTGAACCTGCTCACCCTTCACCCGAACCCGGCGCCCTTCGACGTCTTCGTGCCGCCGTCCTACACGCCGCCCGAGCAAGTGGCACAAGCCATCACCGCGCTGGAGCAGCAGCGCATCCGCTGGATCGTCCAGCCTTCAGGCTTCTCCGGCGGGATCCGGTGGGACGATTACATTCACGAGGGATTCCGCCCCATCTGGGCCGATGCCCGCTTCGAGCTGTGGAAGCGCACAGACGAGGAGCTGGACACACCGTAGGCGATCTTAGGGCCGTCATACGCGCGGCACCGGGCATGCAGGAGAAGACATCCAGCCGGCGACGAGGGTACACTGCCCTCTGGAGACGGCTGAAATTTTCAGCCCCTGGCGATTGTATTGAATCACATGGCCGGCATCACCCCCACTCGCATGAGGAGGCACCATGACCCAACAGAACATCCGCGCGCGGAGTCTCTACGCCGCGGCGATGGCCGTCGCGTTCATCCTGCTCGCGTCCACCTTGCCACGGGCCGACGAGGGCATGTGGACGTACGACCACCCGCCCCTTCAGCTCATCCAGAAGGAGGCTGGCTTCACCCCCGCGCAGGCGTGGTTTGACCACCTCCGCCTCGCCTCCGTGAACATCGGCGGAGGCAGCGGCTCCTTCGTCTCGCCGGAGGGACTGATCCTCACCAACCACCACGTGGCCAGGGGCTACCTCCAGGAGCTCTCCACGCCGGAGCACAATTACGTCCGGGACGGCTTTTACGCCAAGACGCTGGCGGACGAACTCAGGGCCCCAGGCGCCATGGTCCGAGTCCTGCGGTCCATGGAAGACGTGACCCGGGAGGTGGACGCCGCCGTCAAACCCGGCGATACGGCCGTTCAAGCCCAGAAGGCACGGGACGCGGCCATCGCCCGCATCGAAAAGACCTGCGAGGAGAAGACGGGCCTTCGGGGCGAGGTGGTGGCCCTTTACGGCGGCGCCCGCTACACCCTTTACCGCTACAAGGAATACACCGACGTGCGCGTGGTCATGGCGCCGGAGGAGAAGGCCGCCTATTTCGGAGGCGACTCGGACAACTTCTACTATCCGCGCTACGACCTCGATTTCAGCTTCCTGCGGGCCTACGAAAACGGCAAGCCCGCCTCCACCCCCGACTATCTGAAACTTGACCCTGCGGGGGTCACCGACGGCATGCTCGTCTTCGTCTCGGGCAACCCCGGAAGGACGGACCGCATGGACACCCTGGCCCAGCTCATGTACTTCCGCAACGTGAGTTACCCCGCCATGCTGGAGGGCCTCGCGGGCACGGACAAGGCGCTGACGGCCTACAGCAAGGAGGGCCCGAGCCAGGCCCAGGAAGCCCAGTCCATCCTCTTTTACGTTCATAACAGCATCAAGGCGCTGACGGGTGAGTTCGACGGCCTCAAAGACACCGACCTCATGGCCGAGAAGGCCCGCCAGGAGAAGGCCTTGCGCGAAGCCGTCGCCAAGACCCCCGGTCTCAAGCACTACGAGGAGGCCTGGCGGCAGGTGGAGCAGGCGGTGGCGTGGGAGCGTGCGCACGTCAACGAGGTCACCTACGAGAACCGCGTCCCCGACGCCTACGGGCTCACGGGCACGGCCCTCAGCATCCTCCGCTACTCGGAGGAGGTGAAGAAGCCAGACGGAGACCGCCTAAACGGGTTCCACGACGCTCAGATCCCGGGGCTCATGAGACGGCTCAGCGCGCCCAAGCCTTACTACAAAGGCCTTGACGAGGCCATGTTGGCCCATGATTTGGCCGTCATCGCCGGGAAGCTCGGCGCCGGGGACCCCTATGTGTCGGCGCTCCTTGACGGAAAGGCACCCGCGGAGCGCGCCAGGGAGGTTATCGGCGGCAGCAAACTCAACGATGCGGCGTTTCGCGTGTCCCTCCTGAAGGACGACGGCGCGGCCGTACACGCCAGCACCGACTCGCTCCTGGCGTTCGTCCGCGCCATGGACCCGACCCTCAGGCGCGTCCATCAGGCCTTCAAGGACAATGTGGAGGCCGTGGTACAACCGGCCCTCGCGCGGATCGCCAAGGCCCAGTTCGCCGTCTACGGCGACAAGGTGTATCCCGACGCCACGGGAACCCTCCGCCTGGCCTTCGGCAAAGTGGAAGGATACCCCTTCGACAGCACCCAAGTGCCGTATAAGACGACATTTTACGGGCTTTACAACCGCGCCTACGCCTTCGACAACACCGGCGACTTTCAGCTCAGCAAGATGGAAGAGGCCCGTCTTGGACAGCTCGACCTGAAAACGCCCCTTGACTTCGTCTGCGCCGCGGACATCACGGGCGGCAACTCGGGGAGCCCCATCGTAGACAAAGGTGGCAGACTCGTGGGCCTTGTCTTCGACGGCAACCCCCAGAGCAACCCCAACACCTTCGTGTACTCCGAGAAAGTCGCCCGCTGCGTCGCCGTGGACTCTCCCGCCATCCTGGAGGCCCTGAACAAGTTATATGATGCCTCACGGGTGGTGCAGGAGGTGGCGGCCGCGGGTAAGTGAGGGGGCCGCGGATCAGGTTGCCAGATGATCATGCGATTTGGGCGGGGGTTAGCTTCGAAGGGCTGGCCCCCGTCCTGTGTCCGCTCGCTGAATGAGCCGCTCGCAATGGGCATGGGGCCCCGGCTCGCCGCTTCCGGCTCCTTGTTCCTTGCCTTTGGCTTGAGCGTGCAGCCTCTAGGGGGCCTTTCACTCGCTCTTAACAGGCTGTTAACGCCGCCTTCCTCTTGCTCCCCTGGAAGGCCTCCATGGTCCACGGCGCGCCGCCTTCCGAAGCTTCGATGAGGTGGAGTTGATGTCTCGGCACCCGCAGCCTGCTCCCCTCTTCATGCCAGATCGCCGGCCGGGGTGGTAGCATAAGAGAAGGCAGGGCGGACTGCCGCCGAACCAAGTTTATGCTCGTACGTCAACATAGGGGGGCAACGGTGACTGAAGTCCGAACGCTCTGCGATGTGTTCTTCAACCTGTTGGACGTCCACGACCGCCCCGATCTGCTCTGCGCTAAGCGCAGCGGTACATGGCGGATGATCTCCACCGCGGAGTTCAGCGGCGCCGTCGAGCGCCTCTCCAACGGCCTCATGTCCCTTGGAATCAAGCCCGGAGACAAGGTCGCCCTCTTGTCGGAGAACCGGCCAGAGTGGGCCATGTCCGATTTCGCCATCCTCACCGCCGGAGCAGCGGACGTACCCGTCTACCCCACCTTGAACGCCAAGGACGCCTCGTTCATCGTAAACGATTCGGACGCCGAAGTGGCCATTGTCTCCACCCCCGCCCAAGCCTCCAAACTGCTCTCCGCCCGCGCTGCCATGCCCAAGCTTCGAGACATTATCGTGATGGACCCCGTGGACGCGCTCCAGCCGGGGATTCTCGCATGGAACGACGTGCTTGCCAGGGGCGAGGAGTTTTCACGGAACCACGAAGGCCTGCACCGCAAGACCGCCGCGGCGGTCCGTCCGGAAGACCTGGCCTCCATCGTCTATACCTCGGGCACGACGGGGGTGCCCAAGGGCGCCATGCTCACCCATGGCAACTTCGTCGAAAACGCCCGAGGCGACATGCAGGTGCTCACCTTCGGCCCGGGCGATTTGGCCATCGTCTTTCTTCCCCTTAGCCACGTTTTCGAGCGCACGGCGGACTACTGCTACTTCTGGAGCGGCGCTGCGCTGGCCTACGCGGAGAGCGTCGAAAAGGTGGCCGAGAACATGGCGGAGGTGAGGCCCACCGTGGCCGCCGCCGTTCCCCGCTTCTACGAGAAAGTGTACGCGCGCATCCTCGAACAGGCCGCCCACGCCCCCTACCTCAAGAAGGTGCTCATGTATGGGTCCATCAAGGCCGCCGACGAGTGGGCCCGGGCCTGGGCCGAAGGGAGAAAGGCGGGGCCGTGGCTCACGCTCAAGCACGGGTTGGGGAACGTGATCCTCTACAAGAAACTCCGCGCCAAGATGGGCGGCCGCCTTCGCTTTTTCATCTCCGGAGGCGCCCCGCTGCTCAAGGAGCTGGGGCTGGTCTTCTATGGCATGGGCATCACCATCTGCGAAGCCTACGGACTGACCGAAACGAGCCCGGGGCTCACGGGCAACAGCGAGGAGCGCCCCAAGTTCGGCTCCATCGGGCGCCGCGCGCCCAACGTCGAGCTGAAAATCGGCACCGACGGGGAACTCCTCGCCAAGGGCCCGAACATCATGAGGGGCTATTACAAGCACCCTGAAGCCACCGCGGAGGTTTTTACGAAAGACGGTTGGTTCATGACGGGGGACATCGCCAGGGTGGACGAGGAGGGCTTCTACTTCATCACCGACAGGAAGAAGGAGCTTCTCGTCACCGCGGGCGGCAAAAACATCGCCCCGCAGCCCATCGAGAATATGCTCAAGCTGAACAAGTACGTGACTCAGGCGGTCCTCATCGGCGACCGCCGTCCCTACCTCACGGCCCTCATCGTCCCGAACTGGGACAATCTTAAGGAATACGCCCGCGCCAAGGAGCTGAACCTCACCGATCCCTCGCAGTTCCGTGACCATCCGCAGATCATGCACCTGTACGACAACGTCTTGGCCCGAACCAACGCCCACCTCAGCCACCACGAGCAGATCCAAAAGTGCCGGCTCCTGTGCAAGGAACTTTCCCAGGAGGAGGGCGAACTCACCCCCACCCTCAAAGTCAAACGCCGCATCATCGACACCCGCTACGCCGGCCTCATCGACTCCATGTATGTGGCTTAAGAGTTGAGGGTTGAGAGTTGAGGGATAGCGGGCCTGCTTCATCACGGTGAGCACGGAAGAATGCCGTGCGGCGATGGGCACCTGGGAAGATATGTCCTGGATGCCGGACATCGCGGAACGCCGTATCGACGCAGGCCCTCGCCATGCCGTGGTAAAATAACTCATTGCAGCGTCACGCGTTATTCCTGACGAGCCCTTCCTTCGTAGGCCGCTTCCGCGATCGGCATGATGATTGCCTTGCTTGCGCCTAGCCCTTGCCAACGAGAGGGCGGAAGGAAAGGAGAATTGCACATGCGACACCTTCGATTTCTACTCATACCGCTGCTGGTCTCTACTCTTCTGGCAGGAGGTCTGTCTTTCCAAGCTCAGGACAGAACGTATACAGCCGACCAAATCAGCCAGATGGTGGCGCCCATCGCTCTTTACCCCGACGCGCTCATGAGCCAGGTCCTCATGGCCGCCACCTTCCCCGATCAGGTCACGCAGGCTGGCCAGTGGGTCCAGGCCAACCCCGGCCTCACGGGGAACGCCCTCGATGACGCGCTGGCGACGGCCACCTGGGACCCCAGCGTCATCGCCCTCTGCAAGTTCCCCACCGTCCTGGACAGGATGGCTCAGAACATCCAGTGGACCACCGATCTGGGCAACGCCTTCCTGAGCCAGAAGGCCAACGTGATGGATGCCGTGCAGACGCTGCGCAGCGCGGCCTACCAGAACGGCCATCTCAGGACCACTCCCCAGCAACGCGTGGTGGTGCAAGGCCCCGACATCGTGATCCAGCCTTATACACCGGACGTGATCTACGTCCCGGCCTATGAGCCCGCGGTCGTCTACGGGCCGCTTTGGAGCTACCCCGCCTACTATTACCCATCGGTGTGGGCTCCGTGGCCAGGATATTCCTTCGTCAACGGC
>JBBIKI010000049.1:0-23382 GCA_037445535.1 Acidobacteriota bacterium | reverse complement strand
CCAGCCCCAAGCTCCCGCCGTGGGGAATAATCGGTTTCCCCGCGCATTGCCCTAACCTACGGGGTCGACTCATGGGAACAACGGCTGGTGGCTCCCGCCTATTGCTTTCTCCTCTCCATAGGGACGCATAAGACGCATGGCAACGGGAGGGAGGGCCCTGGCATGGGAGAAGAGAGTGTGACGACCAATCATCTAGCGCGGGAAACGAGCCCTTACCTGGTTCAACACGTACACAACCCGGTAGACTGGTATGCCTGGGGCGAAGAGGCTCTGGAAAAATCGCGCGGCGAGGACAAGCCCATTCTCCTCTCCATCGGCTACTCGGCTTGCCACTGGTGCCACGTCATGGCCCACGAGAGCTTCGAGGATCGGGACACGGCCGCCCTGCTCAACGATGCCTTCGTGAGCATCAAGGTGGACCGGGAGGAGAGGCCCGACCTGGATGCCCTTTACATGCGTTCCGTGGTTTGCATGACGGGCCAGGGGGGGTGGCCCCTCACGGTGTTCCTCACCCCCGAACTCAAGCCTTTTTTCGGAGGGACGTACTTCCCCAAGGAGGAGCGGTGGGGCATGCCCTCCTTTCGGCATGTCCTCCGGAACGTGCTGGCCGCCTACCGGGACAAGCGGGAGGAGGTGGAGGGTTCATCAGGGCAGATCCTTGAGGCCGTCCGGCGCTCCTTCATGGCCGAGGGGCCGGCGGTGCTGCCCGGTGCGGACGCGGCCGCCTCTGCCCGGGAGGCGATTCTGGAGCGATTCGACTCCGCGGCCGGGGGATTCGGCCCAGGTCCCAAGTTCCCTCAGCCTCCCCTCCTGGGCTTTCTGCTGGACGAGGCTTCGCGCACGGGTGATCCCGGCCTGCGGGAGAAGGTCCTCTTCACCCTCCGCAGGATGGAGGCAGGGGGCGTCCGGGACCAGGTGGGTGGTGGATTTCACAGGTATGCCGTGGACAGGGACTGGATCGTGCCTCACTACGAAAAGATGCTCTACGACAACGCCCAGCTCGCCTCCCTCTACTTCCAGGCCTACACCCTCACGGAAGAGAAACTCTACGGCCAAGTGGCCGAGGGCATCCTGGACGACGTGAAGGCGTCCATGGCGCGCGGCGGCGGTGGATTTGTGGCTGCACTTGACGCCGACTCGGAGGGCGAGGAGGGAAAGTTCTACGCGTGGACCTCCGAGGAGCTCCTCCTGGAACTCGGCTCCGAGGATGGCCGCCTGGTGGCAGCGCTGTACGGCCTCGGGACCGGGCCTGCTCTGGCGGACCGCACGCTCCATCGTGTGCAGACCTGGGCGGAAGCCGCCCGCCGCGAAGGCCAGGCGGAGGACGCGCTTCGGGAGCGGGTGCAAGGCGCCCTCGGCCTGCTGCGGAAGGCCCGCGGGAGGCGCGTCCCCCCTGGCGTCGATACGAAGGTCCTCACGGACTGGAACGCCCTCGCGGCGACGGCCTTCCTCGACGGATACCTGGCAATGTCCAAGAAGGAGGACCTCAAGACGGGTCTCAACACCCTTTCCCTCATCTGGGAAAGGTGCTGGGGCGAAGGCCGGATGTTTCACGTCTGGGACGGCGAAAGGGCCAGGGTGCCAGGATTCTTGTCAGATTGGGCCTACGTGGCGCGGGCCGAATGGCGGGCCTATGAGGCCACCGGAGACGGTGGGCACCTGAGCCGGGTGGAAATGCTGCTCCAAGGTGCCATGGACCGATTTCGCCATGGTTCCGAGGGACAGTGGGTGGACGCCCCCGCCTCGGGAGCGGGGGGGCGCCTCCTCATCCCCGTGAGGGACACGGATGACGGGGTCCTTCCTTCGCCCCTCGCGGTGATGGCCCAAATGTTTTGGGTCTGGGAGCGTTTGGCCGGTGCCCCTTGGGCGGGTGACGAACTTGATCGCCTCTTACAAGCGGAAGGGCCGGCCCTCGCCGCCAATCCCGGGGCTCGGCCGCTCCTGGCCGCCCTCGCGGTGCAGCACGCCCTCCCGCCCGTAGAGGTGGTCGTGCCGGCACCGTCCATCGAGGAGGCATGGCCCCTCCTGAAGGCCGCGCGGCGAGCCGCCCCTCCGGGAGCCCTCATCCTGCCGCTCGTGGCGGGAGGACTGGAACCTGGCCGGTGGAAAACCGCACCCCTCTTCAGCGGCCGGTTCGATGAGGATCAGGCGCGGGCCTACGTGTGCGTGGGAGGGACGTGCGGCCTCCCGGCGAGAACCTCCGAGGACGTCGCGGCGCGCCTCATGGGCAGATAAGGGAAGGGCGGGCCGGAGCCCGCCCTTGCGGCGTTCCCGTATCCACGCTTCACACCTGAGTGGTGAGGTAGTTCTCGATGCCCATGCGGGCGATTTGATCCGTCTGTTCCTCGGCCCAATCCACGTGCTTTTCCTCGTCGCCGAGGATCTTTTCGAGCAGCTGCTTGGTGCCCGAATCTCCCTCCGCGGCGCACACGTTGATGGCGCCGTTGTACTCCTTCACGGCGTCCACCTCTGAGACGGCGCCCAGGCTGATCATCTCGGCGATGGTCTTGCCGGTCTTGATGGGATTGAGTTTGTAAATGTTGGGCGTTCCCTCGAGAAAGAGGATCCTGCCGATGAGCCACTCTGCGTGGTGCATCTCGTCCATGGCTTGCTTCTCGATGGCGTCGTGAAGCTTGTGGAATCCCCAGTTGGCGCACATCTCCGCGTGCACCACGTACTGGTTGATGGCGGAGAGTTCTTCCGTGAGCATGGCGTTGATCGCTTTGATGACCTTCGGGTTTCCTTTCATGGCCGATCTCCTTGCCCATCAGGGCCTGCGGCCGGAGCCTTCATGACCCGCGCCGTGGTTGACGTTTCGCTGACGGCAGTGTTACCCCGGGCCGCCGTCATGTCAAGGCGGAGGAGGCTGTCCATCGGGGGCTGGAGCTCCCGGGGCCAGGGGCGCGGGCGTCGGGGTATCGCCCTTCGCCGGGGTAGCCGAGGACGGCGGGCCGGCCGGTTCGGATCCCGCAACTCCCTCCGTGGGCTGAGCTTCGGCCGGAGCGGGGGGAGGCGGGGATGGAGCGGGTTGGAATCCCCCGCTTACGATCAGGGGAGGGGCCATGCTCTCGCCGGAGCCCGGTGCTGGCGGAGGATAGGCCATGAGCACGAAGCCATCGGCGCGGCTCTCGATGGAAATGGCTCCGTCAAACCCGTCCAGGGTGGGGAGGCTGGAAGTGTATTTGGGCTCCAGCTTGGCCTTAGCCTGCATGATCCCCAACAGGTCGGGATAGGCACCCGTCTCTTGGCGGCAGGATTCCAGGGCTTGGGCGATCTGCGTCATGCGGAACCGGCTGATGGCGATCCGCTGGTCGTACGCCTGGGCGATCTTCCAGCGCAGAAAGAGGGTGCCCTCGGCGAAAAAGAGCCCCATGCCCAGGACGCAGAAGCAGAGGCCCGCGAGGATCTTCCTGCCCCCCGCGAACTTCTCGGGATAGCGAGCGCTCAGCAAGGTCCCCACCAGGCTCGCCAGGACCGAAAGGATGGCCGCAAAGGGGGCGGCGAGGGGCACCAGGGAGAGCAGTCCCGCTCCCAGGGCGGCCTTGCCCCACGCCTCGCTGGGTTTGCCGTGCTCCGTATAGCGGGTCACGGCGGGAACACCAGGGTCAAGGAACCCGGCTCCGATCTAACTCGGGCGGGGGTTCGCGCCACCATATCGCCGTCGGCTTGGACCGCGAAGGGCGCCTCGGCCTCAAGGGCAAATTCCTGGACCTCCAAGGATGTGATCCCGGGCGCTCCGTCCAGGCCGCCCGCCAGGAGCCTGGCGGGGAGGGCGATGCCCCGCGAAAGCGGTGGTGCCAGCACGAGGAGCCTCAAGGTCGGGGCCTCCAGCCGCGCATGGGCGGACAGAACGAAGGGCCCTCCATAGCGCCGCGCCCTCGTGGCGAAAACCTGGACGGCGTCCAGCCGCCGGCCATCGTCGAGGACCACGGCCAGACGGGGCGATCCACCTTCCACGAGCGCGGTGAGGGCGGCGTGGACGTAAGCCCACCCTCCCGTCTGGCGCTTCTCCAGGAGGTCCACCCTGTCCACGGCTTGGGAATCGAGACCCGCGGAGGCGCAGAACGTGAAGGCTGCCCCGTTTACCGAGCCGAGGCCCACCCTCCGCTCCCGCCCCCGCGCCGCCAGGGCGGCGCATGCCCCGGGGCGTCCGATGGGAAGGCCCATCTCCCGGGCGAGCACGTTGGCCGTTCCCAGGGGGAGGATGGCCAGGGGCACGGCCGTTCCCTTCAGGCCCTCGGCCGCCTCCCTGACGCTCCCGTCGCCTCCGCACACCACGACTCGCTCTATCCCCTCGGCGGCGGCGGCCCGCGCCAGCGCGGCCATCTCCCCGGGGGCGCGCGAAGCCCGCGTTTCGGCCGCGAAGCCCGCCAGGTGGAGCTCGCGTACGAGCACGCGCAAGAGAACCGGCTCCGGGGCGTTGCGGGCAGCGGGATTGTGCAGGATCAAGGCTCGGGCCATGCGTGGGGTACCCTTCGATTTTGGCAGAACCACAGGCCCGATCCTTTGTCGTACTTCCCGTTTCGCGTTTCCCGTTTCGCGTCTCGCGCCTTGCGTCTCACGTCCTACCGGTTCCTCCGGTGGACTTCCAAGATGCCTGGCATTTTGGCGAACTGGGCCAAGATGGCGTTCAGGTGAGTCTTGTCGCGGATGGCGATGGTGAGGCGCACGGAGCCTTCGCCTCGTCCGTCCACGTTGCCCTCGATGGCACGCAGGGGCGCCTTGGCGTCCGCCACGGCCTGGGTGATGGCGGCCACGATGCCGGGCTTGTCCTCCACTTGGATGTCCAGGGACACGTCGTGCGTGGTGGCGGGCCCGCCGCTGCCCCAGTTCACCTGCATGATCCGGTCCGAGTTGTAGCCCAGGCGCGCCACGTTGGGGCAGTCGGCCCGGTGGACCATAAGGCCCCGGCCCCGGGAGATGAAGCCGATGATTTCGTCTCCGCGGATGGGCCGGCAGCACTTGGCGAGGGTCGTGAGGAGATCGGAGGCGCCCCGCACCACCAGCGCCGGCTCGGAAGCCCCGGGCGGCCCCGCTGCTTTGGTCAGGACGGGCGCTTCCTCCTCTCGGGGCGCCAGTTTGCGGGCGAAGAGGCGCGCCGAGAGCTTGCCATAACCGATTTCCGCCCATAGGCTGTCCACGTCCGGCAGGGAAACGGACTTGAGGGCCTTGGCGAGAAGGCCCTCCTCCTCCGCCTCCTTGAGGTTCACCTTCAGGCGGCGCAGTTCGCGCTCCAGGGCCGCCTTGCCCAGTTCGATGGCCCTGCTCTTTTCCTGCACGTTCAGCCACGCTTTGATCTTGCTGAGGGCGCGGCCCGTGACGGCGGCCTTGAGCCAATCCCGGGACGGCTTGCCCGAGGGGCTCGTGACGATGTCCACGCGGTCGCCGCTCTTGAGGGGCGTCTTGAGGGGGATGAGCTTGCCGTTCACCTTGGCCCCCACGCAGTGGTGTCCCACGTCCGTGTGGATGGCGTACGCGAAGTCGATGGGCGTGGCGCCGCGCGGAAAGGACAAGACCCGTCCCTTGGGCGTGAAAACGTACACGTCTTTAGGAAAGAGGTCCACGCGAAGGTTCTGGATGAACTCGCCCGGCGTCCCGCCCTCCTGCTTCCATTCGGTGAGCTGCCGGAGCCACTGGGTCGTGGCCGTCTCGTCCTCCTTCGAGAGGCGCCCTTCCTTGTACTGCCAGTGGGCGGCGATGCCGTTCTCCGCCTCCTGGTGCATCTGCTGGGTCCGGATCTGGAGCTCAAAGGGCTGTCCGTGGATGCCTACCACCGAGGTGTGGAGGGACCGGTAGTGGTTCTCCTTGGGCAGGGCGATGAAGTCCTTGAACCGGCCCGGAATGGGCTTCCAAAGGCTGTGGATGCCTCCCAGCACGGCGTAGCAGTCCTGCACGGACTCCACGAGGACGCGGAAGGCCATGTAATCGTAGACCTGCTCCACGCCGATGCCCTGGCGGTGCAGCTTGAGCCAGATGCTGTACAAGTGTTTCGTGCGGCCGTAGACGTCGCCTGAAATGCCCGTTTGCTTGAGCATTTTGTCCAGCTCGGCGGTGGTCTCCTCGATGAAGTCCTGGCTGTAGGCCCGTTTTTCCTGGAGGGCCGACTGCAGCCGCTCGTACTCCTCGGGCCAGGCGTAGCGGAATCCCAAATCTTCCAACTCGGTCTTCATCTTGCCCATGCCCAGCCGGTAGGCGATGGGCGCGTAAATCTCCAGGGTCTCCAGCGCCTTCACCGGACGGCGGTGGTCGGGCATGGCTTGCATGGTGCGGAGGTTGTGGAGGCGGTCGGCGAGCTTCACGAGGATGACCCGGATGTCATCCACCATGGCCAGCACCAGTTTGCGCAGGGTGGCCCACTCGTCCTCCTGGCGGTTTTGGAGGGGGACCTTCTCTTCGATCTTGGTGACCCCGTCCACGATGTGGGCCACCTCCGCGCCGAACCGTTTCTCGATCTCCGCGAGGCTGACCTGGTGGTTGTCCTCCACCACGTCGTGGAGGAGCCCCGCCACGAGGGCGATGTCGTCGGCTTTGAGGTCGGCCAGGATGTCGGTCACCGCCACGGGGTGGACCAGGTAGGGTTCACCCGAGAGGCGGAGCTGGCCCTCGTGCGCGTAAGCCGAGAAGAGATAAGCCTTCTGCAACAGCTTGGAATCCGAGCTGGGGTTGTAGGCCTTGGCTTTCTCGATGACGTGGTCAATGCGCGGCAGCATGGTCCCGTCCAGGATGGCCCAGGATTCGCTTGAATCGCAGGGCTTTATCAGAATAACTTACGCCAGAGGGCCCGGTTTCGCAAGCCCGGCGCGCTTCCCCAGATTCCGCGGCGGAATTTCTCGGCTTCAAAGTTGGCGGCCACCTTTGGGGGCACGTTGCCTCCTCTGCGAGACGGGGAGGGCCAGTCCCATCCCGCCGGTTGCTCATTGACACGCTTTGGGCGGGGCCGCTATGATGCCTATGACTGGGAGGCTGCATTGGATATCTGGCCATGGCTGAAGGCCTTCGTCGCGGGGCTCCTTGGTTCCGCCTGTCTGGCCCTGCTGGGGCTGGTCATCCTTCCTTCCGGCACCTTCACGTGGCGCTTCTGGCTCTTCATCGTCCTGGGCGGCTTCCTCCTCGGGCTGGGGCATTCCTATGCGGGCCGAAAGGGCAGGGAACGCGCGAGAGAGAGCCTGGACGGCCTTCTGGGCGCCCTCTCTCAGGGCGACCTCACGGCGGGGCACGATGAGCAGGCCGAAGCCGTGGCAGAGGAATTTCCAGGCTTCCGCCAAGTTCTAAGGTCCTTCCAGAATCTCATCACCTACCTCCAGGATACGTCCGAGAGCGTTTCCGCGGCCTCCGGCAGCATCTCCGGGAAAACGCGCGTGCTCTTCAGGGAAGTGACGGACCAGGTGGAGTCCGTGAGCGCCGCCCGGGATTCGATCCGGCAGTTGGACAAGGATATCGAACAGGTGGTGGACAACGTGGACAACCTCTCCAATTTCTCCGAGGAGACGGGCAGCGCCATTCTGGAGATGCGGGCGTCGAGCGAGGAAGTCCTCACCTCCACCCACAATCTCGCCAGCTTCGTGGACGAGATCGGTGCGTCCATCGAGGAAATGACCCGCTCCATCGAGGAGGTGGCCGAGAACACCGAGGGGCTTTCCTCCTTCGCCATCCAGAATGCCTCCGCCATGGTCCAGATGGACGCCACCATCGGCCAGATCGAGGAGAACATCAAAGAGACGGAGGGCCTCTCATCGCAGGTGGGAGAGGCGGCCAAGGCGGGGACCAAGGTGGTCAGGGACACGGTCAAGGGCCTTGAAAAAATTCACTCGGTCATGACGGCGAATTTGGAGGCCATGGACTCCCTCAGCCTCCGGTCCAAGGAAATCGGCACCATCCTTAAGGTCATCCGCGAGATCGCCGATCAGACCAACCTGCTCGCCCTGAACGCCGCCATCATCGCGGCGCAGGCGGGGGAGCACGGCAAGAGCTTCGGCGTCGTGGCGGACGAGATCAGGGATCTGAGCGAACGAACGGCCGCCTCAACGTCGGAGGTGGGAGCCATTACAGCCACCATCCAGAAACAAGTGGACCAGGCCGTCCGCGTGGCGCGGGAGGGCATGTCAAGCGTGGACGAAGGCCTCACGCTGGGTAACGCGTCCGAGAGCCATCTCCATAGCATCGGCCAGCTCATCGAGCTGGCGGGGACGGGCATCAGCCACATCGCCCGCGCTACCTCGGAGCAGTCCAAGGGGAGCAAACAGGTGACGGCCGCCATCGAGGAGATGACCAAGCGCATTGAGCGAATCTCCACGGCCACCCGTGAGCAGGCCAAGACCTCCCAACTCATTAACGAGAAGGGCCTGGTCATGAAGGACCTTACGGAAAGCGTGGACCGGGCCATGAGCGAGCAAGCCTCGGGCAGCGAAGGCATCGCCGCGAGCATGGACCGGGTCCGCTCCTCCGTGGAAAGCATTCAAAAGGCCCTCATCAGCATGTCTCACGCGGGCCAGAAGATCGTCACCGCCATGGATACCATCAGCGGGGCGTCCCAGCAAAACCTCAGCGGGGCACGGGATCTGTCGGCGACGTCCTCGGTGCTCAGGCAGGAGTCCCTCCTGCTGGTGGAGCAGTTGGGCTCCTTCCGCCTCCCCAAGCCCGTGTACGGCGGCGAGCTGCGGGTGGGGTACGTGGGGTATGACTACAACATGGATCCGGCCTTCGGTGACAACGTCCGGGACTCGGCCCTGCTGTTTAACTTCAACGAAGGCCTGGTGAGTTATGGCAACGGCACCAAGCTGGTGCCAGCCCTGGCGGAGCGCTGGGACGTGAGCATGGATGGCCTCGTCTACACCTTCCACCTGCGTCCCGAGGCCGTCTTCCACAACGGCAGGAAGGTCGTGGCGGAGGACGTGATCTTCTCCTGGCACAGGGCGCTGAGCCCCAAGCTGGGCAAGACCGGCCAGTGGTTCCTTACGGCCGTCCAGGGCGCCGACGAGTTCATGGCCGGAAAGGTTCCCAAGATCGAGGGCATACGGGCCATCGGCCAGGGCTCCCTGGAAGTGCGGCTTCGGGAGCCGCTGGCGTTTTTCCTCTCCATGCTCACGGCGCCCGAGGCGAGCGTCATACCCCGGGAAGCCGTGGACGAGAAGACGTTCCGGATCGTCAAGCCACTGGGCTGCGGCCCCTACCGCGTGGTGGAAGCGGCGCCGGACCATGTGGCCTTCGAGCGGTTCCGCGAGTACCACGAGCGCGGCATTCCCTACACCGACCGGCTGGTCTTCGACTATGTTTCCGCCTCGGAGGAGGAGCTGGCGGAGAGCCTGAAGGCGGGCCGGACGGACGTGGCCATGGCCCTTTCGAGCGGCGGTCTGGAGGGGCTTCTGTCGGATCCCTTCTGGGAAAACAACACGGAGCACACGGTCCTTCTTAACACGCAGGTCCACGTCATCCGCAACGACATGGCCCCCGGCAACATCAAGGAATTCCGGCAGGCCCTGAACTACGCCGTGGACCGGGAGGGCCTCCTGGCCCGGTATCCCCACGTCCGTTCAACCCCCGCGAGGGGCATCCTCCCCCCGGGCATCTTGGGCTACAAGTCCGATCGCAAAGGCTACATCTACGACCCGGAGCGGGCGAGATGGCTGCTGGCGAAGGCGGGGTTCCCCAAGGGGCTGGACCTGAGCCTGGCTTTGGACCAGGGCCGCCCGACCCAGTTCGAGGAAGCCTTGCTGGTCTTGGAAATGTACCGCGCCGCGGGGGTTCGGTTCACCCCGGAACCGGTGAGCCACGACGAGTTCGAAGCCCGCCGCAAGGCCATCGGGGGCCGGCCCCTGCTCTATCCTTCGGGATGGTACGCGGATTACCCCGATCCGGACAGCTTCCTTTTCGTCCTCTTCCACAAACAGGGCGGCGATGCGCTACAGCATCGATACTACAACCCGCAACTGGACGAACTGGTGGAGCGGGCCCGCCGCTCCCTGGACGTGGAAGAACGCGCGCTCCTCTATCAGGAGGCCGAGGACCTGCTGGTGGAGGACGCCCCCTCCGTCTTCCTCAGCCACAGCTGGGGGATGATCCCGCACGGGCCTGACGTGATGGGCATGAAGCTTTCGTTCACGCCGCCCATCATGCGCCCCCATCACGTCTGGCTCTCGCAGAAAGCGCAGACGGACGAGTAATCAGCGGCGTCCGCCCCCGCGGTGACGGCGCGCCGGGTTGCCGGGACACCCTTCCGCAGGACCGGGTGGTCATGCCGCGCCTTGCGGGGCGCCGTCCCTTCGAGTATCCTTGCGTGGGAGGACGCACATGGACCGCCGGGCCTTAGCCATCGCCGTTACGGACATCCTCCTCCGGCACCTGCCTCAGAGCGCCACCGAGGAGGCCGCGGCCGCCGTCGTGGCCGACCTCATCCCCCTCCTCGAGCCGGCGGGTGAGCACGGGCAGGAAGCGGAGGACCGCCGCCTCGTGATCATCACCGTCATGGGCAAAAACCACTCGGGCATCGTCCACGCCTTCTCCGAGGTCCTGGCCGAGTATGGCGTGGACATCGTGGACATCAACCAAACCCTCGTGCACGGCAACTTCGCTATGATGGTGATCGTGGACCTGGCGGGCGCGCGGACCGATTTCCAAGGCCTCAAGGCCGCTCTCAAGAAGCGCGGCGAGGAGGTCCACGTCCAGGTGTACTGCCAGTATGAAGACATCATGCGAGCCGTGAACAGGATCTAAAGACAGTGAGGAGTGAGGAGTGAGGAGAGAGCGGGAAACAAGCTCGATCCCGCGTCCTGCTCCCAACTCCCGCAAAGGCAATCCGAGACCATGACCTACACACGCAGAGAAATCCTCCAGACCCTGAGAATGACGGAGCTGGAACACTTTGACATTCGCACCGTCACCATGGGGATCAACCTCCTGGATTGCGGCCACGACGATCCGGGCGAGGCGGGAAGGCGCATCTACGCCAAGCTGACCCGTCTGGCCGCGGCCCTGCCCTCCACGGTGACCCAGGTGGCCGACGACCTTGGGATCAGGGTGGCCAACCGCCGCATCGCCATCAGCCCCGTGGCGCTCGTCCACACCAGGCCCGAACCCTCCTCCTACGTGGCCATGGCCCAGCAGATCGACCGGGCGGCGGGCGACATGGGATTCGACTTCGTGGGAGGCTATTCGGCCCTCGTCCACGCCGGCTTTACGGACGCCGACCGCGCTCTCATCGCCTCCATGCCCGAGACCCTCAGCTCAACCGAGCGCCTATGCTCCTCGGTCAACGCGGGCAGCAGCCGGACGGGCCTCAACATGGACGCCGTGCGGATGGTGGCCGCCATGCTTAAAGAGACGGCCGTGCGCACGAAGGATAGGGGCAGCATAGGGTGCGCGAAATTCGTGGTCTTCGCCAACGCCGTGGAGGACAACCCATTCATGGCGGGGGCCTTCCACGGAACGGCCCTGCCCGAGGTGGTCATTCACGTGGGCGTGAGCGGGCCAGGCGTGGTTTGCCAGGCCATTCGGCGGGCAGGTCCCTGCGATCTGCGCGAGCTGGAAAACGTGATCAAACAGACGGCCTTCAAAATCACCCGGGTGGGCGATCTCATCGGCCGCCTCGTGGCGGAGCGCCTGGGCGTGCCCTTCGGCATCGTGGATCTGAGCCTCGCTCCAACCCCCGAACTGGGCGACTCGGTGGGCGAGGTCCTGGAAGCCATGGGGCTGGAGCGGACGGGAGCCTGCGGCACCACGGCGGCCCTCGCCCTCCTCACGGATGCCATGAAAAAGGGTGGTGCCATGGCGGCCTCGGCCGTGGGCGGGCTTTCGGGCGCCTTCATCCCCGTGAGCGAGGACGCGGCCATGATCGCCGCAGCCAGGGAAGGGGCGCTCACGCTGGAGAAAATGGAGGCCATGACGGCGGTGTGTTCCGTGGGCCTGGACATGGTGGCGGTCCCCGGAGACACGCCCGAGGACGTGCTGTCCGGGTTCATCGCCGACGAGCTGGCTATCGGGGTCATCAACCACAAGACGACCGCGGTGCGGGTCATTCCCGCCCACGGAATGAAAGCCGGGCAGAGCGTGTCTTTCGGCGGCCTCCTGGGTGAGGCGCCCATCATGGAGATCCGAAACCTCTCCTGCTCGGGCTTCGTCCGCCGGGGGGGGCAGATCCCTGCGCCCATAACGTCCCTTCGAAATTGACGGTCATTTTTCCGAGATGAAGCGATGAGGTGAAGAGGTGACGGGGAAACGATTCAGACTTGCTGCATCAGATCGAATTCGTACGTTTTTTCCCTCATCTCGCCATCCCGGCCTCTCCGCATCCCGGCCTTTCCGCTCCGCGGTCATTCTCGCCACCCTCGTATGCCTCGCGGTTATCTCCGCGGCAGCTTCGTCCTATTTCCCGGAGTTCTACCACGTTTGGAAGCCGGCCGAGGGGGCGTGGAGCACCTACCGCATCGTGGATGCCCGCGGCGAGACGGCGGAGCTGACCTTCTCCATCGTCGGCAAAGAGGGCGAGAACTACTGGCTGGAGATCAAGACCCGCCAGGAGGGCGCCGAGGGGACGGCGGCCTACCTTGTTTCTGGCGATCCCTCCGACGATGCCAACGTCCTAATGATTCGCGCACAAGAGCAGGGCCAGCCGGCTTTGGAGATTGACAAGGCGACCCTTGCGCGGCTCAGGACCGAAGGACACGCGGCCTTCGGCGGCGAGGCCACCCCCATCGGTCCCAAGGTGGGCAAGCTGGAGCCCCTGCCCGATGAAACGGTGAGCATAGGCGGCAAGGACTTGAAGTGCCGGCACCTCAAGATCACGGGTCCCGATCAAACGGCGGAGATTTGGCTCGACGATGCGGTGAGCCCCTTCGGCCTCGTGAAGCTCAAGAGCGGTATGGAGGAGGTCGTCCTGCTGCGCTACGGCACGGGCGCCAAGCCCAGCCTCAAAGGGCCTTTCACGCCGATGTCCGTGCCGTAAGGGCAGTGAGGAGTGAACCCCTTGCCCGCTGGAAGCTTCCTTATCTCGCCTTTCCGCTTTTCGAATGCCGAATTCCGATTTCCAAAAGTGCCTCATACCCTGATCACCTGATCACGTTTTCGCCTAAATGACTTCGGAGGCATCCATGCACAAGGACGTCGTTCACACGGCCCAGGCTCCCAAGGCCATCGGGCCTTATTCTCAAGCCATCAAAGCGGGAGGATTGATCTACTGCTCGGGGCAGATCCCCCTGGATCCGGCCACCATGGCAGTCATGGAAGGCTCGGTGGGGGAGCAGACACGCCGCGTTTTAGCTAACCTCCAAGAGGTCCTCCTGGCCGCCGGGTCCTCCCTGGAGAAGGTTGTCAAGACGACGGTCTTTTTGCGCGACATGAACGATTTCACGGAGATGAACGGCGTCTACGGCGAGTTTTTCAAGGACCGGCCGCCGGCCCGATCCACCGTCCAGGTGGCCCGCTTGCCCAAGGATGTAGCCGTGGAGATCGACTGCATCGCCCTCACCGACTGATCTGCGCCGCGATATGAAAAGGGCCGCCCGGGGAGGGCGGCCCTTGAACGGGCAATCTGGCCAAGATCGCCCGGGGATCGTGGCTTCATCAACGTGCTAGTCCACCATGATCATCATGGAGCGCTCGGCCTTGAATTTGTCCTTGCTCAGAAGCCTCACGGTTGCTTCGGTTCCGCCGGGGGCGATGGACACGGTGTAGTCCTTGTCCTTCTTGAACATGGAGCCCGGGGCCAGCTTCACGCGGGAGATCCGGTTCACGCCGGCCTCTTGCGCGGTAAAGGTAATGGCGTCCGCGGAACGCAAGTCGAGGTGCTGGGGATAGTCGTCGGTGCTGAACTTGGCCAGCATGGGCTGCCCGAACCATCGCGTCCGGACCATGCCGTCCTGGACGAGGCTCTTGCGGGAGCCGATCCTGTAGAAAACTGAGTTCATCTGCGCCTTCAGGTCATCGGAGACGTTCTGGAGATCGGAGACCTTTTGGGTGAGCTCCTGGCGCTCCGCCTGTAGGAGGGTCACGTCCTGGGTGAGCTGGTCGCGCTTGGCCGTCAGGTCGCTGACCTGCGAAGTGAGGTCGTCGCGCTCCTTGGCGAGGGCATCCCTCTGGGAAATGGCCGTGTTCTTTTCGTTCACCAGAACCTGCCGTGCGTGGAGGATGACGCCGTACGGGCTCACCTTGGCGTCGCCCTGGGTGACGAAGGTGCCGTACACGCCGTTGTTATAGAAGTTCCAGACCTTGAAGCCGGGCACGAGTTCGTCCATGAGGTTGACCTGCTGCACGAGCTTCTTCGCCGTGTTGACGTCCAGGCCCTTGTCTTTGGTCAAAAAGGTCATGGCGATGTCCATGTGCCGCTCGCCCTTGGTCACGTCCACGGGGGAGGGGAGCGTCTTTTCCAGATCCTGGACCTTCACCTTTAAATCCTCGATGGCCTTTTGCTTGCCCAGAATGTCGCCCACGAGGTCGCGGTAGCCGATGCCCTGCTCGTTCTTGACCCGCTCTTCAAGGACGTTCGTCTGGTCTGGCGTGAGGCCCTGCCCCACCACCGTGCCCAGATCCTTGCCGCCCTGCTGGATGTACTGCTGAACCAGCCCGTTCATCTCCTGCTGGCGCGTGTCGATCTCCTGCTCGATCTTGGAGATCTTCTGAGCTGTCTGCATTTCCGACTGTACCGAGGAAGAGGATGTCTTGGAGCAGGCGGCCAGGAGCGCCAGCAGTCCCGCCGCGACGATCGCCATCATCCACGTAGTGCGTTTCATGTGGTGCCTCCTAATAGGTGGCCCAGCCCCTTCCTTCAACGAATGGCCAGGCACCCGTGGTGTAATCAAAGGCCGTGCCGCGCGGGGACCGAGGCTGTAAATGCTTGCACCTACATTAGATACCATGAAATTCTAAGGGCAAGGTTCCCCTGAGCGCGCTCCTGGTGGCCGGGAAATATTCCCCGATTCCCGATCTGGCCATTGTGGTCTTCGTTGAGCGGGCGCGAGGTGATTGCTATACTCCCCTGGGCGATGGAGAAAGGACGAGACGATGGGCGGGCCCTTTCGGGTGCTGGTAGTAGAGGACGAGCCTGCCATGCGCGAGGTGCTCCGGGTGCGGCTGGAGCAGTGGGGTTTCGCGGTGGCGTGCGCGGGCACCGTAGGCGAGGCCCTTTCTTTCTGCTCCCAGGGCATGCCGGACCTTGCCGTGTGCGACGTGGTCCTCCCGGACGGCTCGGGGCTGGACCTTCTTGCCCGGATGAAAGACACGGCGTCCCCGAATCCCGTCGTTATGATCACGGCCCACGGGTCCATCGATACGGCGGTGGAGGCCTTGAAGCGCGGGGCCGCTGACTTCCTCACCAAGCCCCTCGATTACCACAAGCTGAAAGCGATACTAGACGATGCCCTTTCCGAATCGGCGCAGCTGAATTCGCTCACGCACCTCAAGGAGAAACTTGCCCGGGGTCCCGGCCTGGGGGCCCTCGTGGGAGCGAGCCGGCCCATGAGGGAGCTTTTCCGGATGGTCGAAGTGGTGGCGGGCAGCGATGCTTCGGCGCTCATCACGGGGGAGAGCGGCACGGGAAAGGAGTTGGTGGCGAGAGCCATCCATGACCTGGGTGCCCGCGCTGCGGGGCCTTTCGTGGCCGTGAACGCCGCCGCCATTCCCGAGGGGCTCATGGAGAGCGAGCTCTTCGGCCACGAGCGCGGTGCCTTCACGGGAGCCGTGGCGGGGCGGGCCGGGTGCTTTGAGATGGCCAACCGGGGCACTCTGTTTCTCGACGAGATCGCCGAGATGCCCGCCGCCCTTCAGCCGAAAATCCTCAGGACCCTGGAGAACGGCAAGGTGAGGAGGCTCGGGGCCAGCCAGGAATTGGCCTTCGACGTCCGGGTCCTGGCCGCCACCAACCGGCCTCCCGAAGAGGCCGTGAAGCAGGGGCTCCTTCGCGCCGACCTCTACTACCGGCTGAACGTCTTCACGCTCATCCTGCCCCCCCTCCGCGACCGTCAGGAGGACGTGCCTCTCCTTGCCCAGCACTTCGTGGAGGCCTTCAACGCGAAGCACGGCACGTCCGTGGCGGGGCTGAGGCCGGCGAGCCTCAGTCTCCTGCAAGGGTATTCGTGGCCCGGCAATGTTCGGGAGTTAAAGAACGTCATGGAGCGCGCGGTGATCTTGTCCCGGCAGGGATGGATCGAGGCCACCCACCTTCCCCCCTACCTGAGAGGGCCCGCGGCGGGATCAGGCCTGCATCTTCCTCCTGGCCTCACCATGGCCGAGGCGGAGCGGCTACTCATCCTTGATACCCTTAAAACCTCAGGGAACAACAAGGCGGAAGCGGCCCGCCGCCTGGGGGTGGACGTGAAGACCATCCGGAACAAACTCAAGGCGCTCGGGGAGGATGGGAGCGAATGAACGTCTCCTCCCGCTTGGCTGCGGGGTCCGGCCTGGTCCTGGCCATGCTCCTGGGAGTTCTGGCCTACCAGGTCATTCAGGTGCGGCGTCTAGCCGGGGTGAGCCGGGACTTGGCTCGGTCGGGGCTCGCGGCGGCGGAACTTTCGCTCGAACAGGCGCACGACCTTGACCTGCTCGAAACGTCGGCGCGCAAAGCATTCCTGACGGGAGACCAGGATTATGCCAAGCAGGCGGCGCGCCTGGCGGGCGCCATCTCCCGCCGCCAGCGCGACCTGCCCTCGCTCCTCATTCAGCCCGCGGCCAGGGCTGAGGCCGAGCGCATGAGCGAACTCTTGCAGCCCGTGGTGCAAGAGACCGGAGACCTTCTCCCTTCCGTGTCCGAAAAGGGCTACCTGCGCCGGATCGAGGCGGCGCGAGAGCAGGGCCGCATGGTGGTATCGGCGGCCCGGCGCGCCATAGACGAAGATGCCGCAAAGGCCCAAAATGACGCTGGCCGGGCCCAGAGCGTGTCCCTCCTCGCCGCATGCCTGGCCCTGGCGGGGAGCGTGGCGGTCCTGGCCATGACCGCCCGGTCCATCAACGGCCCCCTTGGCAGGCTTGCCGGCGCCACTCGCGCGGTGGCCCAGGGGAGGTTTGACCACGCCCTGGATGCATCGGGGGGAGACGAATTCGCTCGGGTGGCGGAGGACTTCAACGTCATGGTGCGGCGGCTGGGCGAACTGGACCAGATGAAGAAGGATATTCTCTCCAACGTGTCGCACGAGTTGAAGGCCCCCCTCGCGGGGATGCAGGAGACCGTTCGCGTCCTGCTCGACGAAATCCCCGGGCCGCTCACTCCGGGACAGCGGCACCTCCTCGATCTGAATCTTCAAAGCGCCAGGCGCCTTTCGGCCATGCTCGCCAAGATGCTGGACCTGGCCAGGCTCGAGGCCGGGACCATGAACTACGACTTCAGAGAGCGGGACGTGATCCCCATCGTTCGCGACGCCTTGGCCGAACTGGAGGTGCGGGCTTCCGAACGGGATGTGTCGTTCCGGCCCGAGTGGCCTGGCCGGTCTCTCTGGGTTCGATGCGACGGGGACCGCCTCTTGCAGGTCGTCGAGAACCTCGTGGAAAACGCCTTGAAGTTCTCCCCGCGGGGCGCCCAGGTAGAGGTAGCCGTGTCGAGCACGGAGGCGGCTGGCCCCGAGGGCTCATCTAGCGCGCCTTCGGCGGTTCGGGCCGGCGAGGGCGAGGCCAGATCCGTCTTGATCACCGTGGCGGACCTGGGGCAAGGCGTGCCGGCGCAAGACAAGGAACGGATTTTCGAGCGCTTTCACCAAGCGGGCGGGGGGCTGAGACGATCGGAAGGCGGCGTGGGTTTGGGCCTGGCCATCTGCAAGGAGATCGTGGCCGCCCACGGCGGCGCGATCTGGGTGGCGGACCGTCCGGGCGGAGGGAGCGTGTTCTCTATGGTGCTGCCCGAGTCTGTCGTCCCGGGGGGCGGGGAGGCCGTGGCCAAGGAGGATGCCGGATGAGAAAGGCCCTCTGGTACGGCGAGACGGCGGCCTTGGCTGCCCTGCTGGCTCTTCTCGTTTCCTGTGCTCCCGCGCTTCGGCGGGCCGACGTCCTCTTCGAGGCGGGAGACCTGGCCGGTGCCGCTCCAGCCTACGAGGCGGCGCTCTCCGCCCAGCCTGGAAAACGGGCCAGCGCCCGAATCCTCTACCGCATGGGCGTGGCGCGAGCCACGCCGGGCACGGCTTCCTTTGATCCCGGCAAGGCGCGGCAAGCCTTTGGGCGCCTCGTCGCGCAGTACCCCAGCAGTGCCTACGCTGCGAAGGCGTCCCTTCCGCTGGCCCTCCTGGCCGTGATTCAGGATGCCGTCGTCCAGCGCGAGGCCGTGGCTCGGGCAGCGAAGGCGCAGGAGGACGCGCTTCAGGCGCGGGCCGGCGACGCGGAAGAGCAAGCCAAGGGCCTCCGGGACGAGCGGGACCGAGCGCAGGCGCAGGTCAAACAGCTCAAATCCAAGGTGGCGGAGCAGGACCAGATCATCATCCGTCTCCGAAGGGAGATGGAGATGCTCAAGCGAATCGATCTGGGTATGCCGCGGTAGCCGCCGGAGGACACCGGCGCCGTGCAATTCCCTGAAAATCCTGGTATAATCAACGTTTACGCTGGCCAAGTATGCCGGTGAGGACGGAGTGATATGGACCTTTCGCGGATCAGGAACTTCTCCATCATCGCCCACATCGATCACGGCAAGACGACGCTGTCGGACCGGATTCTCGAAGCGACGCACGCCGTTTCCGACCGGGAAATGATGGCCCAGTTCCTGGACGGCATGGATCTGGAGCGCGAGCGCGGCATCACCATCAAGGCCCACGCCGTGAGCCTTCACTACACGGCCAAGGACGGGTTTGAGTACCTCCTCAACCTCATCGACACCCCCGGCCACGTGGACTTCAACTACGAGGTCTCGCGCGCCCTGGCCTCCTGCGACGGGGCGCTCCTCGTAGTAGACGCCAGCCAGGGGGTGGAGGCGCAGACCCTCGCCAACGCGTACCTGGCGGTGGACGAAAACCTGGAAATCATCCCGGTCATCAACAAGATCGACCTGCCATCGGCTCAGCCCGAGCACGTCATCCACGAGATCGAGGAGGTCATCGGCCTGGACGCTTCTGGGGCCATCCTCGCTTCGGCCAAGGAGCGCATCGGCATCGCCGAAATCCTGGAAGCGGTGGTCGAGCGGCTCCCGGCTCCCCGAGGGGACCGGGACGCCCCGCTCAAGGCCATGATCTTCGACTCCTGGTACGACTCCTACCGCGGGGTCATCATGCTCGTGAGGGTCATCGACGGGCGGATCGCTGTGAAGGACAAGGTCCGCTTCATGAACCAGCGAAGCGAGCACGACGTGGAAAACCTGGGCATTTTCACGCCGAAGCCCCTGCAAGTTCAGGTGCTCGAAGCGGGAGAGGTGGGGTTCGTCATCCTCGGCATCAAGGACGTGCACGAGGTGAGCATCGGCGACACCCTCACGCACCCGGGCCGGCCGGCGGCCGAGGCCTTTCCTGGGTTCAAGCAGATCAAGCCCATGGTCTTCGCGGGCCTCTATCCCGTGGACGCCTCCGATTACCCCGGCCTTCGCGAGGCCCTGGAGAAGCTCAGGCTCAACGACTCCTCCTTCATCTTCGAGCCCGAGACGAGCGAGGCCCTTGGTTTCGGCTTCCGGTGCGGATTTCTTGGCTTTCTCCACATGGAGATTATCCAGGAGCGCCTGGAGCGCGAGTTCAACCTCGACCTCATCTCCACGGCCCCCAATGTCCGGTACCAGGTGCTCACGAAAAAGGGCGAAGTGGTGGACGTGGAGAACCCGTCCAAGCTGCCGCCGCTGATCGAAATCGAAGAGATCAGGGAGCCGTACGCGGCCGTGACGGTGCTCACACGCGCCGAGTACGTGGGCAACCTCCTCAAGCTCTTCGAACAGCGCCGGGGAACCCAGACGCAGTTCCAGTACGCCTCCAAGGAGACGGTGCTGCTGAAGTACGACGTGCCCCTGAACGAGATCATCGTGGACTTCTACGACCGGCTCAAGACCCTTTCGCGGGGCTATGCCTCCATGGATTACCAGGTGGAAGGTTACCGCCAGGGAGACTTGGTGAAGCTGGACATCCTCGTGAACACCAAGCAGGTGGACGCCCTCTCCTTCATCGTCCACCGCAGCCAGGCCGACCCCAAGGGCCGCGCCATCGCCACCAAGATGAAGGAGGCCATTCCGCGGCAGCTTTTCGAGGTGGTCATCCAGGCGGCGCTGGGCAGCAAGATCATCTGCAGGACGGTGGTCAAGCCCCTTCGCAAAAACGTCATCGCCAAGTGCTACGGCGGCGACATTTCGAGAAAGCGCAAGCTCCTCGAAAAGCAGAAGGAAGGCAAGAAGCGCATGAAGCAGGTGGGCGAGGTCCAGATCCCCCAGGAGGCCTTTCTCAGCATCCTCAGGATATCGGGGGACCAGGAGTAGGGACCGAACCCACAGATCCACGAGACCACGAGACCACGAGACCACGAAGCCTACGGCGGAAACGCGGCGGCGAAGGAAACCTCAGAGGGCCGGGCATGCCGCCCGGCCCCTTTTGCCTTGCAGCCCTGATAAGCTTCCTTAGGGTGTTCCGCAAATCCCAGAGGTGTTCTTGGCCGACATGGAGCAAACGCCGCTGGCGCTTGTCCCGCCTCTCTCCGCACCGGTGCTTGTGAGCCCCCACGAACCTTCGGTAGTTCCGCCGTTGTCGCCGACCACGAGCCACCAAAGGAATCTGCTGGTGTAGGTGGTGGGGTCCGGGACGGTCGTCCACGCGTAGGTGCCTGTGGCCCCGATGGAGCACTTTCCGCCATCCACGGCCCAGGTCGCGAGGTTCTCGCCTTTCCCGTAGATGATGTGGTAGTTGGTGGAGGCGCAATTGGATACATCCCAGGTCACGGTGCCGTTTGTACCGTGGCTGGATGTGGTCATTTTCGCGGGCGTGACGCTGTATGGAACGCGCAGCGGTGCCGGGACGGAACAGGCCGCCGTTGTCTGACTGGCGCAAGTCCCGTTGGCGGAGGCTCCGCACCCGTTGTTCGCCACCACGAAGTAGCTGTAGGGTGAATTGCACGCGAGGGCGCTGTCAGGATAGCTGGTCCCAACTACCGGAGAGACAGTAATCTTCATGGCTCCCGCGCACGAGGCGCCGCTGGCCCGCCACACGTCATAGCTGGTGGCGCCCGAGACCGCCGGCCAATTGATCGTCAGCGAAGTCTGGGCCACGGACGCGAAAGTGGGGGCAACGGGTGCTGAGGGGACGGGTCCGAGGGCCAGCGAGACGTTTGTCGCCACGCCCGCCGAGATGGAAATGGAACTCGTAGCAGAGGTATTCCCAGAGTAAGTAGCAAAGACCGAGTGGCTGCCTGGTGCAAGATACGCCGTGAAGACGCCGCTGTCAGGTGTAACCCCGTAGGCGTGCCCGTCTATGGTGACGACGGCGTTTTTGATCACCGCGCCTGAGCAGTCCTTGACCGTCGTCACGAGTGTGCCTGAGGAGAGCGTGCAGGAGGGGAACTTGAATGCTCCGACGCGCGTTCGCCAGTTCGTCCCCGTGGCGGCATAGTACTCGTTTGTATACCAGAACGTGCAGTCATCCGCCGGGTCAACACTCATGGCGGAGTAGTCTCCCCACCGGCTGTAGCTTGTCTGGGACCCGGTGCCGCTGAACATGCCCGTCTCGGTCTGGGACAACGTGTTGAGTGGGTCGGCCGCCAGCCTGCCGCTGTACTTGATGCTGGGATAGCTGCCGCTGTTGCCGGTGGAGTAGCCTAGGGCCATATTGCCTTGGCCATCCACGGCCAAGCTGCCCATCCAGCGGTCAAGGGTCGTGTCAGGAGCATAAATTTGGGTTTGCGTTGGCGTGGTCGCGATCGTGCCTCCCGTGACATTGATTTGGCTCCACTGGATCACATCGCTCGTGGTGCTGCTGCCCACCGTATGGTTGATCCACAGGGACTCCCCCGTCCCAACCTTCTTGTATTGGGCCTGCATCATACCCCGCCAGCTCAGCGTGTCGAGAGCCTGCGCCGTGCCTGGTTGCGACGGCGCGCGGGGACTGTTTGGGGGTGTCGCGTAAGCCACGTTCGTGGCGGCCGAGATGGAGCCGGTTTTCGTCACCCAGTTCACGCTGAACTTGCGCACGTCGAAGGCGTAGGCGCTCTGGCTGTCCCCCGCGAGGTAGGCGGGGGTGCCCGCCGGAGGAAAGGCCCCCTGCGGGCCTATGCGAAGGTTCGCCGGAAGCAGAGTAAAGGTGCTGGAACCCTGGATGCTGGCCGTAATGGGTGTGACTGCGTTTCCGGCTTCCATGTCCAGCCTGTTGTATGCCCAGTAGGCCGTTCCCCAGAAAGCACCACCTGAGATTCCGAACATGTTGGCCGATTGGTAAAGCCCGTCTGGCCAAATGCCGAACTTGGGGTAATCGTTCATAAGGTCGATAGTGGCCGAAGGCGGGCGGGTCTGATTGATAGCGTAAAGGTACCAGCCGCCGCTTACCGGATCAGGCGTCTTGGAAACCGCGATGCACTCGTAGCAAGGCGCCGCCGGGTAGCCTCCCGACATAGGGAAGGCGAAGTCCGTGACAAACCAGCGGTCTCCCATGGGGTCGTAGATGACAACGGGGTCGCCGTCGTGGAGGTTGTCGCAAGGCGTGCCTGTGTTCGCGTTAGACCACAAACTATTAAACGTCGTAGAGGCTATGAGCGCCCCGGCCTTGCTGTAAACGCCAAAGGACGTATTCACGGCTTGGATGTAATGGTTCGGGCCCACGTCGCCATTGGTGTCCGGCGGCCACCCCGCCCCGCATTGGCCGCCCGTGCACGAGTCGCTAAAGCCCAACCCCGCGAACGTGAGGCTTGGATTCGGCATGGCCGCCATGGGCACCTGAGACACCGATTCGGGCGCCTTGTAGGCGGAGGGGCCCACCTTGTGCGGTTTGGGTTCCTTGAATTTCTCCTCCCAATCTCTCGAATCGAACCGCTGCTGCTTTTCCGGCACGACGGGGATGAAGCGCAGGTCCTGCTTTTGCTCCGCGGGATAGACGGTGGCGCCTTTTTCTACTTTGGCGCACGGGTCGGCTTGGACAGGCGGCGCGGTGCTCGCGGCGGCATCGGCCCCCGCCTCGCCTCCCGGTGTTTGAAGCCCTTGAGTAGGGGACGTCGTGGCCGGGGGCGCCATGTCCCCTGCCCAAGCTCCCGTGCCAATGCAAAGTCCGGAAAGGACCAGGGCCAATACCATCGTTTGGCGGAACCGTGTGAACAGCATGACCAATTCTCCCTCTTGATCGCCCCCTCGCTCTGCCTCCCGGTGAATCTGCTGTAAAGCCCCAGAGCGTAGGCTTCACACTAATAAAATATACAGACCCTTCCCCAACCGTGTCAAGGACTTGTAGTGTGACCGGAGTATCCATCTCCACGATTCGGGCACAAGTGGCGGGGGCGTGGAAGGCGCCTCACTTACAACGTTCCAAACGGCGGTCC
>JBBIKI010000048.1:12244-23750 GCA_037445535.1 Acidobacteriota bacterium | reverse complement strand
GGGCTGAGGAAGCACTCGGCCACGCTCATGACGGCGATCCCCACGATCATCATGAGGGTCAGGGGATGAATGGAGCCGCCGAGAAGATGCACGGGCGTGGGCATGAGCCCCGCGAGGGCCATGAGGACCGCCGAGAAGGGCACGAGCGCCATGGCGAGGCCGATGCTCACGGTGGCGTTCATGCGCCTCACGAGCTGGGTGATGGGAATGACCAGGAGGATGACCACCGCCGAGTTCACGTTGGACAGCCACTCGGGGCTGGCACCAGGGCCGATGAGGCGCAGGACGTACTTGGGCATGGAGGCGTAGAGCTGTCCCTGGATGACCCAGAACCCCGAGGTGATGAGGATGAGGGCCAGGAAGCGGTAGTTCCTCAGCACGGTCGCGAGGCCGCGGAGGGACTCGGCGGCGCTCCTGGGCCGGGCCTCGTCTTTCTTGGGCCAGTAGAACAGGGCCACCACCACGAGGGCGATGGCCGCCGCGCCCGCCGAGTACAGAGGGATGTAGTCCAGGCCCAGCATGGTTCGCACGGGTTTGGCCACGGCCTTGCCCCCGAAGGCGCCAATGTTTACCACCATGTAGAAGATGCTGAAGGCGCGGGCCCGGTTGTGCTCGTCGGAGCACTTGGCCACGGTGCCGCTGATGATGGGCTTCACGAAGGCCCCGCCCACCACGATGAGGGGAAGGGCCAGCAGGACCGGAAGCTTGTGCGGAAGCATGCCGAGCACGGCGTAGCCCGCGGCCAGGAGGGCAAAAGCCATGATCAAGGAAGGCCGGAACCCCATACGGTCCGCCGCGGCGCCCGTCACGAAGGGCAGCAGGTACAGGAAGGACGAGAAAAAGGCCCCGATCCATCCCGCCTGCACGTCCGTGAATCCCACCACGTCCGTGAGGTAAAGGGCCAGGACGATGAAGGTGCCGTAGTAGGCCGCCCTCTCGAAAAGCTCGATGGTATTTCCCGTCCAGAACGCCGCCGGGAAACGCCACGTGGTGGCCGCACCTTCCGCCGCGCCGTTTGTCGCCGCCATGAGATCCCCCCCCAGGGTCGAAGAAGAGGGCGGTCCTCCCGCCCTCGCCCCGCCGTTACTTTAATCTGGGACGCCGCCCTCGCGCAACACGAGGGCGAGCATCACCTTCTCGGGCACGCAGATCGCGGGAATGGCCACGTCCGGATTCTCCACCACCAGAGAGATCCAAAAGAACCCCATCCGCGGGCCGGTCCGCACCTTTCAAAAACGCCTCCGCGGCGGCGAGGCACTCGGCCCATCGCAGGTCGAACCCGCCCGTGTCTTCCACGAGATAGAGTTCCATCAGGCGTGCCTCCGCCGGGATTGTCCTCGACCAACAGCAGCCGGATGGGGTTTTCGTTCACGGACGCGCCTCCACGCTAGCGCTCATTCGCTATCGGGCGGTAACTCCACGATGGTGAGCCAGAAGTGCTCGATGGACTTCACCACGGTGACGAACTGGCTCAGATCCACCGGTTTGGTGATGAAGCAGTTGGCGTGCAGGTTGTAGCTCTGCAAAATGTCCTCCTCAGATTGGGAGGTGGTCAGGACCACCACGGGGATGCGCTTGAAGTCGGCGTCGCCCTTGATTTCCGCCAGCACTTCCCGGCCGTCCTTCTTGGGCATGTTCAGATCCAACAGGACGAGGTCGGGGCGGGGGGCGTCCGCGTAGGGGCCCTGCCGCCGGAGGAAGGCCATGACCTCCACGCCGTCCCTCACGACACTCATCCGGTTGAGCACCTTGGCGTCTTTCAGGGCTTCCCGTGTCAGGCGCACGTCCGCGGCCGAGTCTTCAGCCAACAGGATTTCGATGGGCTTTCCCATTTTCGGCACCATCACCGCTCCTTCTTTGTGAGGCCAGCTGCCGCCGTAAGCTTTCAGCCATCAGCTTTCTGGTTTCAACCTTCAACCTTCTTCTCTCGCCTTGCCACGTTCCACCTTAACCCCCGGCAGGGTGAAGAAGAACGCGGAGCCCTCGCCGGGCCTCGATTCTACCCAGATCTTTCCCTTGTGCCGCTGGACGATCTTCTGGCATATGGCCAAACCGATGCCCGTACCGGGGTACTCCTCTCTCCCGTGGAGGCGCTGAAAAATGATGAAGATGCGGTCCCTGAACTGGGGATCCATGCCGATGCCGTTGTCCTTGACGGCGAAGATCCACTCTTTCCCCTTCCGCGAGGCGGAGACGTGGATGCGAGGCTGCTCGGCGCCCCTGAACTTGATGGCGTTGCTCAGGAGGTTCTGAAAGAGCTGGACGATCTGCCTGCGATCGCCAAAGACCTCCGGGAGAGGACCGCGGGTGATTTGGGTTCCCGTTTCCTCGATGGCTATCTTGAGGTTGGACTCCGCCTCGCCGAGGGCCTCGCCGATCTCGAGGAGGGCCATGTCGCTGCCCTTGGTGCCCACCCGCGAATAATCCAACAGGTCGTTGATGAGCCGTTGCATGCGCTTGGCCGCGTCCACGATAAAATCCAGGAACTCCTTCGCGTCGCCGTCCAGCTTGGCCTCGTAGCGCCGCTCCAGGAGCTGGGCGTAACTGCTGATGATGCGCAGGGGCTCTTGAAGGTCGTGGGAGGCCACGTAGGCGAACTGCTGAAGCTCCGCGTTGGAGCGCGCCAGCTCGTCCGAATGGCGGGCCAGCTCCTGCGCGCTGCGGACGAGCTCCTCCTCGGCCCGCTTGCGGCCGGTGATGTCCCGTACGATGGCCTGATAGTAGGGGACGCCATCCACGTTCACGACCCGGGCGCTGACCTCCACGGGGAAGACGCTCCCGTCCTTGCGCACGTGCAGGGTCTCGAACCTCAGCCCGCTGGCCCCCGCGCTCTCCAGGCGGCTGAGCAGTTCGGACACCTGCTCCCTGGATTCGGGGGCCCGGGCATCCTCCATGGTCAGAGCCAGCATCTCCTCCCGCGTATATCCGTAGGCCCGGAGCGCGCTGTCATTGGCCTCCACGTACCGCCCCCGGGCGTCAGCCAGGAGGATCATGTCGTTGGCGTACTTGAAGAGGAATTCGAAGTGCCTCAGGAGGGCCTGGCGATCGCGCTCCGCGGCCATGGCCCGCCGGAGGGAGGCCATCTGCTGGTTCCGCCAGACCGCGCCCATGGCCCCGCCTGTCGCCAGAACGAGGAGGAGGGCCATCACGAAGACGCCCCGGGCGGAGCGGCGGGCGGGGGCCAGGAGCTCGCTCCGGTCGGCCTTGGCGACGATGAGCCACGGGGAGCCGGGGACGGAGCGCACGTAGGCGAGCACCTCGCGGCCCGCGTAGTCCCGCCCTTCCACGTTGCCTTCTTTGCCCGTTACGGCCAGCGCCGCGGGAAGGCCCGGCGTGGCTACCGGGAGCCTCAGCTTCAAGGCCGCCTCTGGGTCGAACCTGAGGGGATTCAGGTAGAGGACGTCGCTGCCATCCCTTCGCACGAGAAGGGTCTCTCCCGTCGTCGTGGGCGCGGGCCAGTTGGCCAGCATCGGGTAGAGGTAGGCCGCCGGATCAATGCGGATCAGCACGGCCCCAGCCGCCGCGCCCTTCTGAAGCCCGTGAACCGGCACGAAGAGTTCCATGTGGATGTAGCCCACCTCGCGCGTCTCGTGAAGCCCCGTCAAGACGGCCTTCCCCGAGGCGAGGGCTTCCCTCAAGGCCCCCCGCCCCGGAGACCCGATCCCGTGGCTCGGCTCGCCCGCCACGAGGGCCACCCGTCCCTCCCGGTCCACTAGGCAAAGGCTCCGGTAACCGGCGTAAACTTGCAGGGAGGTGAGCCACCGCCTCACCTGCTCCCGTGCCGCCTCGTCCGCCGTACCCTCGATGACCTTCGCCGCCGCGTCGCTAGCCAGCGGATTGCCCGCGATGGCCGCGGCGTCCCCCAAGCGCTCGCCGCGCCAGGAGACAATCTCATGCACCTTCAGGTTGGCGATGGCGTCCAGGGTCTCATACGCGGCTTTCCGGGCGTCCATGGCCTGGCGTTCGGTGTAGAAGAAGGCGGTGGCGCCGATGGCCGCCGCGAAGACGGCAAAAAGGGCCAGAAGCCCGCCCACGGAGGAGTGGCGAGAGGGCGCGCTGGACACACTCGGCACGAAGAGGGCCAAGGGCCATACCTTGCCGCCCGCCATACACAGGAGCCCCAAACCCAGCAGGATGAACATCCCCGCCGTAGCGGCGGCCATGGGTACGATCGCCTCCCCGTAGAGCACGGGGACCCGCAAGCCATACCCCAGGGCCACGCCCGTGCCATGAAACACCACGGCCAGGGCAAAAACCGCCGAGGTTTGCCGCTGCCAGATGCGGCGCGAGAGGAGCGGGAGCTGGAAGAGGAGAGCGAGGGCCGCCATCAGAAACACCGCCGCGGAGAGCGGCGACATGACGCCGGCCGGAATGGCCCCGACGGTTTGCGTCGTGTGCGCCAGCCACCGTTCCAGGGGCAGGGTCCTCCCCAGAAGGAAGGCGGCCCAGACCAGCAGGACCATGGCCATCGTGCCGCCGATGGCCGCCCAGGCGAACCACCGCGTCCCCTCTGATCCCGGCAGTTTCACTCGCAGCAGGGCCGCGCCGCCTAGGGCCAGAAAGAGCAGCGCCGTGCTCGGCGCCACGGGGACGTACCCCGCGACCAAGGCCGTGAGCTGCCACAGGCCCGTCCCCCAGGTGAGGAGAATCAAGAGTGAGGCCGCGCAGACGGCGGCAAAACACCAGAGAGCAACGCGCGACAGACCCCGGTGCCCCGGGTCCCCGCCGGCCCTGTTCTCGCCGCCTGCCTCAGCAGCCGGGACCGTGTTCAAGAATGGCCTCCTGTGCCGGAAAGTCTAGGCGGTGCCGGAGGTTCTGTCAATCATCGTGGGGCGGGCACTCTTGCCCGCCCTGTGCACGCCACGGATAAGTGCCAACAACAAGGTGCCACCAACGGCGGCGGGAGGGCAGGGACGCCCTGGGGAGGGCAGGGTCGCCCTCCCCTACGGGCGGTGCGGCGGTTGGTCTGTATTCCGTAGGGGCGGCCCGCCGTGGCCGCCCGGAACCGGCCGGCGGGACCGTAGGGGCGGCCCACCGTGGCCGCCCTGGGGAGGGCAGGGACGCCCTCCCCTACGGGCGGTGCGGCGGTTGGTCTGTTTTCCGTAGGGGCGGCCCGCCGTGGCCGCCCGGCGTGGTGTCCGCGCGGCGGGGGAGCGGCGGGGCTGGACGGGCTTCAGGCCGGGCGAGAGGCGGGAAGGGTGATGGTGAAGGTGGCGCCGGGGGCGGGGGTGTTGTTGGCGGCGGTGATGGTGCCGCCCTGCTGCTCCACGTACTGCTTGGCGAGAGCGAGGCCCAGGCCCTTCTGGCCGGCCTGGCTGGTGACGAACGGGGTGAAGAGCTTGGCGGCCAGGCGATCGTCAATGCCCGGGCCCAGGTCGGACACGTCCAGGCGCCAGAGGCCGTCCTCACCGGTCAGTCGGAGCGTCACGGGGCGGTCCGGCCCCGCGTGGCCGAGGGCGTTGGCGAGCAGGTGGACGAGGGCGCGCTGCAGCTCGGCGCGGCGGCAGAGGGCCATGGCCGGCTCCAGGGGCAGGAGGAGGAGGATATCAGCGCCGGGGTGTTCCTTTCGGGCTTCCGCCGCGGCCGCGGCCGCGACGGCGGCCAGGTCATCGGCCACGAGGGAACCGGCGCCCGGGCTTCGTCCCAGCTCCACCACGTCCTTCATCAAAGAGCCCAGCCGGGCCACGTGCTCCTGGACAAAGTCCATGAAGGGCGCCACGCCCGGATCTCCCGCGAGCTTTTTCTGGAGGGCCTGGACGTTGCAACTGATGGCGAAGAGCGGGTTGCGGATCTCGTGGGCGAGGCCTTGCACCAGGTGGCCCATGGCCTCCGCGGCCTTGGCCCGTTCGCGCTCCACTTCGAGCTGGGCGCGGAGGGCCTCCGCGCGCTTGATCTCGGTGGCGTCGCGGCCCACGCACAGGATGTGGGCGGCTCCTTCCAGGGGGAAGGTCCTGGCGGAGATCATGCCCGCCAGCCTGCTGCCGTCCTTCCTTCGAAACAGAAACTCGATGTTGTGGCACGCACCCTTGTCGCGAAGCTCCTTCACGGTCCTCCCGCGGTCCTGGGGATCGCCCCAGACCTCCAGGCCGAGGATCGAGTGGCCCACCACCTCCGAGCGGGTGAACCCGGTAAGTGCCATGAATCCTTCGTTCGCTTCCCGGCAGAAGCCGTCCTCCAGGCGGGTGATGAGCACCGCGTCGGGGATGGTATGGAAGAGCAATTCAAAGTGCTCCTTCGCCTCCCTCATCTCGGCGTTAAGCCTCTGGTTGGTCATGATGATCAAGCCGAAGGTCCAGAGCAGGCTCGCGACAATCGCGTCGAGATAGGGAGCCACGTTGAAAAGGACCGGGCTGAACACGTCGGCCACGTCGGCGCCCAGGAGAATCAGGAGGCTGCGGCCTAGAAACAGGAGGCCGTGCAGGATGAAGACCACACTGCAAAAGATGGCCGTGGCCCGGACCGAGGGTGTCTTGTAGACGAGAAGGGCGCGGGCGGATACCAGGGACGCGAACGCCAGGGCGAAACAGATGATGGCGCCCCGCATGGCGATGTCGTCGTGTCCATAGAGAAAGAAGGCTAGGGCCACGAGGTAGACCGCGTAGGCACAGGCAAGGACCGGCCTGGACTCTCTCTGGCCGAAGAAGCGGAGGATGCCGATGTAAAGGAAGATGACGGCCAGGACGATCAGGCTGTTCTGGGCGAGGATGGAGATGCGCGCGATCTCCGGGATGCTCCTAAGGACCATGAAGGCGGAACCCGCGGCCGCCGAGGCACTCCACAGCAGCCACCACCCGATCCCCCGGTAGGCCTTGCTGATGGTTGCCTGGAGCGCGAAGACCCCAACCTGAATCACGCTGGTGATGGCCAGCATCACCGCGAGGGTGCGGACATCCATGGTTACGGGCGCCTCCTCGCGGCCGGGTCCTTCGATCCTCCAGAACCAGAGGCCGGGCGCGCCGTCCCTGCCAGGATGCCGGGTCTCAGGAGGGGCACGGCTTCTTTCCGCCCTGAGTCGCGGCCCTCTGTGGAAGGGTGATGGTGAAGGTGGCGCCGGGGCCTGGGGTGTTGTTGGCGGCGGATACGAAGCCGCCGTGGGCGGCCACGATCTGCTTCACGATGGCTAGGCCCAGGCCCGTGCCTCCCTGGCGGCGGCTGGCGAAGGGGCTGAACAACTTGGGCAAGAGGTCCCCGGAGATGCCCGGCCCTTCGTCGGAGATGGAGACAAAGACGGACTCGCCGTCCTGATGGGCGGAGATGCACACGGGCCGTCCCGGGGGAGAGAAGCTCAAGGCGTTTTCGATGACGTTGACGAAGACCTGGGAGAGCTTTCCCGGAGCGCCGTTGACCATCATCGGCTCGCTAGGGAGATCAACGGCGCAGGCCGCCGCCACGCCAGGCGTTTTGACCGCCAACTGATGGAGGCAGTCGGAGAGAACCCCCTGCACCGCGCAGGGCGCGAATTCCTCGGGGCGGGCTGGACGGCCGAGGGTGAGCAGGTCGTCCATGAGGGCCGCCAAGCGCCGCACCTGCTCCTGGATGTGGCCCAGGTATTCGCTGACGCCCTCCTGGCCCGCCAGTTTTTTGCCCAGGGCCATGGAGACCGTATTGATGGCGAAAAGCGGGTTGCGAACCTCGTGGGCTACCCCGCCCGCGATCATCCCGATGGTCTCCAAGGTCTCGGCCCGGCGCAGGGCCGCCTGCGCCGCCTCCAGGTCCCGCTCCGCGTTCACCCGGGCGGACACATCGATGATGATGCCTTCCAGAACGGAGGGAACTCCCCCCTCCCACGCCACGGCCCTGCCCTTTTCCCAGACCGTTTTCTCCTGGCCGCGCGCCGTACGGATGCGGTAGGTTAGCTCGAAGGCCAGCCCTCGCGAGCAGGCTTCCTGGACCTCGTCCCACACGCGGTCTTTGTCCTCGGGAACGATAAGCTCGTTGTAACCGACACTCCCGCTCGTGAAGTCGCTTGGTGATAACTCCGTCAGTTCGGTGCAGCCCTCGCTCACGAAGGACAGGGGCCAATCCGGCTTGTTGACACACTGATAGGCCATGCCGGGCAGGTTGCTCATGAGGGTGGAGAGGGAGCGCTCGCTCTGCCTGAGGGCTTCCTCGTAGCGCTTGCGCTCCACGGCGTACATGAGGGCGCGTGCCAGGAGGCGGTCGTCCACGGAACCCTTGACGATGTAGTCCTGGGCGCCCTTCTGGAGTGCCTGCCTGGCCACCTCTTCGTCCTGCAAGCCCGTCAACACCACCACCGGAAGGGCAGGCGCGGGCTCCCGAAGGCGAACGAGAGTGTCCAGGCCCGCGCTGTCGGGCAGGGTCAGATCGAGAACAACCACGTCCGGCGGCTTATCGGCCAGGTACGCCAACCCCCGCGAGAGCCTGTCGGCCCACTCCACCTCGAAGCGGGCGACGGGATGCTCCGCGAGGCATTCGCTCAGAAGGCGCGCTTCTGCCGGGTTGTCCTCGATCAGGAGGACACGGATCAGATGGAAGTTCTCTGCCTCCATGAGACTCTCCCGTCAAGGGGCCGGCCGCTGTGGACTAAACCAAGCCCTACTATGCCCCAGCGTTGCGATGGCGTCAACGAGTTGCACGACTCCAAGCTTCAGCAGATTCTGGGCACGTCGCTGCCGGCGAGGTAGTCCAGGGGCCGCTCTGAACCATAACGCGTCTGAAGGACGACGGCGGAGGAGCCTTCCCGGCCCGCCTCCATGCGGCCCAAAACGGCGGAGCCCTCGCCTTGCGGGTGGCTTTGGAGGGCATGAAGGGCGCGCGGCGCGTCCTTCGGCGCGACCCACGCCAGGAGGCGCCCCTCGCAGGCCACGTAGAGGGGGTCGAGGCCGAGCAGGTCGCAGACGGCGGCCACCTCCCGGCGCAGGGGCACGGAGGACTCCTCGATGACGCACCTGAGTCCGCGGCGTCCGGACACCTCGTTGCAGGTGGTGGCCACGCCGCCGCGGGTCGGGTCGTGCATGACGTGAACCTCGGCGCCCGAATCCAGCAGGGCCGCCGCGAGCGACGCGAGGGGCCGGCAGTCGGAGACCAGCCCGGGGCCCGCCATGGCGTGCCGGCACGCCACCACGGTAGCACCGTGTTCGGCGATGGGACCTGACACGAGAAGGATGTCGCCCTCCTGGATGCGGTGGTCGCCCAGGTCCCTTCCGGGGGGGACGATCCCGAGGCCCGCGGTCACGGCGAAGGCTTTGTCTCCCTTCCCTTTGGGCACGACCTTCGTGTCCCCCGCCACGATGGAGATCCCCGCTTCGCTGGCGGCTCGCGCCGCACCCGCCACGAAGGTCTCCAGCATCCCGCCCTCCAGGCCCTCCTCCAAAATCAGGGCCCACGTGAGCCAGAGGGGCTTGGCCCCCGACACGGCCAGGTCGTTCACCGTCCCGCACACGGAGAGGTAGCCCAAGTCCCCGCCGGGAAAGATCGGAGGGTCGACGACGAAGGCGTCGGTGGTGAGGGCCGGGCGGCCGGGAGGCAGCCCGGGGAGGATGGCCGCGTCGGAGAGGGCCGCCAGGGCCGGGTTGCCGAGGGCCGGGAGGAAGGCTTCGCGCACGAGCTGGGCCGTGAGCTTGCCGCCCCCGCCGTGGGCCAGGAGGATGCGGTCCAAACCTTTCATGGGGTTCCTCCGAGGGAGAGGCGCTCGTGCCGGTACCAGGCGGCGCAGGTCCCCTCGCTGGACACCATGCACGCGCCGACGGGGCTCTCGTGGGTGCACTCGCGCCCGAAGAGGGGGCACTCGGGCGGGTTGATGGTCCCCTTCAGGATTTCGCCGCAGCGGCAACCTTCTGGCTCCACGGGGACACAGACATCCACCTCGATGAGCGAGGCGTCGCGGTGAGCGAAGGTTTGCCGCAGGCCCAGGCCCGACCCGGGGATGGCGCCAAAACCGCGCCAGATTTGATCTTCGGGGGTGAAATACCGCTCCACGAGACTTTTGGCCCGGGCGTTCCCCTCGGCCGTCACCACCCGCGAGTAGAGGTTCACCACCTCGGGCTTGCCCTCGGCCACCTGCCTCACCAGGTCGCGCACCCCGCGCATCACGTCCGTGGGCGTGAAGCCCGCCACCACGGCCGCGAGCCCATACTCCTCCGGAAGGAACGTGAAGGCGCGCCATCCCGTGATGACGGACACGTGGCCAGGGCACAGGAGGCCGTCCACCTTCACCCCGGGATCGGAAGCGAGGGCCCGGAGGGGCGGCGGCATGACTTTGTGGCCCGAGAGGACCATGAAGTTGGAGACCGCCGTGGCTTCCGCTTCGTCTAAGGCCGCCGCCACCGTGGGCACCGTGGTCTCGAAGCCCACGCCGAGGAAGACCACCTGGCGCGAGGGATTCTGCCGGGCCAGCTCCACGGCGTCGCGGGGCGAGTAGACGATGCGCACGTCCCCACCCCCGGCCCTCACGCGCTCCAGGCTTCCCGTGCTCGAGGGAACGCGGAGCATGTCGCCGAAGGTGCAGACGGTGGTGCCGTCGCGCCGGGCGAGGGCCTCGGCCCGGTCCACGTAGCCCACGGGCGTGACGCACACGGGGCAGCCGGGGCCGGCGATGAGGCGGATGGAGCCCGGAAGGAGGCGCCGCAGCCCCGCGGCGGCGATGGCGTTGGTGTGGGTGCCGCACACCTCCATGAACGTGACGGGCCGCCCCAGGCGCTCCGCCCCTTTCCGGATTTCCGAGGCCAAGCCCGCCACGGCCCCGGGATCTCCGAAGGCGCCCCGGTCGAAGGCCTCCTCAGAAGTCATGGCGGGCCTCCGAATGGCCGGCCACCTCCTTGAGAAGCTGGAGGGTGATCTTGGCCTCCTCTTCGTCGAGGGTGCCGATGGCATAGCCCGCGTGGACCAGGAGGTATTCTCCCACCTGGGCATCGGGGAGGAGGGCCAGGGAGACCTCGCGCTGGACGCCGTCCAGGTCGAGGGTTCCCGCGTCGCCCTCGCGGCGGATGAGGCGCATGGGGACCGCAAGACACATTCAAAAACCTCCTTCTTGCGCGGGTTCCACCCCGCGGGCCTCGGCGACAACTCCCAAGACCGCCTGCCCGTAGGAGAGGCCGCCGTCCCCGGGAGGGATTCGCATGGGCAGAGATGGAGTATACCCCAGGGCTGACAGACGGGAAGATAGCCCGTCTCTCAGGAGGCGGTTCACCAGGCATCCTCCGCCCAGGGCGACAGTGGAGACATCAGCGCCGAAGGATGCCCTGGCGAGAGCCACTGCCACGTCACAGAAGGAGGCGTGGAACCCCGCGGCCACCCGTTCGGGAGACTCACCCGCTGCCAGACGGCGAGCGGCCATAGCCAGCAGGCGGGAGCCGCTCAGGCGGCCCTTCGGCAGAGCTTCCGGGGACTCGGGCCACGGCGGAATGGCGCCCGCCCCGGCTGCCAGGGCTTCGGCCCTGGCGGCGGCCTCTCCCTCCCAGCCGTTGACGGCGGCGAGGCCGAGGAGGGCGCCCAGGCCCTCGAAAAGCCGTCCCGCCCCCGAAGCCTTTGGCCAGGAGCCGTGGCG
>JBBIKI010000048.1:0-12144 GCA_037445535.1 Acidobacteriota bacterium | reverse complement strand
CCGCGAGTTCTTCTCCCAGCCACGTGCTCGGATAGTCGGGATGGGCGTCCACCACGATCACCCGCCCCTCGGCCTGAAGGAACTCCTCCAGCCCCGAGGAGACTTCTCGAAGAAAGGCCCGCGCGGCCTCGCCGTCCAGGTCGCCCACGTGCTGGGACGGGAAGGCGTCCCGGCCGGCCGCGAGGCACGCGGACGTTTGGAGGTACCCGCCCAGGGCCAGGACGGGGCGCTTCGCCTCCTCGGGAAGCGGAAGGGCCTCGGGCGTGTATCCGCGCCCCCGGCGCACGAGGAAGGGGCCGTGGCTCGACGTGCGCGCCACCGAGTCGTCCACGCGCCGGACCACGTCCCTGTCGTGCATGAGGAAGAGGTCCGCGATGCCCCGCAGCCGATCGAGGGCCTCGCGGTTACCCTTGCAGATGGGCTCGTCGCTCCGGTTGCCCGAGGTCATGACAAGGCAGTCAAAGGGGGCCCCGCGAAAGAGCTCCACGTGGAGGGGCGCCGTGGGCACCATGACCCCGAGATCGTCCATGCCGGGAGCCACGCCTGCGGCGACCAAGGCTCCGGCCTGGACCGGCGCGAGGAGCACGGGGCCCCGCGGCGAGGCGAGGAGGGCTTCGTCCTCGGACCCCAGATGAACCAGCCGCCGGGCCGTCTCCAGGTCGCGGGCCATAAGCGCGAAAGGCTTCGTGGGCCGCCCCTTGCGCTCGCGAAGCCGCCGCACGGGGTCCTCCAGGTCGGCCCTGCACGCGAGCTGGAACCCGCCCAGGGCCTTGAGGGCCACGATGCGCCCTTGCGCAAGGGCGGCCCGGGCCAGAGCCAGAGCCTCCTCTCCCTGGGCAATGCTCACCCCTTCCGCGCCGGCCAGCCAGAGGCGCGGCCCGCACGCGGGACAGCAGACGGGCTCGGCGTGAAAGCGGCGGTCGCCGGGGTCGGCGTACTCCCTCGCGCACTCGGGGCAGAAGGGAAAGCAGGCCATGGCCGTCCGCTCCCGGTCGTACGGCAGGGCGCGAACGAGGGAGAAGCGGGGGCCGCAGTTGGTGCAGGTGGTGAAGGGATAGTGAAAGCGGCGGTCGCCGGGCCTTTCCATCTCGCGCCGGCAGTCGGCGCAGAGGGCCGAGTCGGGGGGAACCAGGGCGCTCCGGCGCTCTCCCGCCTCCGAGTCCTCGATGGTGAAGCGCGGCTCGCCCTTGGAGGGGATGTCCTCTCGGGTGACCTCATCCAGGCGCGCCAGGGGAGGCATGGCGCCGCGAAGGCCTTCGGAGAACGCGCGGACCGCACTTCCCGCTCCCTCCACTTCGATGACCACGCCATCGGGGCCGTTGCGCACCCAGCCCCCCAGGCCGAGAGAGAGGGCCAGCCGGTGGACCGACGGGCGAAACCCCACACCCTGAACCACGCCCCGGCACACCAGGCGCAGGCGCCTGCTGGGCGGCGCGGGCGTCACGGCTCCTGGGCCCTCTTGGCGGCGAGGCGGGCGGCGAGCAGGCCGCACCACGCGTCCACGCCCGTGCCCGTCTGGGCCGAGGCCATGAGCACCTCACCGCCGGGCCGCAGAGTCTTGATCTGCCCCTTCACGGCCTCCAGGTCGAAGGAGACGTGGGCCATGAGGTCGGTCTTGGTGATGAGGGTGACCTGGGCCGCGGAGAAGATGCCCGGGTACTTGAAGGGCTTGTCGTCCCCCTCGGTGACGCTCAGAAGCGCCACCTTGAAATCCTCGCCCAGATCGTAGGACGTGGGGCAGACGAGGTTCCCCACGTTCTCGATGAAGAGGACGTCCAGGTCGGGGAACTTTCCCTTCCTCAGGGCCTTGTTCACCTGCCGCGCGTCGAGGTGGCACGCCCCGCCCGTGACCACCTGGAAGGCCGGAACGCCCAGGGCCCGGATTCGGTCCGCGTCGCGCTCCGTGGCCACGTCGCCCTCGATGACGCCCACCGAGAGCTTCCCTTTGAGCTCCGCCACGGTCGCTTCCAGGAGGGTCGTTTTGCCCGAACCGGGGGAGGAGATGAGGTTCACCACGAGGGTGCCGTCTTCAGCGAAATCCTCCCGCAGGTGCTGGGCCTCTAGGTCGTTCGACTCCAGGACCCGCCTCTCCACCTGCACCTGAAGGGGCCCGTGCTCATGGCCAAGGTTGCGGAAGGGACCGTGGGCGTGGACGTGGGCGTGGGATGGGTCGTCACACATGGGCGCCTCCTGGCTTGTCGGGAAGATAGCTCAACTGGAGGAGGTCCAGTTCGCGGCCCCCTTCCACCGTGAGGAACTCGCCGCAATCGGGGCACACGGGAAGCCAGGACCCCTCGGACCGCTCCTTGTCCTGGCCGCAGGCCGCGCAGCTCTGGCGGGCGCGATGCCATTCCACTTCCAGGGGGCAGCCCTCGTCCGGCGTACCGGCCACCACCGCCTCCCAGGCGTAGGCCAGGAGTTCGGGGTCCACCGCGGACAACTCGCCCACGGCCACGCGCACGCGCTCCAGATGCCCGGGCCCGTGAGCCTCCGCGGCCTGGAGGCTGGCCCGGTAAATCTCCATGGCAACGCCCGTTTCGTGCATGGCCTCTCCGCGGGGAAAGTCTACCACGGCAGGCAGAGGTGAATCTTCATCAGCTTCACTTTGGAATTTGTGGGATACTACGCACCTTGGCGCGTGGCCAGGCCGCGGGGGCACGACCCGCCACGCACGCGCCCACCTTCCGGGAGGTCATCCGTGTTGAACCTAGAACCCAAAAGCCTGTGGGACTACTTCCAAGCTCTCAGCAGAATCCCCCGCCCCTCGGGGCATGAGAAGGCCGCCGCCGACTGGGTCGTCTCCGTGGCCAAGGCCCACCGCCTGCCTTACGAGCGCTCCGAGGTGGGCAACGTGGTCATCCGCGTCCCCGCCACCCCCGGCCATGAGAAGGCCCCCGTGACCATCCTTCAGGGCCACCTGGACATGGTGTGCGAGAAAAATTCAAGTTCCAACCACGACTTCCTGAAGGATCCCCTTGCCCTTCGCCAGGAGGGCAACACGGTCAAAGCCACGGGAACCACCCTCGGCGCCGACAACGGCATCGGCGTGGCCATGAGCCTGGCCCTCCTGGACGACCCCGCCTCCGTCCACGGACCCCTGGAACTCCTCTTCACGGTAGACGAGGAGCGGGGGCTGAACGGGGTCAACGGCCTCACGCCCGGGTTCATCAAAGGGCGGCGCCTGCTGAACCTGGACACGGAGGAGGACGGTTCCATCTACGTTGGGTGCGCGGGAGGCCAGGACACGGTCCTCACCCTGCGCGTGGCCAGGGCCACGGCCCCGGACCCGCGTCCCGTCGTCAAGCTCTCCGTGACGGGCCTGCGGGGGGGCCACTCGGGCGGCGACATTCACGAAGGCCGGGGCAACGCCAACCGGCTTCTCGTGCGGACCTTGCAGGCCATGAGCTACATGGGCCTCGGCCTCGTGTCGGTGGACGGCGGCTCCAAGCGCAACGCCATCCCCCGTGAAGCCTTCGCCCTGTTTCGCATGGACAAAGACCAAATGGGTGCCGCCCGCGACGCCGCCGCCAAAATGCAGGCCACGGCCCGCCTGGAACTGAAGGGGCTGGACGACGCGGTGAGCATCTCGGTGGAAGCGGGCAAGGCCGAGTTGCCTCCCCTGTCTCCCGCGAGCCAAACCAAACTGCTCACCCTCCTGGCCGCCATCCCGCACGGGTACACGGCCTTCAGCAGGGACATCCCGGGCCTCGTGGAGACCTCCACCAACTTCGCCATCATCAGCACCTTCAAGGGCAAGGTGGAGATCTGCACCTCCCAGCGCTCCTCCGTCATGTCCCAGCTTGCCTGGGCCGCCGACTGGGTCGCCAGCATCGGCCGCCTGGCGGGAGCCCGCGTCGTCCAGAGCGACGGATATCCCGGCTGGAAGCCCAATCTCGATTCGCCTATCCTCAAGGCCGCCCAGGCAACCTTCGCGCGGCTCTACGGGGTCGAACCGGCCCCCAAGGCCATCCACGCGGGCCTGGAGTGCGGCATCATCGGCGACAAGTTCCCGGGCATGGACATGATCTCCATCGGGCCCGAGATCCGCAACGCCCACTCGCCCGACGAGGAAGTGCACATCGACTCGGTGCAGAAGACCTACAAGGTCCTCGTGGCACTGCTCAAGGATCTCGCCTGACCGGGTGAGCCCGCGCCAAACAACGAAGGGCGGAGACCGCGGCCTCCGCCCTTCTCTTTTCCCCTCTTGGATGGTCCTGTCCTTTGCTTCCTACTCCCCTGCTCCCCCGGCTTCCCTTCACTGCCTCGGCCAAGCCCAGTCGCTCTCGATTTTGTCGTAGAGGGCGGCTTGGTCGCTCCCCAGCTTCCCCACCCAATAGTTATAGAAAAGTTGGAAGTCGGGATTGCTGGTCTTCTTTAAAAACAGTTTAAAGTCCTCGTAAGCCCCTTGCGGGTCTCCCCCCTTGAGCTGGATCTGCGCCAGGTAGAGATAGGTGTCCTTCATGGTGTAGGGCGTGTCGCCCAGGGTGTCGGAGCCCGACTCGGCGCGCTTGAGGGCGTTCAGAAAGAGGGGCTTCGCCTCCGCGTATTTTCCCTGGTCGTAGAGGAGACGCGCATCGAGGTAATCAGCTACCTTGGGGGCGTCCATGGCCTTCTGCTCCCGGATCCATGCCACCAAGGTCATGGCCTTGTCCCACTGCTTCGTGAGCCGGAGCATGGTGATCTCCCCGATGACCGCCGCCAGAGGCTTGGGGCTCAGCTCCTTGGCCTGGACGAAGAAGGCCAGGGCCGGGACAAAATCCCGGTCGTCCCAGTAGGAGCGTGCGATCTGCATAAGAGGATCGGGGTTCTTCGGTTCGAGGGCCGCGGCGCGCAGGAGGTAGAAGCGCCTCGCCGCAGGAAGGGTCGTATCCTGCGCGGGGAGCTTCTCGCAGCAGAACATGCCCTTCTGGAGGATCACGATGGACCGCTCGTCCGTCACGCGGAGGGCGCATTCCATCTCCTTCTTGTATCTCTCCTCCTTGGATTGGAACATCCCGCAACACCCCGTGGCGGCCAGCATCGCGAGCAGCATCATACCTTTGAGCGCATGTCCTTTCACCGTCCTACCTCCGTTGCCTGCATTGTAGGGCACGGACATTAGCCCCGCAAGCCTTGAATCCACGGGACCAAAGTCCTATCCTTGCATCCTAACTGGGAGGGCCTATGGCGGGATCCTCGCATCACCTCGACGCGGTCATCATCGGCGGAGGATTCGCGGGAGCCGCGACGGCATGGTGGCTCAAGCACCGCGGTGTGGACCGGATCAAAGTATTGGAGCAGGAGGACATGCCGGGGGTCCACGCATCAGGGCGCAACGCGGGCATCGCGCGGCAGGGCGTGCCCGAACCGCCCACGTCGCTGCTCGCGGCCCTGGGGACGTTCTTCCTGCGCCATCCTCCACCTGGGTTTTGCCCGACCGCCCTCCTCGAACCCGCGGGAGGGTTTCTCCTGTCCACGGTGGCGGACGATCCCCGCCTGGACGAAATTCAAAGGAACGCCATGGCGGCGGGAGTTCACACCTACCCTGCCTCCCGCCCGGAGGTGCTGGACAAGGTCCCCTCCCTGACGGAGTCTCCCTTCCGCTCGGCCCTGGCTTGCCCACATGACGGACTGGCGGATATTCACGCCCTCCTCACCTCCTACCTCGCGCCCGTGGAGGTGGAAACCAGCGCGAAGGTTACGGGCTTTCAAGTGGACAAGCACAAGATCACGGCCGTGGAGACATCCAAGGGAACCCTTCACGCCCACTGGGTCGTCAACGCCGCCGGAGCTTGGGCCGGTGAGGTGGCGAGGCTCGCGGACGCGTCGCCTTTGGCCATCACGCCGCGGCGCCGCCACCTGCTGCACACGGGACCCCTGGACGGAGCCGGGACGCCGGCTCCCTATGTGTGGTGCCTCCATCCGGCGGTCTATTTCAGGACGGAAAGCCGCGGCCTCCTGCTGTCCCCGTGCGACGAGGCCACGTGGAAGCCCGGCTCGCCCCCCGCCGACCCTGACGCCTCCGCCTGGCTCGCGGAGCGCCTGTCGTCCACCTTCCCGCACCTCGCCAACCTTCCCATCGCCAGGATGTGGGCGGGGCTCCGGTCCTTTTCCGATGACGGCAACTTCGTCATCGGGCGGGACCCGAAGGTGTCCAACTTTCTGTGGGTGGCGGGATTGGGCGGGCACGGCATGACCACCTCCGCCGCCGTGGGCGAGCTGGCCGCGGCGCTCCTGCTGGGACGGGTGCCTCCCCTGGACCCGGCGCCATACTCCCCCGCGCGGTTCAAATAGCGGGGAGGTTCACCACCCATGCACCAAGGAGACCAAGTCAAGCAAAGAGTAAGCTACGGAAAGCAGGCCTAGGGTCGTGCCCTGTTCTCTCAACTCTCAACTCCCAACTCTCAACCCATATCCTTCCCTTGGTGTGCTTCGTGTCTTGGTGGTGAACCCTTCCCTACTCCTTGTTCAGAACGATTTTGCAGGTTGAGGCGCCTCGCCCGCGGGCCGCGGCCACGTTGGTGCTCCACCGGCTGCCGGGGAAGGCCGTTTCGAGCCAGGCATTCCAGACCGTTTCGCAGGCCACGCAAGGCGTGTCCGGGCGCAGGCCCGCCTTGGCCGCCCCCTCCTGAGGCGTGCAGCGCGAAACGGACACCGTCACCTTGCCGCCGGCGATCTCCCATGCCGCGGCCATGCCTTCACCCAGGAACAGTTGCTGGTACTCCTCCAGGAGGGAAACGGCTTCTTCCAGCGTCGCGGCGCCACCGCTGCCTTTGGCTTTGAGGAACTCGCGAATCTCGATACGCCCAAAGCTGTGCCTAACCTTCGCGTTGAGGGCCACGGCCTTCTCAAGGCCGCACGCTTCGGCCGTCTTCAAAAACCACTGCCCGTCCCAGGAGAGCATGAGCTTTCCCAGGAGCTTAATGGCCGCTTCCGAGGAGAGTTTCTCCGATCCATCCGCCATGGCGCCGCACCTCCGCGGGAGATTGTACTACGGGCAGGATCGTATCTCTCGTTCGAGAGAGGCAAGCAGATGACCGGGGGATCGCGAACGAGGCAACGGGGCGTTGCCCGCGACCTTCGCTTCCTTCCTGCCCATTGCCCCTTGCCCATCGCCTTCCCTCTTTCCAAATTCCAATCTCTGCTATCCTTGTGGCGCGAGGTGCACCGTGGGTTACATCCGCGTCCTTCCCGACAACCTGGTGAACCAGATCGCTGCGGGCGAGGTTATCGAACGCCCCGCGTCGGTCGTGAAGGAACTGGTGGAAAACGCATTGGACGCCGGCGCAGCAAGGATCACTGTTGAGTTGGAAGCGGGGGGCCAGCGCCGCATCCTCGTGGAAGACGACGGGGCGGGCATGGAGGGCGACGACCTCCTCATGGCCCTGGAGCGCCACGCCACGAGCAAGCTGGGGTCCGAGAAGGACCTCTTCGCCATCGCCACCCTGGGGTTCAGGGGCGAGGCGCTTCCCTCCATCGCCTCCGTGAGCCGCCTCACCCTGGCGAGCCGCCCCGCCAGCGTGCCCGAGGGAAGGACCATCACGGTGGAGGGCGGGCGTTTCGGCCCCCTGGGGCCTTGCGGACTCTTCACGGGGACGCGCGTTGAGGTGAAGGATCTTTTCTACAACGTGCCCGCGCGCCGCAAGTTCCTGCGCTCCCCCTCCACGGAACTGACCCACGTGGTTACCCTCCTGGAGCATTACGCCCTCGCCCGGCCCGGCGTGGCCTTCCGGCTGGCTCACGAGGGCCGGACGCTGCTTGATCTGTCCCCCGTCACAGACCGGCTGGAGCGGTTCTTCGAGCTTTTCCCCGAGGTACCCCGGGAGGACATGGTTCCCGTACACCACGAGAGCCCTCGCGTCACCCTGCGAGGGCTGGCCGGAAAACCCGAGCGCAACCTGGGCACGGCCCGCTACCAGTTCACCCTCGTGAACGGCCGCTTCGTCCGGGACCGCGTCCTTCAGCACGCCATCACCCAGGGCTACCAGGACACCCATCCCAAGGGCCGGTACCCGGTGGTGCTTCTGGCCCTCACCCTGCCCCTGGACCGGGTGGACGTGAACGTCCATCCCGCCAAACGAGAAGTCCGCTTCGTGGACAGCCAGGCCGTTCATGATGCCGTCTCCAGGGCCCTTGGGCAGGCCATCTCCCCGGGGCGGAGCCTGCCGCCCGCGAGCGCCTTCCCCTACCCGGTTCAAGGGGAATGGCCTTCCGGCAGCGTGGCGGAGACCGGCTCCGCCTTCAACTCGGGCGGCGTCTCGGGCTTGGCCGCTCCGCTCTCCGCGGGGCTCTTCGAACTTCCGCAGGGCGAGGCGCCCAGGGGCCTCCCCGCTAGTCCGCTCAGGGCCCTGGCCCAATGGCGCCACTCCTTCATTCTGTGCGACTCCCCCGAAGGCCTGGCCGTGGTGGACCAGCACGTGGCCCACGAGCGCATCCGCTTCGAGCAGTTCAGACGCTTTCTGGAGCGTCCAGGCCCCCGCCAGCCGTTTCTCATCCCATGGACCTTCACCCTGCCCCGGCCCATGGCCCATCGCGCGGAGGAAGCGGCGGAGCTCTTGGCCAGCCAGGGGTTCGAGGCGGAGCCGTGGGGGCCCGGCAGCGTGGCCGTCCGCTCCGCCCCGGCCTTCCTCACCCCCGCCGAGACCGAGCGCCTGCTGGACGAGTTCGCGGGCTCCCTGGGCGAGGTGCTCAGAACGCCCCGTGACCGGTGGCGGGAGGTCCTCATCATGCGGTCCTGCCGGGGTTCCGTCATGCTGAACGACCCCATGACCCTTGAAAAAATGCAGTACCTGTTGGACACTCTCTACGCTCTCGGGGCGCCCCTCACCTGCCCCCACGGGCGGCCCATCGTGTTTACCCTCAGTGAGGCCGGCCTCCTCGCCAAATTCGGACGGACGTGAGGGGAAATGGCCTAACCACCAAGGACGCGGAGAAAGGACGAGATGAGGCGATGGGGAGATGAGGGCGCGGACGGGCTTTGCAAGGCAGCCGTCCCGGCCCACTCACCTTCTCACCTGCTCACCTATAGGGATCGGCGCACCGAGCAAGAGAACAGCTCTCACGTCACGCATAAAGGGCGGTCCGGCCCTGTTGTTGAATTCCGAGCCGGTTTTAACCGGCGTAAGCGGGCCCGCTGATGAACGAAGGAGTGTTGATGGTTAGCAATACACGCCAGCGTCTTTCCTGGTGCCTGGGTACCTTGGTGATGAGCCTCTTCCTCTCAGCGTGTTCGCAGAACGAGTACACGTGGAGCGGCCCCGTGCCGCCGGCGCCCAAGAATCCCCGCAATGCCCACGTGATCAAAAAGGAAGGCTCCGGGATGAACGCCGTGGGCTCCATGCAGGACGAACCAGCCGCCGCCGGCAAGGTGTATCAAGGCACGGCGGCCCTCTCCCGCGGCGTGGAGGGAAAGGTGAAGCCCGGCGAGACGCTCTTCGTCATCGCCCGGTCCCTGGACGGCTCTCCTACTCCCGTGGCCGCCGTCAAACTCACTGTGACCCGATTTCCCGTGTCCTTCGAGTTCACGGACAAAGACTCCATGAACGGCCAGCCCCTGCCAGACCAGGTGGACGTCCTTCTCCGTCTGGACGACGACGGCGACCTCACCACCCGTCATCCCAACGACCTCGTGGGCGGCCCGGTGAAAGCAACGGCTGGAGAACCTTTCACCGCCCTTCTTTCGGAACCTCAACCACCATGAGCGGCGGCCGTCACCCCGAATTCTCCCGCCTCGTGGACATCATGGCGAGGCTCCGGGCACCGGGGGGGTGCCCCTGGGACCTGGCGCAGAGCAGGCAAGACCTCAAGCCGTACCTAGTGGAGGAGACTTACGAGGTTCTCGATGCCATCGACCAGGGAGATCCCGCCATGCTCCGCGAGGAGCTGGGCGATCTCCTCCTTCAGGTGGTCTTTCACGCCCAGATCGCCGAGGAAGAAGGCACCTTCGCCGTGGAGGACGTGTGCCGGGCCATCAACGAGAAGCTCATCCGGCGCCACCCCCACGTCTTCGGCGAGGTGAAGGCCGACACCCCCAGCCAGGTCCTCCAGAACTGGGAAGCCATCAAGAAGGGCGAGAAGGGCGAGGATGCGAGCGTCCTGGCGGGCGTCCCCAAGGTTCTGCCGGCCCTGCTCAAGGCCTACCGGCTCCAGCAAAAGGCCGCGCGCGTGGGGTTCGATTGGGAGGAGCGCCGGCAGGTGGAGGCCAAGGTCAAGGAGGAGTGGGCCGAGCTGAACGAGGCCGTGGCCGAAGGCGGCAAGGAGCACATCCGCGAGGAGATGGGCGACTTCCTCTTCGCCCTCGTGAACCTCAGCCGCTTTCTGGACATGGACCCGGAGGACGCCCTCCAGCTCGCCAACGCCAAGTTCATGCGCCGGTTCAAGGGCATCGAAAACGAAGCCCGGTCCCGCGGCCGCGACCTGCACGGCATGAGCCTCCAGGAGATGGATGAGCTGTGGGATCTCATGAAACAGCGCGAGCGGGAAGGCTCTCCGGAGCTGCCCTTTGGAAACCGCGAGGAGGTTAGTAGAGACGTAGGTGAGTAGGTCAAGATGAAAAGAGATGCTCGATGGCGGGTTTCCCGCGCAGGCCTCCTCGCAACCCTACTCTCCTACTCACCTCGTCCCCTCCTCCCAATCACCAAAGGCCCTCATCCATGAAATTCCTGATCAAAACTTGGGGCTGCCAGATGAACGCCCTGGACAGCGACAAGATGGCGGGGCTCCTCCAGAGCCTGGGCTACGAAGCCACGGAGGAGGAGGACAAGGCGGACGTGATCCTCCTGAACACGTGCTCCGTTCGTGAAGGCCCGGAGAACAAGGTCTTCACCGAACTGGGCCGGCTCAGGCCCCTCAGGGAACACAACAACGTCATCCTCGGACTGGTGGGGTGCGTGGCCCAGCAGGAGAAGGCCGAGGTATTCAGGCGGGCCCCCTACGTGGATCTGGTCATGGGGCCGCGGGGCGTGAAGCACCTCCCCGAGCTCCTCCTCCAGGCCCGATACCAGCACGCCATGGATACGGATTTCCACGACGATTCCATCCTCTTTCCCGATCAGTTCATCGCGCGCTCTCATCCCACCAAGGCCTACATCACCGTCATGGAGGGCTGCAACAAGCAGTGCACCTTCTGCATCGTGCCCGCCACGCGGGGCCGCGAGGTCTGCCGGCCCCTGGGCGGCATCGTGGAAGAAGCCCGCCGCGCCGTGGACGAAGGGTACCTCGAAGTGGAGCTCCTGGGGCAGAACGTGAACTGCTGGAAGGAGGAGGGCCGGGACTTCGCGGACCTTCTCGCCGCCGTGTCGGACCTGCCCGGCGTGAGGCGCCTCCGCTTCACCACGAGCCACCCGCGCCACTTCCCCCTCGCGGCGGCGGACCTCATGGCCGAGCGCGGCAACCTCTGTCCCTACCTCCACCTCCCCGTGCAGGCGGGCTCCGACGCCGTCCTCAAGGCCATGCGCCGGCAATACGACAAGGCCTGGTACCTCAATCTCATCGGCGAAATCCGAGCCCGCGTCCCCGACATCGCCTTCTCCTCCGACGTCATCGTGGGCTTTCCCGGCGAGACGGAGGAGGATTTCGAACAGACCCTCGACGTGGTGAGGCGGGCTCAGTACGACACCCTCTTCTCGTTCCGCTTCTCCCCGCGCCCCGGCACGCCGGCCGAGGGCATGGAGCCGGTTCCCGAGGAAGTGGCCCGCGACCGCCACCAGCGCCTCCTCGACCTCCAGCTCGAAATCCAGACGGGACGCTTCGCCGCCGCCGTGGGACGCACCGTGGAGGTTCTCGTGGAAGGCCCGAGCAAAAAGGGCGGCCAGTTCATGGGCCGCTCCCCAGACAACAAAGTCGTCAACTTCACCAGCAGCCGGCCCGCCGCCACCAACACCCTCGTCCAGGTGACCATCACCCGGTCCCACGTCAACTCCCTCCTCGGCCAGGCCGTGGAAGGCTGAGACGGGATCGGGTCATTAGAACAAATTCCCCTGGGTCTCTTCGACCTTTCTTCTGGGAGCTTTCTTGAAGGTGGCGCTGGGGGCGAATCTGGGGAGCTCGGGGCGGTGGCCGATCAGCAGGGCTTCGATGGTGAGGATCTGGAGTTTGGGGACGCCGCGGCCCTGGAAGTGCTCGGGCTCGTAGAACCCTGCTGTGGCGGCCTCCTTGGTCATGGGG
>JBBIKI010000047.1:18213-24202 GCA_037445535.1 Acidobacteriota bacterium | reverse complement strand
CGCTTGACGGTTTCCGGCCAGCGGGGCACTTTCTGAATCTCATCCAGGATGAGGAGCGCCTTCCGTCGCCGACCACCTTCGTGTGCCAGTCGGCGGGCATTCTCCCACACCTGAGCGAGCCAAGCCGTGTCCCGCAGCGTAGGCTCGTCGGCCGATTCGTAGAGACTCTCTCCGGGGAACGCGTCCTTGAGCTGAAGAGAAAGCTGTGTCTTACCGACCTGGCGCGGCCCCGTGATCACCTGGATGAAGCGGCGCTTTTCACGGAGGCGCTTATCCAACGTCTCGAAGGCTTCCCGCTTGTACGTGGCCATGACTCCTCCCCGCGAGCAATTTATCTCAATACGCTGAGTAATTTATCTCAGTACGTTGAGATAATCAAGGCCTGTGTTTCTGCTGGATGGACTGGGTAAGTCGTGTTTACTCGGGTTACTGGCTTTACTCAGATTGGCAGCGGCGGGGGCCTGCCCGAACGGCGTGCCCGCTCGCTCGGTCAAGTATGGGTCAAGCGATAGCAGGCTGTTGAGAAACCCTTTGTGGGTCGCGTTGCCAGCGCCACGGCCCCGGATGCAAGGCGTCGCGACGCCGTCGATGCCTTTGCGCATCGTCTAGGAGCGACAACACAGCAGGCGGGGCCGTGCCGCGGCAACCCATTCGGGCGCAAGGGATTGGGGGCCATCTGCGTTGTTGCGGCTCGTCCACGATGGCACCGCATCGCCCTCCTCGCCGCGCCTAGCATCTAGGGGTCTGACCCAGGGAGGGCGCTCGGCGCGCTGCTCGCCGGGCCGAGGCAGGTTCGCGAAGGCGCGACGACGCAGTGCCGGGAGCACGGCGAGGAGCGCCGACAAAGAAGATGCCCGGCCCGGCGGCAGCCCGGAGGGACGGGGCGGCCTGGGCGCCCGGCTGTGTCGCGGCTCGTCGGTGATGCTGCTGGCATGTTCCTCCTCGCCGCTTCGTGCCGTGCATCCCAGGGCGCTCCCGTCGCGCCAGAGATCCTCCCCGGGTCAGGCCCCTTCCCCCCCAAGCCTCTTGCGCGCGGCCTACAAGGGTTTTTCAACAGCCTGATAGGTCAACCCACAAGCCGTCCATGCATAGTTACGCCAACGGGCCGCCGGCCTCGCGGAGAGCAGGGTTTCATTTGGCCGAACCATAACCTTTCATTTGGCCGAGCCATAACCTTTCGTTTGGCCGACGCCTGGGGTACAATTTATCCATGGCCGAGGACTCGTACTATCCGCGTAAGGCACAGGCCCAGCTTGAGGCGGCGCTTTCAGACACGCCCGTAGTGCTCATCCACGGGCCACGCCAGAGCGGCAAGACAACGCTTGCCAGGATGGTAGGCGATCGCCGAGGCTACATGTACGTCACGTTCGACGATAAGGTGCAGCTGGAGGCTGCGCTATCGGATCCCGTAGGGTTCATCGGGGACTTGCCCGAGAAGTGCATCCTGGATGAGGTCCAGCACGCTCCCACGCTGTTCAATACCATCAAAGCCACCGTGGACAGACGGAGGACGCCCGGCCGGTTTATCTTGACCGGTTCCGCCAATGTCCTGCTGTTGCCCAAGCTGTCGGATTCCTTGGCGGGGCGGATGGAGATCCTGCGCTTGTACCCGCTGGCTCAATGCGAGCTGGCGCGTTCATCGCCCACTTTCTTGAACGACTTGTTCAGCGGATCTTTTAAGGTGCGGCAGTGGAGGCGGCTTGGGCCCAACCTGGCCGAGAGGATCGTGGCGGGGGGCTATCCAGCTGCCCTTGCCCGAGAGGTGCCCAAGAGGCGGGTGGCGTGGTATCGCGATTACGCCGAGACCATCGTCCAGCGCGATGTGCGCAGCTTGGCGCGGATCAGCGCCCTGGACGCGCTACCCAGGCTTATCCAGCTGGCCGCGAACCAAACGGCAACGCTGGTCAACATTGCCGGCCTCTCCGCGCCCTTCCAATTGAGCCGCCCCACGATCCGCGACTATTTGACTCTTCTCGAAAGGGTCTTCCTTCTGGAGTTTCTCCCGCCGTGGCATACGAACCGCCTGAGCCGACTCGTCAAGACCCCCAAGCTTCACCTTGGTGATACAGGCTTGGCGGCGGCCCTGCTGGGTTTCGACGCCAGCGGTCTGGCCAGGGATCGGAAGGCTCTTGGGCAGTTGCTGGAGACTTTTGTCTTCCAGGAGGTCCGGCGACAGGTGGACTGGTCAGAAGACCACGTGAATCTTTTCCATTTCCGGGACAAGGACGGCGCAGAGGTCGACATCGTGTTGGAGCGAGGGACATCGGAGGTGGCCGGGATCGAGGTCAAGGCCGCGGCAACCGTGACCCAAGCTGACTTTCGTGGACTCCGCAAGCTGAGGGACTCGGCAGGAAAGAAGTTCGTTGCCGGAGTGGTGCTCTACGACGGTGAGGGTACGGTTGGTTTCGGGGACGGCCTCTTTGCCGTGCCCGTGCGGACGCTTTGGGATCAGTCCTAGCCTTGCTGTAATCCCGATTCATGGAGTGTCTCAACGGTAGGAACTCGCGCACTCCTGGCGTGTATCTGGATGTGACTCGGACACGCCAGGTTAGGGAATGCGTAACTCGTGTTTACTCGGGTTCCTGGCCTTACGAAGATCGGTGGCGGCTGCGCCATGCCCGAACGGGTTGCCCCTTCAGAGCATTGCGCCGAGAGAGCGCTATGGGGACGTTGAGTGAGGCTTTGGGTTCTGCTACTCGGCGCCAGGCAGCGGGGGGAGGGCAGCCACCTTGCCGGCGACCGTGTGGGTGGCCGTGATGAGGTCCGCGAGAAACCGCTCATCGATGGCCATGTCGCCCTCGTACTCGCTCAGGTTGCGGATATCGTGGCACCGGGCCAGGACTCGCCAGACCTCCGGGCCCAGTTCGAGCGTGTGGGGGAGGACTTGGAAGACGATGTACCGGCTGTTCGACCGGTAGCCGTGCCGTCGCAGCGCGGCGAGGCACAGGGCACGGGCGGCGTTGTAAGCAAGATCGAACCGCCCATCGAGGGAGTTCTGGGGATTTTCGGCGTCCTTCAGCCGCGCCTTGGCCGACTGCATTAGCCCCGCGAATTCCTCCGCATCGGGCGGTTCCCGCTTGAGGGCTTTGCCCGGCCCGCTCAAGGCATCAAGCGGGGAGGTCATGTTCCCCTCCGATCACCCAAATTTTCGGCTGCGTCAAGATGCGCTTCACGAAGGCGTTCCCCTGCTTCACCCGGGAGGCCAGTTCCTTGGATGAGTAGACCGTCGGATTGACCTTCCGGCCGAGCTGAGCCCCTGCAGATTCTAAGGCGGTGAAGAGATCCGGGTAGGTCAGGTGTTCGCTCACGACCAAGAGGTCTATATCGCTCGATGCCGTATCTTGGCCTTTGGCGACGGAGCCGTAAACGAAGGCGGCCCTGATCCGGGTGGCGAGCGGTGCGAGCCCGGCTCGCAGGACATCGGCCAGGCCGGAGGTCTTCATCACCAGTCCGTGCAGTTCCTCGTAGACGGGCGCGGAGGCGTTCGCCTGGTAATGCTTCTGGTTGCCTATGCTCGTCACGGTGACCAAACCGGCCTCCTCCAGGCGCTTCAGCTCACGCTGTACCGCGCCGATCCCCGAATCCGCCAGGGCGATGATCTCGTTGGCATAGAACGTCCGGCCGGGGTTACCGAAAAGGACTCCCAGCACGCGCTGCTGGACCTTCGTAAACAGGGCATCCGCAATGCCGCGGGGCGCGCAGGGGGCTCTCTTATGGGTTGCCACAATCGTTCCCATATTGGGAATGATGCACCCCAGTTTGGGAACGGTCAACCGCCCAGGGCCTCGCCCTTTTCTACTCGCACTCCTCGGAAGAAGTACACACGCGCCGGACGCGTGTGCGATGTGCAAATTCCTGTGGAAAACAGTGCAACTAAAGTGCAACTTTTGAGGGCAAAAAACGGCAAATCGGGTCAAATAGCGCACAGTGCCCTGATGCTCCAAGTCCCTGTGAACTAAAGCAAATCCGACTCTGTTTCACTCCGCTAAGACCCGCTCAACTCACCCTTTGGGGGCTTGGAAAGCGTGTTTACCCGAAAGGGTAACCGGGGTTCGAATCCCCGTCTCTCCGCCAACAACCCCCACTAGATCAAGAACTTACAAGTGGTGTCATGTTTGTCCGGGTGAAGCGCGCCGAAGACCGGGAGTACCTGCAGCTGGTGGAGAACCGGCGCGACGGGGGCAAGGTCCGGCAGTCGGTGGTGGCGAACCTGGGCAGGTTGGACAAGTGGCGGGAGGACGGCACGCTGGAGGCCGTGGCGGCGTCGCTGGCGCGCCACTCGGAGAAGCTCGCGGTGCTCTCGGCCCACGAGTCGGGAGAGATCGGGGCGGTCTCCCGCGAGTGCGTGGGGCCGTCGCTCCTGTTCGGGCGGCTCTGGGAGCGGTCTGGGCTGGCGGGTATCCTCTCGGGCCTGCTCTCGGACCGGGCGTTCGAGTTCCCCGTGGAGAGTGCCGTCTTCGCGGCCGTGCTGCACCGTCTGTGCGACCCGGGCTCGGACCGGGCCTTGGAACGTGGAGCGGGACCGGTTCATGAGCGACCTCGAAGTCCTGGAGACGATCACCGTGGAACAGCACGGAAAGCGCTTCACCCTGCGCACCGACGCGCGCGGCGATGTCGGCAAGGCCTTCCAGGCTGCCGCCGTCGCCCTGCCCGAGCGCATCCGCCAGTTGCCCGCCGTCGCCCCCTCAGCAACAAGCCCGCCGAAACCCGCCAAGGCAGGCGAAGTGCAGTGACACGCCAAAATCCACCCGCGTAGTGCGCTCATTATAAAGGAGATGCACAAACGCGGTGTAGAAGATGGGTTAGGCATCTATCCCCCCCGATGATCGGGCAGACCTCGCCCGAGCCTGTTCAAAGAACGGAGGGCCATCTCCCCTCCGGTGAGTACCCAAGGGTCCATAAGGCACGTCATGCACCTATCTTGCGAGCTCCCATGGCTACCAAGGAGTCGTTGGCCGGGGCGGCCAGGGTCCAGACTGCCTTCTTCAGGGACAGGGCCTTCTCGGCAAGAGCGAAGGTCCGACTGCTGGGAGGGGCATGGAGCACGAGGATCTCCTGCGCCATCACCAGAATGAGATCGTTCCTTCGAGACGCCGTCTCCGCCGTCGGCCGCTTCACGTCATCCTCAAAGCACGAAAGAACCAGTAGACGGCGGTCCTCCAGGGGCTTTTCCCATTCCCGTGGAATTCGCTTCGGCAGGCCCCGCGCCGGGCAAAGGACGATCGGGCAAGAGCCCTTCAAGAACACCCTGAGGCACTCCTGCTCCACCGAAGTATGGAACCCGCCTAGGAAGGCCAGGTCATTATTTCGAGAAACCCGTGCCCAATCCTGCGCCTTGACGATGATGCTGGCCGGGCACTGCTTGGAGCAAAAGAGGGCGAACAGCGGCCCGTTGAGCAGGTCCGCACTGCCGAGAACATGAAGCCGCGGCGGCACGGAACTCTCCAAATCGTTTTCGAGACCCGGCGGGTACCCAGACTCGCCCGCTCCAAGGCTATGCGCGCTGCGGACGCTCAACGATTTCCCCTCCCCACTTCTGGCCATGTCGGTGCGCTCACCGATATGATCGCCCCTTGCTTCAGTCGCCCTTCTTCTTCCCGAGAGCCTTCTTGCGACGCAATTCGAGCTTCTTGATGTCCTCGGCCGGCGGGAGCTCTTCCGGCATGGTCCCGCCCAGTTCCTGGATGGTCTGGAGGACCTTGGCGCCGACCTCACGATGGGTTCGGTTGGCTCTTTCCTTGCCGGCGATTTTCTCCCGCCGGAGCTTCTCCTCGGTTTGAGTGGCGCGGAAGAGATTGGCCGCCAATTCGGTGGCGCCCATGTGGTCGAGAATCTGTTGGCCCTTCTTCAATCCCTTGCGCTGGTGGATGCCCTGCGCACTCAGCCCGCCGTAAAGCCCCATGGAGCCGTGATTTTGAAAGATGGCGTAGTCGTCCGGCGGCCTTGGCCGCATCCGCAAGCTGGGCGTTGTGCTTTTTCATTTCCGATC
>JBBIKI010000047.1:0-18113 GCA_037445535.1 Acidobacteriota bacterium | reverse complement strand
CCGGCGGCCTTGGCCGCATCCGCAAGCTGGGCGTTGTGCTTTTTCATTTCCGATCTCAACAGGATGCGTCGCTCCGCCTCGAGTTCCTCCTGCGCCAGCTCCTGGCGGCGCGTCTGCACGGCGAAGTAGGTCTGCCCGAGGGCGACGATTTCTTTCGAGGGATCAGCGTTCTGCACCACAAGATAGCAGGCGTAGCGGGAGAGCATCACCGATTTCACTGGCCGTTGTGCGCCCTTTCCGATTTCGATCATTTCGGTGATCTCAACGAAATGATCTTCGACTCGCTGGCCGCTGTTGAAGCAGGCCAACCGGCCCTTCTCAATAACCTGTTCGAAGTTGCGGTAATCGGCGTATCCAAGCACCTGGGCGAAATCTCGGCTTGACCAGTACTCATTGCCGGCTTCGTTCACGTGGCGGATGCGTTCGAACGGTGATAGGTGCCCGCCCGGTTGGGCCTTGGCCAACTTGTCGTTCATGCCTCCTCGGATTCCGCTTCTTCAGCTCCATGGCGCCCCATGCGGTACTTGATGTCGTAGTTGATGATGAAGTCGAGCTCTTCGTCCGTGAAGCCAAAGTGTCGGGCTAGGAATTGGTCCACCTGGTCGATGATAGCCTTTGAGTGCTTCGGAATGATGCACTGAACCTCAAGGGTGTCGTGGCTAAAGCGCATTCTTCGAAACTCTGAGTTATCAGCCATACTTTGTGAAAGCTCTTTCGCTAATAGTTGAATAGACTCGCACTGGTCCGCAGTTAACGTCTCCAAATCCAGTGGGAACCCGTTGACCTCCCGCTTGTTGACATGCCGACAGTCCGTGAAGAACCCTATATTGTCGAAGATTCTGGGCACGCAAGACTCCTCGTTAGCGAGTACTGAGACTCGAAAGCCGTTTTGTATTCCAACCCTGATGCGTGCTATATGGCTGATGGCTCTCGATCAAGCAAGCCCCTACGGCGCCCTTCTCGTGCAGACCAAAGGCCTGAGCTATCCTGTAGCCGGGTTTCGGCATTTCTTCCTCGACCGAATCCGTCTAACACCTGATGTTTCAATGGACCCCAGAAAAGGATCATATACCTTCGCGGGGAGTGCCGCATCAACCCCCCTTCCCGCCTCTCCATGCGTCATTTTGAGACCAAGAACCGCGGTGGGGGGCACCCTCCATTCATGTGCTGAACGGGCTTCTTCTGCTGCTGTCAGAGCAACCGGTAGCCTTCCAGCGGAGCGTTGTTCTTCGGTCAAGACAGTGGGCAACCACTTTAGAATCCCCCCCCGCTTAAGCGCGCGTCGCCCGCGTCCTGAGGATGGCATCACGGCCCGGCGACAGGAGCACGCCGGAGGGATCGAAGGCGAGGGCCGCGACGGGCGAGGCGGCGTCGGCCCGCCCCAGGATCACAAGGCCGTCCAGGCTCCACAGGAGGAGGGGGCTGTCGGTCGGGCCCGTGGCGAGGTGCCGGCCCGCGCTTGAGGCGCCGGGCCGCACCATTAGCAACCCTCACCTAACTGGCAGGCCCCGGCCCCTCACAGCTTCTGTTGGGCGAGGAAGAGGGCCTTGTCGACCTTGGAGAAGAAATCCTGGTAGTACTGGGCGTCCTCGACACGCTGGACCTCCATCAGCTCGCCCTTGTTGTTGATCAGGCGCATCTGGAAGTTGGCGCGCACGCGCACGCCGGTGCCGAAGTCGCTCACGTTGACCGAGCATTCGAAGACGGAGTTCTTCTTGTAGCGGGCCAGGGAGCCGGCGAAGAATACGGCCCAGAAGGCCTCGCCGCGGCTCTCCACGTCCATCTGTTTCTCGGCCGAGAGCAAACCCAGCTCCAGCGAGCCCTGCTTGATGATGAAGCCGTCGTCCTGGAGCACGTTCATCATGGCCTTCATGGCGAGTTTCATGTCGGTGTCGGGAAAGGTCCGGGTCTGGAACTCGCGAATCTGGAGCTGGCTCTGCATGGGTTTCTTGGCGGCGCAGCCGGCCAGGAAGACCAGGCCACAGAGCAGGACGACCATCAATGCTCTCTTCATATCCCCCTCCCTCAGAAGGTGCTGGCGTGATAGGTGAACGACTCGACGCGCCCATCCGCGCCGAACTTGATGATGACGGTAAGCGTCCTCTGGGTGGTCTGGCTGACCGACGTGCTGTGCGAGGCGGAGAGGACGAGGATGGAGCCACCTCCGCCGCCGGAGTTGTAGCTGGCCTCGGTGCCGATCTTGTCGTAGATCCAGGTCTCCTTGCCGTCGCTGTCGCGGGTCACGATGTTGGGCGATCCCAGGGCCTCGGCCACGTCCGCCTGGGACATGCCGGCCCGGATCTGCTTCTGCACGACGCCGACGGTGAGCTTCTGCTCCTTCGGCCCCTGCTGCTGGACGGCGCAGGCCGCCGCGAAGAGCAGGAGCGGTGTCAGGACGAAGAGCGATAGAGCCTTTCCGTGCATTTCTCCACCTCCACGTCGGCAAGCGTAGCGCCAGGTAGTGCAGAGAATGTGCACTTAAAGGGAGCCGGCCGGTCGGGCAAGCGCCCGGCGTGAGGACAAGGCAGAAGCTGCAGGGTGGGACGGGATGCCTTGGGGGAGACGGTCGTAGCGGCCGCTATGCCTTGCGGCCGAAGGCCCTTGGGCTGGGAGGTGCGTTGCGCGAGCGGGCGGGCTACCGGGCCCCGTACCGCTCGGCCATGGCCTTGATCTGTTCGGCGGCGGCCCGGCGCAGCTCCTTGGGGGCGAGGACCTGCGCGTGGGAGCCGTACTGGAGGACCCAGCGGAGGACGCCGCCGAGGCCGGAGGTGCGCATCCGCAGGGTGAGCCCGCCGTCCCTGTGCTCGGTGATCTTCTGGCTGGCGTGCCACTGGCGGCCCCGGATGTAGGGAGCCTGGTTGGCGTCGAAGCGGACGGCCACGCCGGCGGGCTTCTCGCCCATGGAGACTTGGAAGGCCTGGGCCAGGAAGGCGCCGAGGTCGAAGTCGCGCCTGGGGGCGAAGCCCTTGTCGAGGACCTTCACCCGCTCCATGCGCCCCACGTGAAAGTAGCGGAAGCCCCTCTTGGCGGGATCCCGGGCCGACCTTCTCTTCCGAAGGGCCCTTACCCCTCCGCCCTCTCCTTCACCCGCGCTGCGCGCCGCACTCTGTGCGTAGGCGGAGGTGCAAGAAGAAAGGAAGGACGGTGACCGTCGTCCCGTGAGTAGACTCCGCGCGACGTTGGTAGAGGTCGGGCGGGATCTGAGATACGATATCCGCATGGGAGCAGAGGGGACCGAGCCATGACCGCAGAAGACGCGTTGCGCCGCTTGATAGCCGCCGTCGAGAGGGCCAAGACCCACCTCTTGGTCAACGATGCCCGCGCGGCCTACGACATGCGCAGGAGGAGGCGCGGAAGGCCCTGCCGGAGGATGTGTACGAGGTCCAGGAGCCTGAGGGGACGTGCATCGGTGTACCACCCGTGACGGCAGGACGGGTTATCGCACCTCGGGCAGCTTGGAGCGCCGCCAGGCGAGCATGCCCCCAGCGAGCTTGACGGCGTCGCTGTGCCCGTGAAGCATCAGCGCGCGAACGGCCGGCACGCTGCGGTGGCCGCTCTTCCTTCCACCCTACAGCCCGGAACTCAATCCCACCGAGCGTGTGTGGAAGCTCGCACGGCGCCTCTGCACGCCCAATCAGTACTTCTCGGCCCTCTCCGGCCTTCAAGGCGCCGTATTCGACCAACTTGCCCAGTGGACCCGGCATAACGATACCCTGCACAGGCTATTGGGAATGATCCACCCCAAATGGGGTACGGTCAGCCGGCTTGGGCTTGGCCTCATCGACCCGCAGCCTTTCACCTTCGGAGAATGGTAGGGGCATGTTCCATGAAAAAGGAACTCTTGACTTTCGATTTTCGTGGTAGGATGACGGCATGATCGAGCGGGTGAGGTACCTCAACGATCTCCGCCGCGCCATGAAGCGCAGCGTGGTCACCGCGCTGGTGGGCCCCAGGCAGTGCGGCAAGACGACGCTTGCCCGGAAGATCCTCCCGCCCTCCTCGGCGGCTTACTTCGACCTGGAGGACCCGCGCAGCGTAGCGCGGCTGGAGCAGCCCATGACGGCCCTCGCCGGTTTGCGGGGTCTGGTGGTGATCGACGAGATCCAGCGCAGGCCGGACCTTTTCCCCGCGCTCCGCGTCCTCGCCGACCGGCGGCCGGCGCCCTGCCGATTCCTGATCCTGGGTAGCGCCACGCCGGACCTCCTGAGGCAATCCTCCGAGACCCTCGCGGGACGCGTCGAGATCCTCACCATGGGGGGGTTCAGCCTCGACGAGCTGGGACCGGAGGCGCTGCCCAAGCACTGGCGGCGAGGGGGCTTCCCGCGCTCCCTGCTGGGGCGCAACGAGGAGGACAGCCGCTCCTGGCGGCGGCAGTTCATCCAGGCTCTCCTCGAGCGGGATCTCCCGCAGCTAGGCGTTGGAATCCCGGCCCAGGCCCTCCTGAGGTTTTGGACCATGCTGGCTCACCACCATGGCGGTGTTTGGAACGCGGCCGAACCCGCGCGTTCCCTGGGAATCACTGAGCCTACCGTCCGCCGCTATCTGGACCTCCTGACGGGGCTCTTCATGGTACGCCAGCTCCAGCCCTGGCATGAGAATCTAAAAAAACGGCAGGTCAAATCGCCCAAGGTCTACATCCGGGATAGCGGGCTGCTCCACGAGCTGCTCGGCGTTCGGAACGAGAGGGACCTGCTCTCCCACCCCAAGTGCGGGACCTCCTGGGAGGGCTACGCCATCGAGCAGGTTCTGAGGGTCGTGAACGCCGGCCAGGTATTCTTCTGGGCGACTCACCAGGGGGCCGAGCTGGACCTATTGCTGATCAAGGATGGGAAGCGGTTCGGCGTCCAGATGAAGCGCCAGGACGCCCCCGGCCTGACCCCCTCCATGCGGATCGCCGTGCAGGACCTGGCCCTGAGGCACCTCACCGTCCTCTATCCAGGGAACCAATCTTATGAATTGGCAAAGGGGATATCCGTACTGCCGCTTGCCACTCTTGCCACTCAGCCGGGGTCTGTCCTGGGGCCCGGACGCACCAGGACCCGCTAGGACTTTCCAGCGGTCTTTGTCGCTGACTGAGATTACTTGGGAATCTCGGTGGACACAAATTAGAAAAATGTTGGACGGGTATCAGAAGGGCGGGATACGCTATAGCCCTGCCGCGAGAGGGCGCGCGAAAGAGCAAGCGCTCGCAGCCTGCAGGGCGAGGCGAGGGACCCGCCCCGGGAACGCGAGGGCGCGCGTGCGACGCAGCGCCGAGACTCGCGAGGCGCGAAGCCGCCGCAGCCCTTGCGTTCGAAGCCCGTCTCTCCGCCAAGAAGCTCCTTTAAGCAGAACGACGAGAACGGACTGGCCTGGCTTCAAGTGCCCGCCTGCCTGCACGGGCGCTGGGCGGGCAGAAAGCCGCCGGCTTCGAGCCACCTTTCCCTAGGACGGCGCAGGTGGAAATTCCATGAGGGAGCGGCCCGTTTAGATCAGCGTAGGAGGTCAAGCCATGTTCTTCGGCCGGAGCTGGGACGAGTGGATCGAGCAGTACGCCCGGAGCCACCAGCACCCCGTCAACCGCTTCTGCCACACCATCGGCATCCCGCTCATCGCCCTCTCGCTGCCGCTCTTCCTCGTGGCGCCATTTGTCCACGGATTCTGGGCCATCCCTTTGGGCCTCTTCGCCGTGGGGTGGGTCTTCCAGTTCGTGGGCCACGCCTTCGAGGGCAAGCCGCCCGAGTTTTTCCACGACTGGAGATTCTTGTTCGTGGGCCTGCGCTGGTGGTTCGCCAAGATGGCGGGACACGCATGAAGGGCCGCCTTGCGGAATGTGAGATGATGCCAGAGACATCCGGGCCGCGGGAGGAATGTCCCCGCGCGGCGGATGGATCAGGACGGTAGAGGTGCCCTCAGCAGAAAGGCGGCCCCCATGCGCACGATCGTGAAACCGCTCTTCATCCTCGCGTTGTCCTTCGCCACCGCGGCCTCCGCCGCCGCCCCGGGTTATCACATCTCCCAGCGCGTCCCCCTGGGCGGGACGGGGGGCTGGGACTACCTCGCGGTGGACGGAGCCGCCCGCCGGCTGTACGTCTCCAGGGGCACTCACGTGGCGGTTTTGGATCTGAAAACGGACAAACAAGCGGGCGACATCATAGACACTCCCGGCGTCCATGGCATCGCGCTGGCGCCCGAACTGGGCCGGGGTTTCATCAGTTGCGGGGGCGCCGCCTCCGCCCTCATCTTCGACCTGAAAACACTGAAGGTCTTGGGCCAGGTGAAAACCGGCGCAGGTCCCGACGCCATCGTGTACGACCCTTCATCCCGGCGGGTCTTTACCTTCAACGGGCGCGGAGAGGATGCCACCGCCTTCAACGCCGCCACGGGAGAACTCGCGGGAACCATCCCCCTGGGCGGCAAGCCGGAGTTCGCGGCCGCCGACGGAAAGGGCAAGGTCTATGTCAATATCGAGAACACCAGCGAAGTAGCGGAGATCGACACGGTGAAGCTGGCCGTCCTGAGGCGTTTCTCCATCAAGCCGGGAGAGGAACCATCGGGATTGGCCCTGGACGCGAAGCGCGGGCTGGTTTTCTCGGGCTGCCGGAACAAGCTCATGACCGTCCTGGATCTCCACACTGGGAAAGTCGTTACCACCGTGCCCATCGGCGCCTGGGTGGACGGGGCCGGGTACGATCCGGCCACGGGCGACGTGTTCAGCTCCAACGGCGAAGGGAGCCTCACCGTGTTCCGAATTTCGGCGTCTCTCAAGCCTGAATCGGTTCAGACGGTTCCGACCCAGCGCGGCGCACGCACCATGGCCCTCGATCCCGAGACCCACGGCGTCTACCTCCCCACGGCCCAGTTCGGGCCTGCGCCCGCCCCTACGGCGGAAGATCCCCATCCGAGGCCGGCCATCGTGAAGGATAGCTTCGTCGTCTTGGTGGTGAGCCGGTAAGGGCCGCGGATTTTGGGTGAATCCCCATTCTTCCCTTCGGCCTTCCCCTGAGATATACTTCCTATGTGGGCGGGTGCCATTCCCGCCCGACGTGTGGGGTTTGAGCCCTGTGCAACGAGCCCTGTGAACCCCGCCAGGCCCGGAAGGGAGCAACGGTAAGCAGTAAGCTTGTGTGCCGCAGGTAGCTTGAACCCCATCAATCGTTTCTGGAGCAGGAGTCCGACGTGACCACCCCGCCCCGCATGCCTTTCTCGCCCAGCTTTTCCGGGCCCGTAGCCTCCCTCTGACCATGGCCTACCAGGCGCTGGCCAGGAAGTACCGGCCCCAGACCTTCTCGGAGATGATCGGCCAGGGCGCCGTGGTGAAGACCCTGCAAAATGCCCTGGCCTTGGGCAAAATCCATCCCGCGTACATCTTTTCTGGCATCCGCGGCGTGGGCAAGACCACCGCCGCCCGCCTCTTCGCCAAGGGCCTCAATTGTGAGAAGGGCCCCACGCCCAACCCGTGCGGTGAGTGCGCCTCCTGCCAGGAGATCAAGCGCGCCTTCTCCATGGACGTGCTGGAAATCGACGCGGCCACCAACACTCAGGTGGAGAAGATACGCGATATCATCGACGCCTCGCGGTACACGCCCAGCCGAGACCGCTTCAGAGTCTTCATCATCGACGAAGTCCACATGCTTTCGGGCTCCTCCTTTAACGCCCTGCTCAAGACCCTTGAAGAGCCCCCGCCGCACGCCGTGTTCCTCCTGGCCACGACGGAGGCCCACAAGATTCCCGAGACGATCCACAGCAGGGCCCAGCACTTCCAGTTCCGCCGGGTCCCGGAGCACCAGGTGGCGGACTTTCTGGCCTACGTTTGCTCGCAGGAGCGCCTTACGGCTGACGCCGGAGCTTTGTCTCTCATCGCCAAGTCGGGCGAAGGGTCGGTTCGGGACAGCTTGACCCTGCTGGACCGAATCCTGGCGTATGCCGACGGTCCCATCACGGAGGCCGCGGCGGTGGAGATTTTGGGGGTCGTGGGCCGGGAGGGCCTGCTGGCGCTGGCCGAGTCTTTGGCGGCGGGCGACGCGGCGGCCGTGCCGGGCTTCGTGGACCGCCTCCTAGAACGGGGCCAGAGCCTGGAACGATTCCTTTCAGACCTCACGGGCCTGGTGCGCGAGATGGCGCACGCACGGTTGGGGGTTCCGGGCGCTGACGGTGGAGACGAGCGCCTCCGGGCATGCGCCTCCCGCTTTTCAGAAGAGGACCTCCTCCGCCTGTGGGATGTGCTCCTGGCCACACAGCAGCGCCTAAAAGGCACGCCCGACGCGGACGCTCTCCTGGAACTCCAGCTCGTGAAGGCGGCCCTCCTCCCCCGGATCCTCCCGCTGGACCGGCTCATGGGGCGCGTGGCCGATCCTCCGAGAGAAGGCCCTCCCCGGCCAAGCACACCCCAGCCCGCCAGCCCCGCGCCCGTCTCTCCGGAACCGAGGGGCACGGATCCGCCGGAGGGCGCCAAGGTGCCCCCCGAGCCCCCGCCAGACGGGTTCCGATTCAAGGCCATCATCCCCTTCAAGAGGATGGACGAGGATGAGGCCCGGTCCTTCGAGGATCAGAGCGACGACCGCATCCATCGCTTTCGCGAACAGGCGGCCCGCCGCCTGCCCCTGCTGGTGGAAACGCTCAAGGGCGCAGCCCTCTCCGTGGACCCCGACGGGGTCCTGCACGTGGCCCTTCCTCCTGCGGATACTACCGGCGCCGCACTTCTGGGCAACCGGGAGCGCCGCGAGGCGCTGGAGGCCGTAGCAAGAGAGGCGGGGCTGCCCGGTCCCGTGGCCGTGGAGGGGTCCTCGGCCGCCGCGAGCAAGAATACCGCCACCCATGATTCCCTCGTCCCGAACCGCGACCCAGCCGTTGACAACGTGTTGCGGGTTTTCGGAGGGCGCGTGGTGAAGGTCACGGCCCCGCCCCCGGAACCCGACGATGGAGGCCCCCATGGCGAACCTGAATAAGCTGCTCAAGCAGGCCCAGAAGATGCAGGAACAGATCCAGCAGGAGATGGACGCCCTCGAAGTGGAAGCCTCCGCGGGGGGCGGCATGGTCACGGTCAAAATGACGGGGCAGAAGCTCCTTCGCTCCGTCTCCGTGGACCCGTCCCTTATGGCTCCTGGCGAGAAGGAGATGCTGGAAGACCTGCTCGTAGCCGCCGTGAACCAAGCCTCCCAGAAGGTGGACGAGACGCTCCAGTCCAAGATGGGCGGCCTCGGGGGCGGCCTGGGGCTCCCGGGCATGTAGGCCCAGGCCATGAGCGCCTTCCCCGCGCCCCTTCTTCGCTGTCTTGAAGAGCTTCAAAAGCTCCCTGGCATCGGGCCCAAATCGGCCCAGCGCATTCTGTTCGCCCTCCTGGACCGGGGGGAGGAACCGGCGATGGCCCTGGCCCGGTCCCTGGAGAGCCTCGCCCGCTCCGTGGAGCGCTGTCCCGCCTGCCGCGCCTACCGCGAGACAGGCCAGCCCTGCCTCCTATGCGAGGACCCTCGCCGGGACCGTAGCCTGCTGTGCGTCGTGGAGAGCGCCGCCGATGTCCTTCTCATCGAGACTACGGGCGAGTACTCGGGGCTCTACCACGTCCTTCACGGGCTCCTCTCCCCCATGCGCGGTGTCCACGCCGAGCACCTCGGCTTGGATGCCATCGAAGCGAGGCTGTCGGGGGGGGAAATCCGGGAAATCATCCTGGCAACCCCTCCCACGGCGGAGGGCGAGGCCACCGCGTCCTTGCTGGCGAACCTCCTGGCCGGGAGAGACGCGGCCGTGAGCCGCATCGCGTTCGGGATGCCCGTGGGCGCGGATTTCCAGTTCGTGGACGCCCAGACCCTCGGGCGGTCCCTGTCGGGAAGGAAGACCATGGCCTGATGACGGGAACGGGCGGGGGGCTCACGCCCTTTCCTCAAGCGGCACATTGGGTTGCATCCATGTGGCGCGGTGTGTTATACACATGGGTTAAGAGGAGAGGCCCATGGGCGCGTCCGACCTCATCATGTATGAGGAAGAGTTCCAGAAAATCAAGGAGATTATTGGCAAGCTCAAGGTCGACGCCAACGCCGGCGTGGTCTTTCTGGTGGACAAAAATGGCCAGCAAATCGCCGCCACGGGCGACATCGAGCGCCTGGACACCACCTCCCTGGCCTCCCTCACGGCGGGCAACGTGGCCGCCACGGACGGTCTCGCCAAACTCATTGGAGAAAAGGAGTTTTCCGTCCTCTTCCACGAAGGCGAGAAGGACAACATCCACATCTCCATCGTGGGCGGTAAGGTCATCCTCGTGGTCATTTTCGACGAGCGGTCCTCCCTCGGCCTCGTGCGCCTGCGCGTGAAGCGCTGCTCCGAGGAATTGAACAGGGTCTTCCAGCAGATTATGGACAAGACCGAGCGGGAGCGGGCTTCGGGCGAATCCTTCTTCCAGTCCCCGTTCGCCGAAATCACGGACGAGGACATCGACGCCCTCTTCAACGAGTAACGGGGGGTTAGCCCGCCCATGTCCTTCATCAATTACGCGTCCCGCGAAATCAACGTGAAGCTGGTCTACTACGGGCCGGGCCTCTGCGGGAAGACGACCAACCTCCAATACGTCTACGAGAAGACCAACCCCAACGCCAAGGGCAAGCTCATTTCCCTGGCCACGGAGACGGACCGCACCCTCTTCTTCGACTTCCTGCCCCTGGATCTGGGGACGGTCCGTGGCTTCAAGACACGATTTCACCTGTACACCGTCCCCGGCCAAGTCTTTTACGACGCCTCCCGCAAGCTCATCCTCAAGGGGGTGGACGGGGTCGTCTTCGTGGCCGATTCCCAGGAAGCCCGAATGGACGCGAACATGGAGTCCGTGGAGAACCTGAAAGCCAACTTGGAAGACCACGGCTTCGATCTGGCCACAATCCCCTACGTGCTCCAGCTCAACAAGCGCGACCTGCCCACCGCCGTTCCCCTGGAGGAAATCCTCCGGGCCCTCCGCCTCAAGAACGAGCCCTATTTTGAAGCCGTGGCCGTGAAGGGCATCGGAGTGTTCGACACCCTCAAGGCCTGCGCCAAACAAGTGCTCATGGAGCTGAGCAGAAAATAGCCCAACGCCGACTTCCTACTTCGCCTCGCTCCACTTTCCCTTCCACCATCGGTACACCCGAATACGCCCGTCGATGCCTGCCACGCGGAAAGCCCAGGCTTCGTTGTTTGTCGCCGCCCGCAGGTAGAGGGTGCCGGGGGTGCTCGTAAAGGTGGGGCTAACGCTGAGTATATCCCCTCGCCCGAAACGGATGGGATCTTGGCCGTCCAGCGGCCGCCCGAAGGGATCCGTGCGCACACGCTCTGGAACCCCCAAAAAGGCCCTCCCCTCGCGCAGGACCACGGCACCGCCAAGGGCCCTGTCCGTCCCCCGCCGGATGTCCTCCCGCGTCACGCCGTCTCCGTCCCCGTCGGCGTAGAGGCGCCCGATGGCGCCTCTGGGCGTGTTATCGAAGGCCACGGCGACGTAAGTGCGCTCCATGACCGCCCGCCCGCCGGCCTCGCTGATGAGCCCCTGAATGGCGGTCCGAAGGGCTTGGGTGGAGGATTGGTCCAGGATGCGGCCCATGGAACCCATGGCCACCACGGCCATGAGGCCTAGAATGGCGGAGCTCACCAAGGTTTCTTGAAGGCTGAATCCCCGGTCTCCGGTTCCTTCTCTTGTCATGGCACCCTCCCGAAAAGCGCCGTGGAAGGCGGCCACCAGCCGCCTTCCACGGTGCCGTGCCCGATTACAGAGTCACGTAGGCCCGGATGCCTTCGAGTACCTTGGGGCCGCATCCCTTCACGTTTCTCAGTTCATCCACGCTCTTGAAGCCCTTGTGGGCCGTCCGGTAGTCCACGATCCGCTGCGCTACCTTGGCACCGATGCGAGGCAGGGCCGTCATCTCTTCCGCGCTGGCCGTGTTGAGATTGATGGGCTTCCCCGCCTTCAGCCGCTCGGCCTTGGAGGCCTTGGGCGCTCTGGGGGCCTTGGCCTTCTTGACCGTCTTGGCGGAGGCCGCCTGGGCCTGATCTCCGTCCTTGGCCTGCGCCCCGGCGGGAGCCGCCGCCATCATGGTTCCGGCCACCATCAGAGCCGCCGCCGCCAACGCCATCTTCTTGAAGATTCCGTTCATCTCCGTCTCCTTCTCCGCCCTCAAAACCGAGCCCTTGAACTTCCTTCCGCTCCCTCGGTCCGCCGGCCCATCCGGCGCCCTGCGGGAACGTCTTGGAGAGCGCACGCCTGGTGCCAGACCGAGGCAAGAGCCAGAACGGCGTTGCAAAATAATGCAATTGGGATGATGAGCAGGGCGAAGGTGCGGGACAGCTCCCTTCGCTTTCCGTGACGTCAAAACATATGTCCCCTATTTCCAGTCGTTTACGGCGTCAACAGATTTTGACGCGGGATGGACACGGCGTTCCGGAGGCGTGGTCTCATAATCAATTGATATGACAGTACTTATTACTTTCGCCGCGAGAAGGAGGGGTGTGAAGAGGGTCCCTATCCCTGGCCCCGGCCTTGCGACCTCACCACCAGGAGGTGGCCCATGATGGGACACGTGCTGGGAATCAAGGAACTGCCCGAGCCGGAGCGGCCACGGGAACGATGTCTGGAGCGGGGCCCTGGGGCCCTGAGCACCACCGAACTGCTGGCCATCCTGCTGCGCGCCGGGAGGAAAGGAAGCTCCGCCACGGACATGGCCGGAGCCCTGCTGGCCAAGTGCGGCTCCCTGCGGGGCGTGAGCGCCCTGGACCCCAAGGAGCTTGCCAAGACGGTGGGTCTCGGAAATGCCAGGGCGGCCCAGGTTGCCGCGGCGCTCGAACTGGCCCGGCGCTTCACCGAAGAAGAGGTACACCTGGCGGAGACCCTCTCGGGGGCGGAGGAGGCCTACCGCTTCCTCAAGCCTCGCCTGCGCGACCTGCCGCACGAAGTGTTCGCCGTCATTTTCCTCAACCAGAAGCATGGCGTCCTGGCCTACCGGGAGCTGTTCCGGGGCTCCATTCATGCCAGCTCGGTCCACCCCAGGGAGATCGTAAAGGCCGTCCTCAAAGAGAACGCCGCGGCGGTCATCCTCGCCCACAACCACCCGAGCGGCCACGTGAGCCCGAGCCCCGATGACCTGCGGCTCACGGAAGAGATGAAGGCCCTCCTCACGCACCTGGATGTGCGGGTCGTGGACCACCTCATCGTGGGCGGAAACGGCTACTTCAGCTTTGCGAGGGAGGGATTGTTGAATAAGTAGGGACAGGAGGGCGACCATCGAACGCCCAGCGCCTAAAACGGGACGGGCGGCCTTCGGGCCGCCCTTTTTCTCCTCCTCCGAGGTTTCTTTAGTGCCTTGGCGCCTTGGCGGTTAGATTCCTTTTAACGCCTCTCTCGCGGCATCGATGGTGGCATCCACGTCGGCCTCCGTGTGGGCCACGGACATGAAGCCCGTTTCAAACTGGCTCGGGGCAAGGTAAACGCCCCGCTCCAGCATGCCGCGGAAAAAGGCCGCGAAGCGCGCTGTATCGCAGGTCCTCGCCGAGACGTCGTCCTCGATGGGCCCCGGAGCGAAGAACGCGGTGAACATGGACCCTTGGCGGTTCACGGTGAGGGGCACTCCAGCCGAAGCGGCGGCGGCCTTCACTCCCGCGCCGAGACGAGCCGCCATGCTGTCCAAGCGTCTATAGACCGCGGCCCGGTCGCGGTCGAGAATTTTCAGGAGGGTCAGGCCCGCGGTCATGGCCAGGGGGTTGCCGCTGAGGGTCCCAGCCTGGTAGATGGGACCCGCGGGGGACACTTGCTTCATGAGATCCCGGGCGCCGCCGTAGGCGCCCACGGGCAAGCCGCCGCCGATGATCTTGCCGTAGGTCACGAGGTCCGGGACGACCCCTGAAACCTCCACCATGCCGCCGAAAGCCACGCGGAAGCCGCTCATGACCTCGTCGAAGATGAGGACCGCCCCGTGTTCGCGGGTGAGGGACCGCACGGCCTGGAGGTAGCCGGCCTTGGGAAGGAGGGTACCCACGTTACCGGGAAGGGGTTCCACGATGAAGCAGGCCACTTGGCCTTTGTTGGCCTCCAGGACTTTCTCGAGGGCCCCGGCGTCATTGTAGGGGATGACGAGGGTGTCCGCGGCCAGCCCCTTGGGCACCCCCGGGCTGCTGGGGGTACCGAAGGTGAGGGCGCCCGAACCCGCTTCCACCAGGAGGGAGTCGCCGTGGCCGTGGTAGCAGCAGGAGACCTTCACGATCTTGTCACGCCCCGTGGCGCCCCTGGCCACGCGGATCGCTGACATGGTGGCCTCGGTGCCCGAGTTGACCATGCGGACCATCTCCAGATGAGGCAGCCGCTGGCAGAGGAATTCGGCCATCTCGACCTCAAGGAGGGTGGGCGCGCCAAAGGACGTTCCATTGCCCAGCGCGGCGGCCAGCGCCTCCCGCACGGCGGGGTGGTTGTGCCCGAGGATCATGGGGCCCCACGAGCCCACGTAGTCGATGAAGCGGTTCCCGTCCTCGTCATAGAGATACGCCCCGTCGGCCCTGGCGATGAACAATGGGTCGCCGCCAACGGAGCGGAAGGCCCGAACGGGTGAGTTGACGCCGCCGGGGATGCGCTGCACGGCGCGTCTCATGAGGTCCTTGCTTTTCGTCGTATCCACATCAGCCTCCGAGGGGAGAACCAAGCGCAAGGAGGGACCCGCGCACTACCAAGGCACCGAGAGCACCAAGGGATCGTGGATCGAGCAATGTCAACCCCTGTCGGCTCTTAACTCAATCCCATCCGTCCTGGTGCTTTCGTGCCTTGGCAGCGAGCGCCCGTCCTTCCTTAATCCGCCGCGGCGGGCGGGGGGGTGACCTTCTCCCGGATCTTGGCCTCGATCTCGTCCATGAGCTTGGGGTTGTCCACGAGGTATTGCCGGGCGTTTTCCTTGCCCTGGCCGAGCCGCACGTCGCCATAGCCGTACCACGTCCCCGATTTGTCCACGAATTTGTGCTCCACGCCCATGTCCAGGAGCTCTCCCGCCTTGGAAATTCCGATGCCGTAGAGGACGTCGAATTCGGCCAGGCGGAACGGGGGGGCCATCTTGTTCTTGGCCACCTTCACCTTGACTCGCCCGCCGATGACCTCGCCGTTGGCGGCCTGGAGGTTGGCGATCTTCCGGATGTCCAACCGGACGGAAGCGTAGAACTTGAGGGCCCGGCCTCCCGTGGTGGTCTCGGGATTGCCGAACATAACCCCGATCTTCTCTCGGAGCTGGTTGATGAAAATGATGGTGGTGTTGCTTTTGCTCACGATGCCCGTGAGCTTGCGGAGGGCCTGGGACATGAGGCGCGCCTGGAGCCCCACGTGGCTGTCGCCCATGTCCCCCTCGAGCTCGGCCTTGGGCACGAGGGCCGCCACCGAATCCACGACGATCAGGTCGATGGCGTTGGACCGCACCAGGGCCTCGGCGATCTCCAGGGCCTGCTCGCCCGTGTCGGGCTGGGAAATGAGGAGGTTATCCACCATGACGCCCAGGCGCTTGGCGTACTCGGGGTCCATGGCGTGCTCCGCGTCGATGAAGGCCGCCATGCCGCCCTGCTTATGGACTTGCGCAATGGCCTGGAGGGCCAGGGTCGTCTTGCCCGAGGACTCGGGGCCATAAATCTCCACCACGCGCCCGCGGGGCAGGCCGCCGATGCCCAGAGCCAGGTCCAAGCCCAAGCTCCCGGTGGGGATCACGTCCACCTTGACCTTGGCGCCCCGCTCTCCCAGGCTCATGATCGAGCCCTTTCCGAACTGCCGCTCGATCTGCTGAACCGCCGCGTCTATGGCCTTTTTGCGTTCCTTGGAAATCTCCATCACCGCCTCCGTTTCGTAAAGCTTATTTTGGGCTATCCGCACCGCCGATTCAACCACCCGACGGCAGGACACCTACAAGACTCGTGCCAACCGGATTGAGCGCATCCGCCTCTGGTCACAAAGAACCTTGAGGTTTCCCAGGGGTTCTCGCGGGAAAGAGCGAGGGCGGCCCTTGCGAGCCGCCCCCCGTTGGTCCCTAAAACCTGCCGTGCTCCTTCGGCCCCTCCTCCGCGGGCTCCGCGTTCTCAGCGGTGAGGGGCTGCTCCGCTCAGTCCAGCTCGCCTTCGGCGACCATGAGCCGGAGGATCACGGCCTTCTGGGCGTGGAGGCGGTTCTCGGCCTCGTCGAAGACCACCGACTGCCACGACTCGATGACCTCGTCCGTCACTTCGTCGCCGCGGTGAGCCGGAAGGCAGTGCATGAAAATGGCGTCCTCTTTCGCTTTCGCCATGAGGGCCGCGTTCACTTGGAAGGACCTAAAGATGGCCTTGCGTGCTTCCGCCTCCGCTTCCATGCCCATGCTGGCCCACACGTCCGTGTAGACCACGTCGGCGCCGCTCACGCCTTCGTCCAGGCCGCTCGTGACGCTGATGGCGGCTCCGGTTTCTTTGGCGTCCTCCTGGGCGAGGGCGAGCACATCGGCCCGAGGCTCGTAGCCCTTGGGGCATACGACGCGCACGTTCACGCCGGTCTTAGCGCCGATGAACATGAGCGAGTGAGCCATGTTGTTGCCGTCTCCAACGTAGGCGAGGGTCAGGCCCTTGAGTTCGCCCTTTTTCTCGGTGATCGTCTGGAAGTCCGCCAGCACCTGGCAGGGGTGGCTGTAGTCGCTCAGTCCGTTGATGACGGGCACGTCGGCGTACTCGGCCAGGGTGAGGACGCTCTGGTGGGCGAAGGTGCGCGCCATGATGATGTCCACCATCCGGTCGAGGGTGCGGGCGATGTCGGGAACGCTCTCCCGCTTGCCCAAGCTGATGTCGTTGGGTCCGAGGTAGATGGCGTGGCCGCCGAGCTGGGTCATGCCCGTCTCGAAGCTCACGCGGGTGCGCAGGGAGGGTTTCTCGAAGATCATGGCCATGGTGCAGCCAGAAAGGAAGTGCTCGTAGTCTTCGGGGTTGGCCTTAACTTTGATGGCCGTGTCGAGGATGGCGGCCACTTGGCCGGAGGTCAGGTCGTGGATGGAAATGAGGTCTTTCCCAAACATGGGATTCTCCTTCGTCGGTGAGTGGGGAACTGGGCGCCCAGGAACCAGGGAAAACTACCGCACCTCGCCGTGGTTCCCGCTAGGATTTCCTCACTACGCTAGCCCGCTCTATCTTGGCGGGTTTCTTGGCCTTCTCGTGGACGATGCGCGTGCCGCCTTTGCCAGCCACCGAGGCCGCGATGTTGGAGGCGTCCGTGATGATGACGCTGCCTCCCTTCTTGGCCAGGAACTGGGCCGCCGCTTCTATTTTAGGTCCCATGGAGCCGGGAGGGAACTGGCCCTCCTTGTGGTAGGCCAGGACTTCGTCCAGGCTCACCTCCGAAAGGACCTTCTGGTTGGATTTGCCGAAGTTCAGGTACAGGCATGGGACGCCCGTGACGAAGAACATGTCGTCCACGTCCAGGTCGCAGCCCAGAAGCACGGAGGTGCGGTCCTTGTCGATGACCGCCTCCACCCCCCGGTGCGTGCCGTCCAGCTCCCGCACCACGGGGATCCCTCCGCCGCCGCCGGCGATGAGGATGGAGCCCGTTTCGTAGAGGGCCCGCAAGGCGCCCACGGAGAGGATGCGCTTGGGTTTGGGCGAGGCCACCACCTTGCGGTAGCCCCGGCCGCTGTCCTCCACCATGGCCCACCGCTCCACTTCCATGAGGTGCTTGGCCCTGTAGGCCGTGTAGAAGGGCCCGATGGGTTTGGTGGGATTGCGGAAGGCGGGGTCCTCGGCGTCCACTTCCACCTGGGTGAGAACCGACATGAGGTCCCGCTCGGTGCCCTTCCGCTGGAGTTCGTTGCTCAGGGCCTTTTCGAGGATGTAGCCCATGGAGCCCTGAGTTTCGGCCACGCACACATCCAGCGGGAGGGGCGGGACCTTGGTCACCGCCTCCTCCACCCGGATGAGGTTCTGTCCTACTTGCGGGCCGTTCCCGTGGACCATCATGAAGCAGGCGTAGCTGTCCACGAGGGGCACGATCTGCCGCGCCGCCTCGTCCGCGTTGGCGATCTGCTCGTGAACGGTTCCCTTCTCCCGGGCCTTGATGAGCGCGTTGCCCCCGAAGGCCAACAGTCCGCGGCGCACGGCGTCACCTGGGACGGGAAGGGGGTTCCCCTTCCCGCCCAGCGCTCGGCTGGGCA
>JBBIKI010000046.1:0-24567 GCA_037445535.1 Acidobacteriota bacterium | reverse complement strand
GCTTCCTTTTCCGGGGAGGGGCGGTGTATTCTTCGCTCGTGGAGGTGCCATGCGTTTTTTAACCGCCGGTGAATCCCACGGCCCCGCTCTGACGGCCATTCTCGAAGGGTGTCCGGCGGGCCTCGCCCTGTCGCCTTCCCAGATCGATGCCCAGCTCGCCCGGCGCCAGAAGGGTTACGGACGGGGCGCCCGCCAGCGTATTGAGTCTGACCACGTGGAGATCCTCTCCGGCGTCCGCCGCGGAGAAACCCTCGGGTCTCCCATCGCCCTCCTGATCCGCAATCGTGACCACAAGGCCTGGTCGGACACGATGGCCGCGGAGACAAGAGAGGGCCCCGCGGACCGGGCCCTCACCCTCCCCCGGCCGGGCCACGCGGACCTGCCGGGCGCCCTGAAATTCAACCGGAGAGACGCCAGGGACATCCTGGAGCGGGCCAGCGCCAGGGAGACAGCCGCGCGGGTTGCCGCCGGAGCGGTGGCGCGGGCACTCCTGGCGGAATGCGGCGTCACCCTCGCGTCGTGCGTGCTCTGCATCGGCCCGGCCATCCTGGAACGCTCCGTTCGGTGGGAGGAGTGCCAGGATCTGGAGGAAGATATGCCCATCCCCGACGAGGAGACGAAGCGCCGCGCCATCGCCGCCATCCAGGAGGCGTCGGCCCGGGGTGACACCTTGGGAGGCAGGACCCTGGTCATGGCGCGGGGCGTGCTGCCTGGACTGGGGTCCCACGTCCACTGGGACAGGCGCCTGGATGGCCGCCTGGCCTTTCATTTCATGTCCATTCCCTCGGCCAAGGCCGTAGAGATAGGGGAAGGCGTTGCGTCGAGCGCCAGGCTGGGGTCCGTGTCTCACGACGCGATTCTCTACGAGGGCGAGCGGGGCTTCTGCCATGCGACCAACCGCGCCGGCGGCCTTGAGGGAGGCATCACCAACGGGGAGGACATCCGGGTGACGGCCTACTTCAAGCCCCTTGCGACCCTCATGAAACCTCTGCCCTCCGTGGACCTGGCGACCAAAGTCCCCGGCCTCGCCCAGATCGAGCGCTCGGACGTGTGCGCCGTGCCCGCCGCGGCGGTCATAGGAGAGGCGGCCATGGCCCTGGCTCTAGCCGAGGCGTTGACTGAAAAGTTCGGGGGGGACAGCATGCGCGAGCTGCTCCGAAACGCGGAGGCGTACCGGCGGCAGGTTAGGGAGTACTGACATGCCCGAGTTCGGACCCGATGTCCCCCTGGAAACCCGGCGCTCCGCCTACAAGCGGGAGGTGGTCTGGGCTTCCGTCCTCTTCGCGTTCATCTTTCTCGCGGTCTTGAGCCTGGGATCGGCCATCATCATCACCGACCTGAGCAACAAGGAAGTCTTCAAGATGCTCCACGGCTACAGTCAGGAGCTGGAGACGTCCCTGGCCAAGGTCCCCACCACCCAGACCCTTACGGGGTACCAGCAGCAGAAGATCATCACCACGCGGCTGACGGAGTTCCTAACGGACAAAAAGATCTTCGATTCCGTGGAGCTCTACGATGACAAGGGCAACCTCGTGCATCACGAGGACAAGCTCAAGGCGGGATACCTCCTCAATGGGGCGGATCCGAGCGGGCTCCAGAAGGGCCAGCAGGAGATCGTTACCAGCAACCGGATTCCCATCGCCGTAAAGGTCCCCATCGAACCGGGAAAGCTCGGAACAGCCATCCTCTCCGTCAGCGAGGACGTGCTAGCCCGGCAGGCCACCCAATTTCGCAACGACATGGTCACCAAGATCATGGGACTGATCGCGGTCATCTCCCTCCTGCTCACCCTGGCCTTCGCCTACGTCCTCAGGCTTTTGAAGCTCACCCGCCGCCTGGAAGCCGATGCCCAGGACCAGCAGCGCCTTTCGTACCTGGGCCTCCTCAGTTCGGGTATCGCCCACGAGGTAAAAAATCCCCTCAATTCCATCCAGATGAACCTCCAGCTCTTGGAGGAGGAGGCCACCTCGGGCAGCGCTCCCGAGAAGCTCCACGCCTGGATCGAGCCCATTCAGCGGGAGATCCGGCGCCTGGAGCGCCTGGTCAACGACTTCCTCCTCTTCGCCCGGCCGCTGACCTCCAACCCCCAGCCCGTCCAGGTGAACCTCATCTTGGACTCCATCGCTGATCTCGTAACGGAGGAAGCCCGCCAACGGGGCGTGCACATCCAGGTTGAGGTCCCTGAAGATCTCCCGGTCACCGTGACCGATGAGAGCCTTTTGCGCACGGCCCTCATGAACCTCGTCTTCAACGCGATTCAGGCCCTGGAAAACGGAGGCAACGTGGTCTTGCGGGCCAACGAGGAAAACGGCCGCCTGGTCTTCGATGTGGAAGACGACGGTCCCGGTGTTCCCCCGGAGAAGCGGGAGGAAATCTTCCAGATCTTCTTCACCACCAAGGCCGGCGGCACGGGGCTGGGCCTGCCCATCGCCCGCCGCATTTTAGAGGGCCTTGGCGGGGATCTTTCGCTGGCGGACCGGCCCGGAGGCGGCGCCAGGTTCCGGGCCACCCTTCCCAGAGCAGGAGCCGCTTGAGCCATGGACAAGGTTCAGGGCGAAAGGCGGATCCGGGAGCTGAGGAGCGACATCGAGCGCCACCGGCGGCTCTATTATGAGCTGGACGCCCCGGAGATCTCCGACGCTGAGTACGACCGCCTCGAAAAGGAACTCGCGGACCTGGAGCGGCAATTCCCTGCCCTGTTCCGGCCCGGCTCCCCCACGCGCACCCTGGGGGGAAGGGTAACCGAGGCCTTCTCTCCCGTACGGCACCCGGCCCCTCTCCTGAGCCTGGACAATACCTACGACGAACGAGACATCGAAGACTGGTTCGGCCGCCTCGCGAGAATCTTGGGCCGGGATGACCTCGAATTCGTCTGTGAGCTAAAACTGGACGGTCTGTCCGTAGCCCTTACCTACGAAAATGGAGGCTTCGTGCAAGGCGCCACCCGGGGCGACGGGGAGGTGGGCGAGGACGTAACCCGGAACCTTCGGACCGTCTCCGACATCCCTTCCCGCCTCAAGAACGCCCCCCAAAGGCTCGTGGTCCGCGGGGAGGTCTACCTCGCCGTGGAGGCCTTCGCCGCCCTCAACGCCAAGAGGGAGGAAGACGGCCAGAGCGTCTTCGCCAATCCGCGCAACGCTGCCGCCGGTAGCCTCCGCCAGATTGACCCGCGGGTCACCGCTGCCCGGCCGTTGGCTTGCTTCTGCTACCAGATCCTTCGCGCCGAGGGGTACACCCCGGCCGATCAGGACGCCGTCCTAGAGGATCTCTCCGCCTGGGGCTTCGCGGTGGACCCGCGCCACAGGCGTTGCCGAGGCCTTCAAGAGGTGCAGGCCTACTGCCGCGAGTGGACGGAGAGACGCCACGACCTCCCCTACGACGCCGACGGGGTGGTCATCAAACTTGCCCCCGTGGCCATGCAGGAGCAGGCGGGAACTACGGCCAAGTCCCCCCGGTGGGCGGTGGCCTTCAAGTTCCCGGCGGAACAGGCCCAAACGCAGGTGGAAGCCATCGAGATCCAGGTGGGACGAACGGGGGCCCTGACGCCCGTGGCCAAGCTGGTCCCCGTGAAGGTGGCTGGCGTGACCATCTCCAGCGCCTCCCTCCACAACGAGGACGAGGTGCGGCGCAAGGACGTGCGGGTGGGCGACACGGTCCTCCTGGAGCGGGCCGGAGGTGTCATCCCCTACGTGGTCCGGGTCGAGCTTGGACGGCGCCCCGTGGTGGCCGTGCCTTTCCAATTCCCGGCCTCATGCCCCGTATGCGGCGGCCCCGTTCATAAACCCGAAGGCGAGGCCATCCTGAGATGCGCCAACCGGTCATGCAAGGCCCAGCTCAAGGAAGGCCTGCGCCACTTCGCGTCCCGGGACGCCATGGACATCGGGGGGCTGGGCAGAGTCCTCGTGGATACCCTGGTGGAACGGCGCATGCTTGCCAGCCTGCCCGACCTCTATGGCCTGTCCGCCCCGTCCCTCGCGGCTCTGCCGCGCATGGGAGACAAATCGGCCGCGAACCTGCTGGCCCAGCTCGCCGCCAGCCGGTCTCGCCCCTACGTGCGGGTTCTTTATGCCTTGGGCATCCGCCAGGTGGGAGAGGAGACCGCCAGGGCCATCGCCTCCCGGTTTCGCACCCTGGACAGCCTCCTGGGCGCCTCCGAGGAGTCTCTCCAGGAAGTGGACGGCGTGGGGCCGAAGGTCGCCGCCGAGGTCCGGGCCTTCTTTGACGTGCCCGAAAATCGCGCCATGGTGGAACGCCTTCGGAAGGCGGGCCTCACCTTCGAGGCGCCCCAACGCTCCTCCGGCCACCTTCCCCTGGCCGGATTGACCTTTGTCCTCACGGGGACGTTGGCCAGCATGCCCCGGCCCAAAGCGAAGGCCGGCCTGGAGGCCCTGGGTGCCCGCGTGGCGGGCGCCGTCAGCCGGGCCACCTCCTACGTGGTGGCGGGAGCGGAGGCGGGCTCCAAGCTGGAGGCGGCCCGGAAATTGGGCGTCGCCATCCTGGATGAGAACGCCCTTCTCAAAGTGCTCTCGGGAGGCGCCCTGCCGCCGCGAACCCCAACAGACCCACATGGGACCTAGCAGGCACTCTTGGCAGGAAAACATTCTGGTGTATACTTGATGGGTCGAGGCGGTAAGCGAATGGCCGAAAAAACCAAGACCAGAGGGGAATCCATGAACCTCCAGGACATTCAAAAGCTCATCGCCATGCTCGAAAAGAGCAATCTGAGCGAGCTGGAGCTTGAAACGGAGGGCACGAAAATACGGCTCTCCAGGTGCCCCGCGCCGGCCCCGGCGCCCTCTCCCCAATTTGTCATGATCCCATCCGGCGGGCAGGCCCTGGCGGCACCGGGCACGCCCCAGGACTACGCGCCCCCACCGCCGGTCTCCTCGCCCAACGCGCCTGCGGGAGAGGTGGCTCCCTCAGCGAGCCGCGTTAGAGCAGCGAGCGAGGTGGAGGTCAAGAGCCCCATGGTGGGCACCTTCTACCGCTCCCCCGCCCCCGGCGCGGAGCCCTTCGTCAAGGTTGGCGACCGGGTGCGCAAGGGCCAGACCCTCTGCATCATCGAGGCCATGAAGCTCATGAACGAGATCGAGTGCGAGTCGGACGGGGTCATCGTGGAGGTTCTCACGGAGAACGCCCAGCCGGTGGAATACGGCGAAGTCCTCATGCACATCGATCCCGCGGGTTGAGGTCCATGTTCCGCAAGATCCTCATCGCCAACCGGGGCGAGATCGCCCTGAGAATCATCTGGGCCTGCAAGGAATTGGGCATCAAAACCGTGGCCGTCCACTCGGACGTGGACATCGATTCGCTCCACGTGCGATTCGCCGACGAGAACATCTGCATCGGGCCGGCGCCGAGCCGCGACTCCTACCTGAAAATCACCAACCTCATCGCCGCCGCCGAAATCAGCAACGCTGACGCCATTCACCCCGGCTACGGCTTCCTCTCCGAATCGGCGGAGTTCGCCCAGGTGTGCGAAGCATGCAACATCGCGTTCATCGGCCCCAGCCCCCAGACCATCGCCCTCATGGGGAACAAGGCCGAGGCCAAACGCACCATGAAGGCCGCCCGCGTCCCCGTCCTCCCGGGCTCGGACGGCCCCGTGGCCACGGCGTCCGAGGCCAAGTCCCTGGCGGCGGGCATGGGCTACCCCGTGATCTTGAAGGCCAGCGCGGGTGGCGGTGGCAAGGGCATGCGGGTCGTGAGGTCCGAGAGCGATTTGGAGATGGCCTTCCAAATGGCGGGCGCGGAAGCCACCTCCGCTTTTGGCAACGGCGACCTCTACCTCGAGAAGTACCTGGAGGAACCCCGGCACATCGAGGTTCAGATCCTCGGAGACAAATTCGGCAATGTCATCCACCTCTTCGAGCGCGAATGCTCGATTCAGCGGCGGCACCAGAAGCTCATCGAGGAGGCCCCGAGCCCGGCCCTCAGTGCCATGCAGCGCAGCGAGCTGGGCCACACGGCGGTGAAGGGCGCGGCGGCCGTGAATTACTTCACCGCAGGCACCATGGAGTTCCTCTACGACAAGGGGAAGTTCTACTTCATGGAAATGAACACCCGGATCCAGGTGGAGCACCCCGTCACCGAAAACGTCACCAACATCGATCTGGTGAAGGCCCAAATCATGGCCGCCGCGGGCGAAAAGATGACCTTCAAGCAGAAGGACCTCAAGATCGCCGGCCATTCCATGGAGTGCCGCATCAACGCCGAGGACCCCATTCGGTTCACGCCATCGCCGGGGAAGATTACCACCTTCAGCATTCCTGGAGGGCCCGGCGTCCGCGTGGATACGGCGGCCTACGCGGGCTACTTCGTTTCCCCGCACTACGACTCCCTCATCGCCAAGCTCATCGTCCGGGGCCACACGAGGGCCGACTGCATCATGCGCATGAAGCGCTCCCTGGAATCCTTCGTGGTGGAGGGGATCAAGACAAACATCCCCATGCATCTGCGCATCATGGACGACGAGGATTTCAAGGCCGGAAACCTCTCCACCAAGTTCATGGAGAGGTACTTGGCGTAGGGGCTCGTAGAATTACGGATTACGCATTGAATAGAAGAGAGCGTGACGCGATCACCACCTCACCAGATCGCCTGATAACCCGGCCGCGTGTTCATCCCGTCACCCGTTCCTCAAGACTGCCATGGCCTTGATCCTTCCTCCCCTTTACCCTATCACGCCGGACGGCCTTCGCGGCGAAGCGCTCCTGTCATGGGCGGGCGCGATTCTTGAAGCGGGGTGCCGCTTGCTACAGTACCGGCGCAAATCCGGCCCGGACCGGGAACGGCTCGCCGATCTGGAGGCACTCTTGGCGCTCTGCCACTCCCGCGCCTGTAAGATACTCGTGGACGACCGGGTGGACCTGTGCCTTCTGGCGGACGCGGACGGCGTCCATCTTGGACAGGACGACATGGCGCCCGCCGAGACCCGCCAACTCTTGGGAGCCGGCAAAATCATCGGTCTATCTACCCACAGCCTCCGCCAGGTGGAAGAGGCCCTGGACGAGCCCGTGGACTACCTGGCCTTGGGCCCCGTGTTTCCTACGGCCAGCAAGGCGAACCCCGATGACGTGGTCACCCCCGGCATTCAAGAAGCCGCCATCGCCCGTTCACCCTTTCCCCTCGTGGCCATCGGGGGGATCACCCCCAGCAACGCCCCGCATCTCTGGGTCCGCGGCTTCGCGTCCGTGGCCGTCATCGGCGCCCTGTCGAGAAACCCTGGTGACGGCTGGCGCGCCTTCATGGCGGCGAGTCCCGGAACGGGTGCGTCCGAGACCTGAAAGAGTTCTCTCAACTTCACCCTTGTTGGAACCTGCCCTTGGTTGGGCTAGGATGGCCCCTTGCTTCCGGACGGAGGCGCCCTAGGAGACCGGATGTTCGAGATCAAGATCACGCGAGATTTCGCGGCGGCCCACCGGGTGGAAGACTACCCGGGCAACTGCGAACGGCTGCACGGCCATAACTGGAAGGTGGAGGTGATCGCCAGGAGCACCGTCCTGGACGGCCTGGGCATGGTAATGGATTTCCGCAAGCTCAAGGATCTCACGGACCAGGTGCTGGGGCGGCTGGATCACGAGTATCTCAACGAAGTGGAACCCTTCACGAAGCTCAACCCCACGGCGGAGAACATCGCCCGCTATATCTACGACGAGGTCTCCAAGTCGGTCCCTCTCCACAGGGTGAACGTCTTCGAGACGGAGAGCTCCGTGGCCTCTTACTTCGTGGGGTCCTGATGGCTCGCACTTCCCACGGGGGCGCCGCGAGGCGAGAGCCAACCCCCCAGCCCCTCACGGGTTCGCACCGGTACCTTGCACGCACGTTGGCGGAGCCCACGCTCCTGGTGAACGAGGTCTACATTTCTCTTCAGGGGGAGGGGCCGGAACAGGGTTACCCTACGGTCCTGGTGCGGCTCACGGGGTGCAATCTGCGGTGCACCTATTGCGACAGCGCCTTCGCCTTTTTTCAAGGCCGCCGCAGGCTCCTGCGGGACGTGGTGGAGGAAGTATCGGCCCAGCGTATCAGGCGGGTTTTGGTCACGGGCGGTGAGCCCTTGGCCCAGCGGGACACCCTGGCCCTCTGCCGGTCTCTCCTGCGCCTGGGACATTTGGTCTCGGTGGAAACGAACGGTACGTACGAGCTCGCGGCCCTCCCCAGGCGAGTGCTGAAGGTGGTGGACGTGAAGACCCATGGAAGCGGTGCTGGAGAGACTTTCCAGCCCTGCCTCTTGGGCCAGATGGACAAGAAAGACGTGCTCAAGTTCGTCTGCCGCCACCGCGACGACTATCTCTTCGCCAGGGACTTCATGGCCCTCCATGGCCTGCCTGGCCCGCCCTCCGTGGTCCTCTCCCCCGTCTGGGGCGAGCTCGATCCCAAGGATCTCGCGGCGTGGGTCCTCGAAGACCGCCTTGAAGCGCGGGTGCAGATCCAGCTCCACAAGATCCTTTGGGGAGAGGCGCGGGGGAAGTAAAGGGGCCGTTGGTGATGAGTTGTGAGCTATGAATTGGCGGTTTTGAGTTAAGGTTGAAAGCAGATGGGGGGTCAGGCGGCGCTATGGGTGAGACGGCTTCAGACTCAACTCCCACTCTCCAGAACTCGACACTGCCTCTCGCCGTCGTCCTCCTGAGCGGCGGCATGGATTCGCTCACGGCCGCGGGGATAGCGCGCCAGGACGGGTTCGATCTGGCCTTGATCCATTTCAACTATGGACAGCGTACGGAGGAGGCCGAGGCGCGCGCCTTCGCTCGCATCGCGGAGTATTTCGGCGTTCCCGCGGAGCGGCGGCTGACGGTGCACACCAACTTCTTCACCCTGGCGGGGGGGTCGGCCCTCACGTCGGCGTCCATCGACGTCCCCGCCGCCGACCTCGCGTCAACCTCCGTGCCCGTCACCTACGTGCCCTTCCGGAACGCCGTGCTCCTGAGCATGGCCGTGGGGTGGGCCGAGGTCCTCGGGGCGCGGCGCGTCTACTACGGAGCGGTCTCCCAAGATTCGTCCGGGTATCCCGACTGCCGCCCAGCCTTCGTGGAAACCTTCAACCGGCTTGTGGCGGAGGGGACGAAGGCGGGATGCTCTATGCAGGTCATGGCCCCCCTCGTCAACCTGACCAAGGCGCAGATCGTCGGCCTCGCCGCCGGCATGGGGCTGCCCCTGGACCTCACATGGTCCTGTTACAGCAGGAACGACCTGGCCTGTGGCGTGTGCGATTCCTGCGCCCTTCGCCTGCGGGGCTTCGAGCAGGCGGGGCTCCAGGACCCCATTCGGTACGCGGGGCACGCCCTCTCTCCGGACCAGCGGCGGGAGCGCATCCGGAAGCTGTCGGTTCTCCTGCGTGCCTTGACTCAAACCCCATGACGTCCGACCGAGCCCGCGCGGGCTGGGCCATGACCGGCATGTCTCTCCTCTTTGGCGCCTCCTTCGTGGGCACGAAGATCGCCCTCGCCGGCTTTACGCCCGCCCAACTCATCTTCCTACGTTTCAGCCTGGCCGCCGTCCTGTTCTACAGCCTCTCTCCGTGGCTGGGCGCGTCCAAGCTGGACAAAAACGGCTACACGGCCATCTTCCTCATGTCGCTCTTCGAACCCGGGGCCTACTTCTTCCTGGAGGCGGCCGGCATCCAGCGGACCCTCGCCTCCACCGCCTCCATCCTGATTTCCACCATTCCCCTCTTCGTCCTCGTCCTGGAAGCCCTTTGGCTCAGGGTTCCGGTGGTTCCGCTTGAAGTGGGCCTCATCCTCTTGTCGCTCGGCGGCATCGCCCTGCTGGTGGCGGCGGGAGGAGGGGCGGGACGGCCCTTCGGCGGGACCATGGAGGGGAACCTGCTCATCCTGGGCGCCGCCCTTGCTGCCTCCCTCTATACCGTCATGGCCCGGCGTGTCATGGCCAGTTACAACGCCGTGGCGGTCACGCGGCTCCAGTCCCTCTACGCGGCCCTCATGTACCTTCCCTTCGCCTGTTGGGACTGGGTCGCGCTGCCCTTGCGGGCTCCGGGCCCTCGAAGCTGGGCCTCCTTGCTCTACCTGGGAGTGGGCTGTTCGTTTCTGGCGTACTGGCTCTTGAATTACGCCCTGGGCAAGGTGAAGGCGTCCATCGTGTCGGCCTTTACCAACATCATACCCGTGGTGGGCTCGGCCCTCGCCGTGGTTCTCCTCGGGGAGCGCCTCTACGCGCCTCAGGCCGTGGGCGCCGTAGTGGTCCTGGCCTCTACCTCTCTTCTCGCCCTCCGGCACACCCGCTCGCTCCCGCCAGACCAGCCGTCACCCGAGAGTGTCTAGCAGGCTTCTAGCTGCGTCCTTCAAAGGCATAGAGCCGGGCGTAATCCTCTGGGCTAACCTGGGCGGGCCGAACGGAGGGAGGATGTCCGAGACGGCCAAGAGCGGCGGCCCATAGTTCTCTCTTGTCAGCTTCGCCCTCACCCAGGTTGGAGGCAAGGGTCTTTCTGGGATGCCGAAAGACCCGTTGAAGAAAGTCCCAATAGGACCATACGGAGGCTGAAGGAAGTCTCGGCACGGAGCGCGCCTGGAAGGCACAGACCGCGCTGAGAATTTTCGGAGGCGGAGCGAAGGCTCCGGGTGGAACGTTGAAGAGTATCCGGCGATCCCACCAGGGCTCGGTCCACGCGGCGAGGGGCCCGTATCCGTCCTCTCCCTGCCTGGCGCAGAATTTTTCCGCCACCTCCCGTTGAAGCATGACGACTATTCCAACGAGGGTCTCCCTGCTCGCGAGGGCCTGCCTCAGAATTTCGGTACCCGCGTTGTAAGGAAGATTGCCCGCCAGGAACCAGGGGAAGAGCCCGCTAATCCTCCGCAATTGGTGCCAATCGAAGGTTCGGGCATCGGCTGCCGACAGGCGAGCTCCGGGAAAGCGCCGCGCCAGATCCGCCGCGAGGGCATCGTCGAGCTCCACCAACCACAGCGGTTTGCCCAATGCCGCCAAGCCGTCCGTCAAGGCGCCCCGGCCGGGCCCAACCTCCACGATTCCCCGAGCCTGGGAGGCCATGAAATGGCAGGGTTCGAGGATCCGCCTCACCACCGTTTCGGAGACGAGAAAATGCTGTCCTAGTGAACGCTTCGCTCCTCCCATGACGTAAGTATAACCGAAGCCATCTCCAAACCGGCGGCCGTCCCAGATGAACTACGGAATCCGGCGCGCCTGGGGGTGACTTTCCTCTGGAAACGCGCTACCTTATGTGGGCTGGCCATGGCAACGGGCCTGTCCGGCGCCTCATCCACTTCAGCTCCCAAACCGGGAGGAATCCATGACAGAACGGGCGATCATCGGACGGGATCACGTCGTGTCCATCGACTACCGTCTCACGGACGAGCAGGGCGAACTCATCGACACGAGCGACGGTGCCGAGCCCTTGGTCTACCTCCACGGCCACGGCCAAATCATTCCCGGTCTCGAAGCGGCCTTGGACGGCAAGCCCCAAGGCCACAAGGACCGGGTGGTGATCCCTCCCGCCGAGGGCTACGGCGAATCGGACCCCGAGCTCATCTTTACCGAACCCAAGGACTCCTTCGAGTTCGAGGTCGAGGTTGGGCAACTCCTGGAAGCCCGAGACGAGGACGGAGATACTTACGAATACAACGTCGTGGCCGTGGACGCGGAGGGAGTGACCCTCGATGGCAACCATCCCCTGGCGGGCAAGACCCTGACCTTCGACATCACCGTCGTGGACGTGCGTCCGGCCACCCCCGAGGAACTCGCGCACGGGCACGTGCACGGCGAGGGCGGCCACCACCACGAATGAGGATGGCGCCCGGCGTCAGGTCTCAGGCGTAATGGTTTGAGCTACCGGAGTAAGCGAACCGGCGGCTCCAAGCCACCGGTTCGCAGTGTTTTGTTTCCTTCTCGCTTTTCACTTTTTACGGCCAGATAGCCGATGCCAACGAGCCGGCCGAAGAGGAAAGAGCAGGCCGCGGCCGTGGCCCCAATAGCGTTCAAGCCCTTGATGCCGAGGATCAGACCGACGACGATCCCGGCCACTTCTAGAGCCGTGGCCCGCGTAAGAGGCGCCGTATCCTTGGCCGCCACGCACATGGCCCGCTGGAAGCAGATGACCACCGCCAGCGCCGGCATGAGCGAAAGCACCCTGATGGGAAGAACGGCCACCCTGGCAAGGGCTGGCGTGAGGCCGGAGACACCTTCAAGCCAGAAGCCGAGGGCCGGAGAGAAGGCCACGGCGGCCAGGCCTCCCGCGGCTCCCAGAGAGAGCGATCCCGCGAAGCGGCGCAGGGCGCCGTACCCCTCCCTTTCGCGCCCCAGAAGGGCGATGGCCACCTCCTGAAAGGCCAATCCCACGCTTCCGAAGAGAAACACCAGGGCGTTCACCACGGGCATGACCGCGAGAGATTCAAGCGCCATCCGGCTTTGCCCCAGGAAGAACGTCACCACGGGATTCACGCCGAGGGCCAGGATGGACGTGAGCGCGAGCGGATAGTAGAAACGCCAGATAAACCCATAGCTCATGGGCTCCCCCGCCGTTCCCGGCGCCTCCCGGCCGGGAGCCGGCTCCGTAGCCCGCAGCCGCCGCACGGCGCCCAGGGCCCATATCCGGCTGGCCGCCGCCTCCATGACCACGCCCGCCGAGAGGGCCAAAGCGCCCACCACCGCACCCCCTGCATGGAAGAGGAACGCCGCCGTCAACGCCGTGGCCGTCATGGAGGAGAGGCGCACGACCGTCCCGTAGGCGACCCGCCTCGTGAGGCCGCTCCTGATGAGGATCCCCTGGTAGAACCGGCGGTAGCCTATGGCCGCCGGCCACGGCAGGAGCAGAGCCGCGGCGCGATGCGTGAGCGCGGAAACCTCTGGAGGAAGGCCGATGAGCCCCTCGGCGAGCATCTGGAAGACCGGCGTGAATACGATGAGCGCCATGACGGCCGTGATGGCCCCGTTGAGGGCATAGGTGAAGGTGCGCAGCCTTCGGAGGGAGAGGCGGTCTGCTACGAGGGCCGTGGAGGCGCTCATGATGAGAATGATGGGCGATTCCAGGAGCATGGCGAAGGCGAAAGCCACCCCGTAGGCGGCCAGGTTGAACGTAGCTTCCGGGAGCCTGGCGATGACGGCGGCCACGAAAGGCCCCTCTACGGACATCATGAGCCAGGTCATGGCCAGGGGCCACCAGAAACCTGCGATGTGCCTTTGGGTCAGCGGTGCTTTCACGGCCGTCCCCCTCGCGGCTCACTCATGCGGCGCGCCGCCGGACACCATACCCCTCGGCGGCGGCCCGCGCAAGAAGAAGGGCCTCGTCCTCACGGAAAGGGCGGGCCCGCGGGCCCGCCCTTTGAGCTGAATGTCCGTCCGATCAGGTTTTAAACTTCGGCCTCGTGGCCCTTCTTCACGGTGCGCTGATAGGCTTCCTTGCCCTCGTGATAGGCTTCCTTGATGGCCTCCTTTTGGGTGCCCGCATAATCCTTGGCATGTTCCAGGCCGTCCAAAGCTTTGTCTTTTGCCTTCCTGAGGCCTTCTGCAAGCTTCTGCCGCGTTTCCGCGCCCGAAGCTGGAGCGAGAAGGAGGGCCGCCACGCCACCGGCCACAGCGCCAACGAGGAATGCTACCAGAACATTAGACGTTTCCTTCTTCATCGCACGTCTCCTTATCCGCGTTATCACCGGTGTTACAGTCGTCTTTTGCCAGAACGGCCTTGGCTGCCGCGAGTCCCGCCTTGAAACCGCCCACCACCGTGCCCAGGTTGTCCAGGGCCCCCATGATGCCCTGAACCCTAGCGAGACCCTCCTCCGCCACCTCGCGAAGCTGCCCCGTCACCTCGGCCACATCCTCCACGACGCCCGATCCCTTGTCGGCGAATTGGCGGACCGAACGCATGGCCTCCTCGCTGGTGGCGCACAATTTTCTGATGTCTGGGATCACGGCGTCGAGCTTGGCCGAGGTGCGGCGCCAGTCATCAAGCATGGTGTTCATGCGGCGCATGAGGGCGATGGCATAGAGGGTTCCGGCGCAGGCGAAGGCCGTGAGAAGCACGAGCAATAGGTCTGTGAGGCGCAAAGTCAGCATGAGTGGCAGCCTTTCTCGGCGAAGCACCGCGTTCCCGGGCCCGAGACTCATCACCATTCGATTCCCGCCAAACCGGGCCCAGTCAAATCAACTAGAGCGCTTTCAATATAGAACCCGGGCGCCGGCAACGTCAAGGGGACCGGATGCGCTCGCCCCTGGTGGCATCCGGGGCGTGGGAGCGATAAACTCGCGTTTAATGTCTGTGGGCCGTGCACCTCCTGGCCATGAAAGGAGATTCGCCATGAACCTATTCCAGATCCAAGGCGGCTTCGGCATCGATCACCTCAAAGAAACCCAGCTCCCCGTTCCCTCCCCGGGTCCCGGGCAGGTCCTGGTTCAGGTCGCGGCGGCATCCCTCAATTACCGGGACCTCATGACCGTGAAGGGCCAGTACAATCCCAAACAGCCCCTCCCTCTGGTACCCCTTTCCGATGGAGCGGGCACGGTGCGCGCCGTGGGCCCGGGCGTCACGCGCGCCAAGGAGGGCGACCGCGTCATGGGCATCTTCGCCCAGCGCTGGCTGGCGGGCGAGCCCAGCGCGGAGGCGCGGTCGTCCACGCTGGGAGGCCCCTCGGACGGCATGCTCTCCGAGTGGATTTGTCTGGATCAGCAGGGTGTCGTGATGACCCCCCCGCACCTCTCCGATGAAGAGGCGGCTACCCTTCCCTGCGCCGCCGTCACGGCCTGGAACGCCCTCATCGCCAAGGGGCACGTGAAGGCGGGTGACACGGTTCTTCTCGAAGGAACGGGCGGAGTCTCGATCTTTGCCCTCCAATTCGCCAAACTATCGGGTGCCAGGACCATCCTCACCTCATCGAGCGACGAGAAGCTCGAACGCGCCCGGAGCTTGGGCGCCGATATGACGGTGAACTACAAGACCGATCCCGACTGGTCCAAGCGAGTGAAGGAGTTGACTGCGGGCCAGGGAGCCAACCACATCATCGAGGTGGGCGGAGCGGGCACTTTGGCTGCATCTCTGGGCTGCGTGGCCCTCGGCGGGACCATCTCCGCCATCGGCGTGTTGTCGGGCATGGCGGCCCAGGTAGACGTCCGCTCGATTTTCATGAAGGGCGCGCGCGTCCAAGGCATCTTCGTGGGCCCGAGGGACACCTTCGAGGCCATGAACCGGGCCATTGCCCTTCACCAACTGAGGCCCGTGGTGGGCCGGGTTTTCCCCTTCTCCGAAGCGCCCGAAGCCCTTCGCTACCTTGAATCGGGCGCCCACTTCGGCAAGGTGGTCATCCGGATGTGAGGTGCCCTTGCCCCATGAGTGATGATCCCGCACGATGGCCCCGGGTCATCGTGCACGCGGATATGGATGCCTTCTTCGCCGCCGTGGAGCAGCTCGACCATCCGGAACTCCTCGGCAAACCGCTCCTGGTGGGCGGGACGGGACGCAGGGGAGTGGTGTGCACCGCGAGTTACGAGGCACGGCCCTTCGGGTGCAGGAGCGCCATGCCCATGGCCCAGGCCCGCCGGCGGTGCCCTCACGCCGTTGTTCTCCCTCCGAACTTCGCACGCTACCAAGAGGTCTCGAGAACGGTCCTGGGGGTCTTTCATCGATTCTCTCCTCTCGTGGAGCCCCTGAGTTTGGACGAGGCTTTCCTTGATATGACCGGCGCCGAAGGCATCTTCGGCCCTCCCGGGGAGATGGGAAGGCGCCTGCGGGAGGAGGTCAGGAAGGCGACAGGCGGCCTCACGGTCTCCGTGGGGGTAGCGGCCAGCAAGTACGTGGCCAAAGTGGCGAGCGATTTTCGAAAACCCGACGGCCTCACCGTGATACTCCCGGGAACGGAGACGGCGTTCTTGTGGCCCATGTCCGTCACGAGGCTGTGGGGCGTGGGACCCAAGACCAGCGAGGTGCTGAAGCGGGCGGGCTTGGAAACCATTGGCGACGTGGCCCGAAGGGACAGGAGGAACCTGGAGGAGTTGCTGGGTGAGATCGGAACTCGCCTCCAGGCTTTGGCCTGGGGCCGCGACGAACGAGAGGTAGTCTCCGAGCGGGAAACCAAGAGCATCGGAGCCGAAACCACGCTGGAGGAGGACATCATGGGACGGGAGGACATCCTCCCCCATCTTCGGAAAGCCGCGGCCCGCGTGGGGCGCCACCTACGGCAGGAGGGCCTTCTGGCGGGCGGCGTGCGAGTCAAGCTCAAGACCAGCACCTTTCACCTCCGCACGCGCCAGGCCCTTCTCAGGCCTCCCACGGACTCCGAAGCAGGCCTGCTCGGAGTGGCCACGAGCCTCCTGGCGGACTTTGACTTAACCGAACCCATGCGCCTCGTGGGCCTGGCCGCCTTCAACCTGGTTCCCGGCGGAGGCCGGTACCTTCAGGACGGGCTCTTCGATGGGCCGGATCAGGAACGAACCCGCCGCCTCAACCGGACTTTGGATGAGCTTCGAGCGCGCTTCGGGAATGGGTCGGTCCGGTGGGGTAGCGACGAAGACTGATGGCGTCAAGGCCGCGCGAGATTTCACCGATGCTATACTGCGCGATAGGGTTGGGGGGCCGAGAGCATGACGCGCACCTTTATCATTCTCGTGGCTGATGGCGATCTGGCCGGCCGTCAGAAGGACATCCGGGCCCACTTTGGCGAGGCGCGGCCCCTCTGGGATTTCCGGTTTGCCCCAACGGCCAGGGATGCCCGCGCGCTCCTCGATGAGATCACACCGGACGCCGTGGTGCTGGACTTGGCCCTGCCTCCTGGCGGTGCCGAAGGCCTGGATTTGCTTCAGGATCTGAGACGCCGCCTCTCGGCCACTCCGGTGATCCTCGTCTGCCGCGCCGGTGAAGCGCGGCTCCTCCGAGATGCCCTGCCCACGGAACACGCGGGCGAGGCATTCGGACCGCCAGAGATCCCTCCTGACGGCATCCTCTTCAAGGAGGACCTCATGGCGGAAGGCGCCCTTCCGGCCCTCCACGCCCTCCTGGCGGAGGGACTGCACCGGTGGGGCCGGGTGGTTAACGATACGGGCATCCTCGTGACCCACGGCACCGACACCATGGCGTGGGGTTTTGCCTACCTCCGGTATGCCCTTCGAGGCCTCAAATCGAACGTGGCCATGACGGGCTCGCAGATCCCCCTGGGGGGCTATTTCACCGAATCGGACGCCCTGGGCAACCTCCGGACCGCCGTCTATCTCCTCAACCGGCTGAGGCCGTCACGATTGTTTGCGGTTTTCAACAACGGCCGCTCCGTCTTCTCCGGCCGGCTCACCAAGTTCCGGAAGTGGGACGCGGACGCCTTCGAGGGGAGGGTCATCGCGAGCGCGGAGTCGGGAGAGGTGCGTCCCTTGCGGAAGGATTGGGTGTACATCCCTTACCCTGGCCAGCGCCTGAGCCACCTCCACCTCATTCGCACGGGAGGCACCATCGAATCGGAGAGGGATGAGCATGACCCCGGCGGGCTCAAGCCGACGGGCGATTTCGTCTGGAAATATCTCACCGAGACCCTCGGCGACTCCTTCGAGAAGGCCAGCAAGCATGACCTCTTGGCCCTGGACTCATCCAACATGTCCTACGAGGAATGGGCTCGCGTGGCCGAAGCCATCCAGGCCATCGGCGCGGCCCAGGCGGACACACGCTTCGACCCCACGGTCAAGCCCGTGTTCTGCAACCCCCTCTTCACCACCCAGGACTACAGAGCCCAGTTCGCGGCCTGCGGCGCGGGAGCTATCGTGGCCGGATATGGAGGGGGCAACGCGAACGTGGCCAAGGATTCGCCCCACTCCATCCTCCCCGCGCTCAGGGACTGCGTGGCCGCGGGCACGTTTGTAGCCGTCACCTCTCAGGTGCCGCTTGAACCCTACGACGCCGAGTACGAAACGGGCTTGGCGCTCCTGGAGGCGGGGGGGGTTCCGTGCGGGGACCTGCCCCTGGCCGACGCCCAGGTGAAGCTGAGCTACCTCCTGGGCCACGCGGACACCCTCACCCAAACCGCCGCGGAACTCGGCTTGGACCCTCAGTGCCTGCTTGCTTCTGCCTTCCTGGCGGGGGTCACCATGCGCCGCAAGACGAGCCTGAGCGCTTTCAGAGACGCGGGGGGACGCACCATCCCTCTGAGCGTCCTGCCCTATGACCCCTTCGCCACCAGGTCCTTCAGCCAGGCGCTGAGAACCGTTGCCTCCGCCCTGCCCCGCCCCTAGGTAGGTCTTAGGCTGGGGTGATGGAGCCCTTGCCCGCCTTCTTGGCCTTCTTGTCGGCCTTCTTTTCCTTCATGGTCTTGGCGGGTTTCTTCTTGACGTCCTTTTTCACTTCCTTGGATTTGCCCATGGTTCCTCCTTGCGCGACAGAATACCACGAGACGCGGCGGACGGCTCCGTCCCCCGCTCTCCCAAATTCCAGGATGCCGGCGGCTCCTACTTTAGCCGCTTGAGATCCACGGGCAGCTCGTAGGTCGTATTGTCCGGTTCGATGATCATGACGTTCATGGCCTTGGCGCCACGGATGTCGTCCATGCTGAAAATGAACTGCTTGATGGTCACGTAGAAGGGGTCGGCATAGAAGCCCACGCTCTTGAGCGTGGTGGAGATGAGATCGTCCTTCACGGGCTGGAGTACCTTGCCGTCCACCCTGAGAGCGAGAAGGACGCCCTGGGAGTGCTCGATGGCGTGGTTGAAGGTCTTGGTCTCGATGATGAGGCGCGACGGGTCGAAGGCTCTGGCCACGGCTTCGGGCGCCAAGGCCTTGGGATCCTTCCTGCTGGCCTGAACGTAAGCCGCAACTCGTGCCATGGGCGTTTCGATGAGGATGTCGTGATCGTAAGCCCGGCTCCGTTTCAGGAGGTGGTAGGGAGCCCGTTCAAACTTGAGGCTTTTGAGCTCGCCAAGAACCGTAGCCCACGGGGAAGCAGGCAGCTCCGTCACGATACCGTCCGCCAATCCGTCCAGGCCGAGGACTCCCAAGCCCACCATTAAAAGCCCCGCTCCCAACATCCAACGCCACGTCTTGTTCATGGGTCTCTCCTCGATGATGGCACCACCCCGATGGGGTCCATGTCCTCTCTCCCAACTGGCCCCACGAACGCGGGACCAGGGCTTTACCATACCGGAACGCGGCTTCCATGTCCACATCAAACTGGACACCACGCCCTTTCTGGGTGCGGTGCCCGGTTTCGTCTGGGCCCGCCATTTCTCGATGCTTGTCGATTGGGACGCACGGATAGTACAGCTGTGGCGCCACGCGTACAACGAAAGCCGAGGCCGCTTGGAATCGTGTTCTCGGCCACCCTCAGGAGGGTTGAATGGGGGGCTCCACCGGCTTGGACGGAGGTACGATTTCTGGCGTCGCCGGCGGCACGACACTCTCGGGAGCCGCCCCTTGGCCTTGCGGCGCGGGGCCCTCGGGATCCCCGGGCGGCTGAGGGGTGGTTGTGCCCCCGTTGTCCAGGAACCGCCACTCCCCGCCCATCTGTCCCAGGAAGAAGAGAGAGGTGCATCTGAAGAAGACGAGCACGGGAAGGAAAACCACCGAACTGATGTAAGGCAGGGCGGCGATGCAGCACGTGAGGCACGTCAGGAGCGCGATGAGGATGCCCGACGCCAAGGCCATGACGAACGTCATGAGGTAAAAGCGCGCGAAGGCCCCGGCTCGCCCCCGAAGGATCTCGGCGCGAAAGACTCTGAAGGCCTCCATGGCCGTCAGATCGCGCTTCACCATGACGGGAACCACGAAGTCGCGCAAGAGGAGTTTGACGAGGATCAACACGATGGCCAGGGGGAAGAGGAGGCACAGGCCACCCGCCGCCGCCACCGCGGCGCGAGCATCGAACTGCCGCGCCACTAAGGCGGGCCAGGCCAGAAGAAGGGCCCCGCCCGCCACCACGAAAACGACCGCAAGACCCGCGAGTCCAAGCAACAGACGGAACACGAAGAGGCTGTTGCCGAGCCGCCGGTACCGGTGCCAGGGTTCGGACACCCGCGCGCGATCGTGGACGACGCCATCGAGAAACATGAACTGCCCGCGGCTGCCGAGCCATGTGAGGAGGATGCCCAGCGCCACGGCGAAGAGAAGGATTCCCGTCCCCAGGCCGATGACCAGGGGAAGGTGATCCGATACCCATGGCCCCAGCCCCGGAGGGAACACGTCCTTCCGCCTCAGGCCGAAGGGGTTTCCACCCCCGAATCCTCCACCCTCTCCGAGGCCGGCGAGGAAGGCGCAGAACCCCATGGCCAGCCACTTCTGGAAGTCGAACTCGCGGAACAGGATGCGCCCCGTGTATTTCAGAGATGCATCAATGGCCTCAAGGACGGACGGCACAGCGGGTTCCAGCGTCATGCCGAGAGATTATGCCCATCCCCAGTCGAAATCAAGGGGAGCGCCGAGCGAAAGCCCTAACAGGCTGTTGACAAATCCGCATGGGCCGCGCCGTCCCCCCGGGTTGCCCCTGGCAGGCCGCAACCCTTGTCCGTGGCGCTCCTACGGGAGTCTCTCAGCAGCCTGCTAGGCGCCTTCGAATGTGGTGACACGGGTGTTACCTTTGCTTTACACCGCGCCCGCCCGCCCGCCGGCTCGAAGACAGGCATGCGCCAGCCTCCTCGCCATGCAAAGTATGTCTAAACCGCTCCCGTGCCTGACACGGGCATGTTTTTTGCTTTTCCCGGAGCAAGGCCATCTTAGATCCAACACCGGCGAAGCCGCTGGCCATGGGATGAGCCAGCGGGCCAAGGGGAGCGCGACATGGACGACTTGATCCTTAGCCAATACTTCCGAACCATCGCCGAGTGCTCGCCCGACGCGGCAGCCATCCTCAACGGCGAAGGGGTCGTGGTCTTCGCCACCCCGGCCACCGCCGAGGTCCTGGGCTACCCGGTGCAAGAATTCGTGGACCACGCATTCCTCTCTTTTGTGGCCCCCGACCACGTGACCTTGTTCCAGGAAACCCTTTGGCGCCACCGTGAATCGGGCGTGCCGGGCGAGGTCCGTTATAGGTTCATGCGCGGGGACGGGCGCTGGATCACGGCGGAAACCCGGATCTCCTCCGTGAATACCGAGGGCGAGAGCCGTCTTCTTGTCCTCCATACACGTGACATCAGCGTCAGGACCAAAATCGAAGAATCCCTCGGCCTCTTTTCGGTGGCCATGGAACAGGTGGACGAGACGGTGGTCCTCACGGACCGGGAAGGCGTCATCCAGTATGTCAACAGCGCCTTCGAGCGGATCACGGGCTATTCCAAGGACGAGGCCGTGGGCAGGACGCCCCGCATCCTCAAGTCCGGCAAACACGACCGGTCCTACTATGCCAAGCTTTGGGACACCCTTCTGGCGGGGAACTCCTACCACTCCGTGGTCATCAACCGCAGGAAAGACGGAACGCTCTACCACGAGGACAAGACGGTGACCCCGCTCAGGAACGCCGCGGGGGTGGTGACTCACTTCATCGCCACGGGAAGTGACGTGACCCGCCAGAAGATGGTGGAGGAAAAGCTCCTGGAAGGGGCCGAACGGTTTGCCCTGTCACTTCGCGGGGCCAACGACGGTCTCTGGGACTGGGATTTCCGCACGGGCCGGATCCATTTTTCCCACCGCTGGAAGACCATGCTCGGCTACGGCGAGGATGAGGTGGGAGACGGGCCTGAAGACTGGTTCTCCATGGTCCACCCCGATGACCTGGCCGAGTTCAAGACCCAGATCAAGGCCCACGTGGCTGGGTCTTCCCCCCATCTCGAACACGAACACCGCATGAGAATGAAAGACGGCCGATACGCCTGGATGCTCAGCCGGGGCCAGGCCGTCCGTGACGTCTCGGGAAAGGCCTACCGGCTCGCGGGGTCCCAGACCGACATCACTCCTCGAAAAACCGTGGAGGCACAGCTCCACCACGACGCCCTCCACGATGCCCTCACGAACCTCCCAAACCGCGCCCTTTTCATGGACCGCCTGGCCCAGGCGTGCCACCGGGCCCAGCGCAACGAAGAGAAGCGGTTCGCCCTCATGTTCATGGACCTGGACCGGTTCAAACTCATCAACGACAGCCTGGGGCACCTCGCGGGCGACCGCCTCCTTCGGGACGTGGCCCGGCGTGTGACCAAGTGCGTCCGCGCTTCGGACACGGTAGCCCGGCTCGGCGGGGACGAGTTCGCCATCCTCCTGGAGGAGATTCACACCGACCTCGAGGCCACGGCCTTCGCCGAACGCATCATCCAGCACATGGCCGAGCCGTTCCACATCGAGGACCGCGACGTGTACACGTCTGGGAGTATCGGCATCGCCCTGTACGACGGCCACACCTCCGGCCCCGACGACATGGTGAGGGCCGCTGACGCCGCCATGTACCACGCCAAGGAGCGGGGCCGGGGGCGGTACGCCCTCTTCGACGGAGCCATGCACTCCCGCGCCCTGGAGGTGCTCGAACTGGAGACGGACCTGCGCAAGGCGCTGGACGACAACGGCCTCCGCGTCCACTATCAGCCTGTCGTCAGCCTGGCCACGGGACACATCACGGGGTTCGAGGCCCTCGTCCGCTGGCCCCATCCCCAGCGTGGGCTCGTCCCCCCAGGAGATTTCATTCCCATCGCCGAGGAGAATGGCCTGATCTTCTCCCTCGGCCTCTTCGTCCTGCGCGAGGCGTGCAGGAGGCTCAAGGAACTCCAGGCCAAATTCTACGCGCGCCCCGCCCTCACCATGAGCGTGAATTTATCGGGCATCCAATTTCTAAGGCCCGAACTCATCGGCCACGTGGAACTCCTCCTCAAGGAGTTCGGCCTTGACCCGCAGACGCTCAAGATGGAAGTCACCGAAAATGCCATCCTCTCTCACGCCGAGTACGCCCAGGAAATGATGGCCCAGCTCAAGGCCCGGCAGATCAAGCTCGTGCTGGACGACTTCGGCACGGGCTACTCCTCTCTGGCCAATCTCAGGCGCTATCCCATTGACGCCATCAAGGTGGACCAATCGTTCGTCAAGACCATGCTGCACAGCGAGGAGAGCCGCGAGCTGGTGAGGACGACCATCAACATGGCCTTGGGCATGAAGATGGACGTGGTGGCCGAAGGGGTGGAAACGCTGGATCACGTGAACGCGCTCAAGGCTATGAACTGCCCTTACGGCCAGGGGTTCTACTTCTCCAAAGCGGTGGATGGCGCGGGTGTGGAAGCCCTCTTAGCTAAGGGATGGCTCTGGTAGCTTCGGCCACCAGCGCTTGGCTTTTCGTTTTCAACTTTTCACTCTTTCTTTTTACTTTCCATCTCCCCGCGTCTCCATGGGCCGCCCTTCGTTGAAATACGCCACCAGACGTTGAGCCTCCTCCTCCTTGCCGGCGGGGACGGGAACGCGCACGTCTTCACCCTGCCGTCCGCTCTTTGAAGGAAAGGAGTAGGCGAACACCACAAGGAGCGATTTGCCGCGGAGGAGGCTGACGCCGTCCAGGGTGGCGCCCATCATGGTCCAGGTATGCAGGGTGCGATTGAGATAAACCCCCGCGCGTGCGATGTAGGCTTCCCCAACCCCCGCCGCCAAGTTTCGCCCCGTCAGGGTCACGCTGAGGAACGCCGTGACTCCCATGACCACGATAAGTCCCATCATGGTAAGGAACACGGCGAACCCTCCTTTCGGGGCAAATACGAGGAACATCAGACCGAAGAACAAGGCGAAGCCGGAGATGACATAGAACAGGATGGTTTTGGAGCTCTTCTGCCGCTCGTATTCGGCCTTGGCATAGGTGGCCCATTCCTCCGGCCCGTAGGTCCAATGAGCCACCAGGTCCTCGCCGGAGAGGATCCGGTTCAACACGACGGCCCTGTAGACGTAGACCATGGCACCCACGCCGAAAAGGATCAAAAGGAATCCGCTCAGGCAGGAGACCGCGAAGCCCCCGTTCATTCCGTCCATGGCCAGGAAGGGCACCACGACACCGATGAGGGACAGGAGGCCGCCTCCCGCCCACCACACCGCAACCTTGACTTGCGGATTATCAAGCCAGCTCATGCCCCCACCCCAGGCCAAATCAGGTTCAGCGCAATTCACCGTTCTTCACGTGCACGAAGGACACCGCCGTGACCAGGTCCTCGTCTTGATAGGTGCTGAAGCTCACCACGACGTCCATCCGGCCCTTGCCGAAGGTGCACAGAACGTGGACACGCCATTGATCTCCCTCCAAGTCGGCTCCCGTCACTTCCCTGCCCTGAAACTGGCCATAGCGCTCCAATAGGTCTAGCCACTTCGCTTCGAGAGCGTCTCGGGACAAGGTCCCGCGGGCGCATTCGGCCACGTGCTGCGACGCCTGGTAAAACGTACCGGCCGCCATCATGTCAACGAAGTCGGAGGCCTTCGAATAGGGGGCATTGGCGAAGGCACCATAGGCTCCTCCTCCTTGCGCCGCGGCCATCAAGCCGATGGCCAGGGCAAGAAGGGCACACACCAGGGCAGCTCTCATGAGATCCTCCTCCACCCAAGAACTGTATCCGTCCAGGACCACCGCGAAAGGAGTTCGCTGCTGGCCTTCCACGGCGACAACATACGTCCCCGTCTGGTCCGCCCGCAACAGCGGATTGCGCTCCCCCCCCCTTGCCGGAGCGCGGGCCGAGCGGCTATCATGGCCCGGGCCGGGG
>JBBIKI010000045.1:0-24744 GCA_037445535.1 Acidobacteriota bacterium | reverse complement strand
GGGACCACAAGCCGGTTGGTCCTCAAGGCCTTACCGGTGAATCGGACTGATGATATACTTAAGTGAACTCCGCCCCAGGGAGAGCGCCCGGACCGTGTCCATGGACGTCTCGGCGGTGGGCGGGCCTGCATGACTGGAGTATGGCCCTGGGGCCACCTCGGTCCCAGGGACGAGGAGAGAAGGACAGGAAAGGGGGGCACCATGTGGTTTGGTATTCCCAAAGAGTGCGAGGGGCATCCCAACTGCGAAGAGAAGCGGGTCGCCATGTCACCCGCGGGGGTCCGTGAGCTGGTGGAAGAAGGCGCCCAGGTGCTCGTGGAGAGTGGAGCCGGCGCCCCCGCCGGGTTCCTGGACGAGGCCTACCGCAAGGCCGGGGCCACCGTCGTTTACACGCACGAGGAAGTGCTAGGGCGCTCCGAAATGGTGGTGAAGATCGGCCGCCCCAACGCCCAGGAGCTGGAGATCCTCCAGCCTGGAACTGGGGTCATGGCCTTCTGGCACCTGGCGGTTCGTGGGGAAGCCTTCCATGCCCTTATCGCAGGCCAGAAAATCACCGCCTTAGGCTACGAGATCATCCAGGAGCGCGACGGGACCCTCCCCATCCTCAAAGTCTCCTCGGAAATCGCAGGCAAGATGGCCCCCCAAATCGCCGGGCGACTGCTGGAAACGACCTCGGGTGGCATCGGCATCCTCATGGGCGGGGCGCCTGGCATTCCTCCGGCTGACGTGGTCATTCTTGGCGCAGGCACCATCGGGTACCATGCCGCGCGGGGTTTCCTGGGGATGGGATGCAGCGTCTACGTGCTCGACATCGCCCAGACGAGGCTGGAGTCCATTGACCGGCACTTCAACGGGCGCGTGGTGACGGCTCACGCCACCAAGGAAAACCTAGAGAAATTCACGGCCTTCGCCGATGTCCTCGTGGGCGCGGTCCTGGTGCCCGGCGAGGTGGCTCCCATCGTCGTAACGCTGGACATGGTTCAAAAGATGAGGCCGGGCAGCGTCGTCCTGGACTTCTCCTTCGACCAGGGCGGCTGCGTGGAGACCACCCGGCTCCAGGGGCCCACGGGGGGCGTCTTTGTCCGCGAGGGGGTTCTCCACTTCGCCGTGCCCAACTGCCCTTCCTACGTGGCCCGGACCAGCAGCCACGCTCTCACCTACGCCCTCCTCCCCTTCCTCAAGCGCATGCAGCAGAAAGGCCTCAAGGACACCATGCGCTTCTGGCCGCGCCTGCAGAGGGGCTGCTACACGTACGAGGGCCATCTTGTAAGCCACTACATCACGAACGACCCGGACGACTTGAGCAAGCTCCTGAGGGAGGGCTGACCCATGGCCTGGATGGACGATTACAAGGCAAAACTGTGCACGGCGGGGGAGGCCGTGTCCTGTATCAAGTCCGACGACTGGGTCTGGATCTCCGGCAACGCCGCGGCGCCCTTCCCTCTCATGGAGGCCTTGGCGGCACGCGCCAGTGAGCTGCACAACGTGCACCTCTCCCACGTCCTTCTCATGGGCGAGGACCCCCTCAGCAAGCCGGGCATGGAGAAGGCGTTCCACCACAACTCGCTCTTCGTAGGGCCCGCGGATAGGGTCTCCGTCAACGATGGCCGCTCCGCGTACGTCCCCATCCATCTGCATATGATTCCCAAGGCCATCAGGACAGGGGCGTGCCGCGTGGACGTGGCCATGATCCAGTGCTCCCCTCCAGACGACCACGGATTCATGAGCCTGGGGCTGGAGATCATGGCCCAAAAGGCGGCGGCCGAAATGGCCAAGATCCTCATCGTCCAGGTGAACGACCAGATGCCGAGGGTTCTGGGCGATTCCTTCATCCACGTTTCCAGGGCGAGCCGCATCGTGGAAACGAGCCTCCCCCTCCTGGAACTGACGGGGAAAGCGGCCTTGGACGTGGAGAAGAAGATCGGCGCCACTATCGCCGAGATGATCCCGGACGGTGCCACGCTCCAGATGGGCATCGGCGGTATTCCCGACGCGGTCCTGGCCCTCCTGGAGGGAAAGCGCGACCTGGGCATCCACACGGAGATGATCAGCGACGGCCTCATGCGGGCCATGGAGCAGGGCATCATTACGGGCACCCGCAAGACGCTCCATCCAGGCAAGGTGGTCTCCACGTTTATCCTGGGCACACGGAACCTCTACGATTTCGTTCACGACAATCCGCTCTTTGAACTCCATCCCGTGGACCACACCAACGACCCCTTCATCATCGCCCAGAACGACAACATGATCGCCATCAATTCGGCCCTCGAAGTGGACCTTACGGGCCAGGTCTGCTCGGACTCCATCGGACCCTACATCTACAGCGGGTTCGGGGGCCAGCTCGACTTCATCCGGGGCGCCGCGGCCAGCAAGGGCGGGAAACCCATCATCGCCCTCCCGGCCACGGCCAAAAAGGGCACCATGAGCCGCATCGTTCCCAAGCTCAAGGAAGGTTCGGGCGTGGTGACCACGAGGGCCGACGTGCACTATGTCGTAACCGAGTTCGGCGTGGCCAACCTGTGGGGCAAGAACCTCCAGGAGCGCGCCAGATCCCTCATCGGGATCGCCCATCCGGACTTCAAGGACATGCTGGAACAAGAGGCCCGGGATCGGCATTTGATATAGACACGGCTGCTCGCTGCTGGCCGTTGGCCTCTGGCTTGAGGAACTCAAGGAAAACGAGAGCCAGGAGACGCCGGGGCTAGCGACCACCAACGATCGGCCGGGATGGGAGACCACCATGCGCGTGACCATTGAATACTGCGGCACCTGAAACTACTTCCCCAGGGCCGCCGGTCTGGCGGTATTGATTGAGAACGAGACGGGCCTTCGGGTGGAGCTTCTCCGCTCCTCGGGGGGGGTGTTTGAAGTGGCCGTGGACGGGGAGCTCCTCTACTCGAAGAAGAAGACCGGCGAGTTCCCCGAGGACGAAGACGTGGTGGCCATGATCAAAGCTCGAAGAGTCTGAGGCGGGAGGCGGCCGTGGATATGAACAACCTCATTCGAATGATCGAGGGCGGCGCGGACAAGCTGGCTGCCAGGTGGTTGGAACGCCTTCATAAGGAAGACGGCATGGCGGACTACCTTCGCCTTCCCGAGGGCCAGCTCCTGGAGCACGTACGCCAAGCCTATGAGGAGATCGGAACCTACCTGGATCAGCCGCGCCACGACATCATCGCGGAGCATTTTCGGGAGACGGGACGGCGGCGCAGGAAGGAAGGCGTGTCCTTGGCCATGGTCGTCCAGGCCATCCAGCTCGCCCGCTCGGTCCTATGGCAACACGCCCTGGAGCAGGGGGTTTTCGACTCCACCGTGAATCTGTACCAGGCCCTGAACTTGTACCGGCAGATCGTGCACTTCTTCGACCAAGCCGTCCTCTTCGCCGTGGAGGGGTACGAAGAAGGGAAAACGTGAGGATATTGGGAAGCCGGGAAGTTTAGGAAGTTAGGAAGAGAGACAGACAGACATGCGTGGGGCCCGGTTCGGGTCCGAGACCCCATCATCATCCCCCGATTCCCCCGGTCACCTGATTGCCCTGCTACTGCCGCCATCATGAGCGCCGTCAGGCGCGCGGGTTCATGCGGCCCTGAATACCCGTGTCCATGTTGACCGGATCGCCGCCCGGGGCTATGCTCGGAGGTATGGGCGAGGCTCCTGAGAAGATCGGGCGTTATGAGGTTCTGAAAACGGTGGGCCGGGGGGCCATGGGCATTGTCTACAAGGCCCGGGACCCCCTCATTGGCCGTACTGTTGCCCTGAAGCGGGTGGCGTTGCCCCCCGGGTTTTCGGAGGAGCAGCGCACCGAGTTCGCCCAGCGCTTTTTCCACGAAGCCAAGGCCGCGGGGAACCTCAGCCATCCCAATATCGTGACCATTTACGACGTAGGGGAAGATGGGGGAGTTCCCTTCATGGCCCAGGAGTTCGTGGAAGGGCAAAGCCTTGGGCAGCGTCTCAAGGCCCGGGGAGCCCTCTCTCCCGAGGAGGCCTTGCCCATCCTCCGGCAAGTGGCCTCAGGGCTTGATTACGCTCACGGCTGCGGCGTAGTGCATCGCGACATTAAGCCCGACAACATCCTTTTGGATGCCAAGGGCCGGGCCGTCATCTCCGATTTCGGTGTGGCCCACCTGGAATCCAGCGATCTGACCCGGACGGGGGAAGTCTTGGGTACGCCTCATTTCATGAGCCCAGAACAGGTCATGGGACAGCCCCTGGACGGCCGGAGCGACCTCTTCTCCCTCGGAGTGGTGATGTACCAGATGCTTGCCGGCCAACGACCCTTCCGAGGGGACACGGTCTCAACCATCTGCTACCAGATCGTGCACGGCCATCCCGAGCCCGATCCCGTGAGCCTGTCCGTGACACCCGAGAGCTCCCGCATTCTGGCCCGCCTCCTGGCCAAGCGCCGAGAAGACAGGTTCGCAACGGGCGCCGATCTCGTGGCGGCCCTCGACGAGGCCATGGGGGCGCTAGATCCTTCGGCCACGCGGCCCCTCGGCTCGGCGCCAGGCCCCTCGCGCCTCCCGGCGCCCGCCGCGGTCCCTCCGCAGCAGGCGCCCACCGTCAAGGCTCCTCCCATGAAAGCCCTCCCCACGGTGGTCCCTCCGCCGGCCCCCAAGGGCTCCTTCTTAACTTGGATGGTGGTTGGAGCGTTGGTTCTTCTCGCCATCGTTGTAGCCGGCGGGCTGGCGTCGAGAATCGCGCGGCACCTGCACAAACCCCTCGTTCAAGCCGCCGGCCGAGATCTGGCTCCAGCCAGAACGCATCCGGGTGCGGCCCCGCTCCCGGCGGGTTCTTCGCAGCAGACCGGCCCCGGGCCTTTGGACACACCGGACGCCCGAGGGGTTGGGGGCCAAGGCCAGGCCATTCTGCCGCCTGCGGCCAGCCACGCGCGCATGGAGCCATCTCCTCCGTCCCGGAGGCCCAAGGAGAATGAGCTGGCAGGGTCCGCCGTCGCTTCAAGGGCCGCCGCCGTTCCCAATATTCAGGAGGGAAATGCGACCCGTTCAGGACAATCTAGAGTCGTCATCGAGATCAGCGGGCCCATCGTCACAGGAGGGTTCGGTATCTTGGTAGATGGCAAGATCAGGATCGAACGCCAGATTCGCGAATTCGCCAGCACAGGCGGTCTCGGTAAGCAGGGATTCAAGGCGAGAGAAGAATTCGCGGTTTCCCCTGGGGAGCACACCCTGGCCTTCGCGGTCAGGCCGGGCCGCTACGGCGCGGGGCTTCTCACGAAAGAATGGGCGGTGGCGCTCAAGGAGGGCGGGCTGGTCCGCCTGCGGGTGCAGGTGCTTCCCCGCCAGCACCGCATCATCGTTCGTGACGAGTCCTTCCCTCAGTGACAAGGTTCCATTAAAGCCGTAAGCTTGGGGTGACACGCTGGAGGTGGGCATGCTGAAGTCCGTCATGGACCTGTTGCCGCCAGAGGGCATGAAGATCCTTGTCGTGCTCTTTCTCTCGTTCATCATTGGGCTGGAGCGGGAGGAGCGCAAGGCGCACGGGTCCCATTACGCCTTCGGCGGGGTGCGGACATTCCCCCTCATAGGCCTTTTAGGTTATGCCATCTCGCTCATCTCGGGGAAAGACGTTCTCGCCGTGAGCCTGGGCCTGGCCGTGGTGGGGGCCTTCCTCCTCCTGTCCTACCGGCACAAACTCCGGACTTCCGACGGGGCGGGGATGACCACGGAGATCACGGGGCTGGGCACCTACATGCTGGGCGTGCTGGTCCAACAGGAGCACGTCTGGATCGGTGCCACCCTGGCGGTCGTGAGCATGCTCCTGCTGGAGCTGAAGGAGTGGCTGGAGAACCTGGCGACCCGCATCGAGCCCGAGGAAGTCGTCACCTTGACGAAGTTTCTCCTGCTCAGCGCCGTCATCTTGCCGGTGGTGCCTGACCAGTCCTTCACCCCTTTCGCCCTTAACCCCTTCAAGACCTGGCTCGTGGTGGTGGCCGTAAGCACCGTGTCCTACGGGAGCTATCTGCTCCAGCGCGTGACCAAGCAGAAGGGCGGCATCCTGCTTGCGGCCATCCTCGGCGGGGCTTACTCCTCCACGGTAACGACCGTCGTCCTGGCCAAGCGCGCCTCACGGGAGATGGAACCCCACCTCTTCTCCGGCGGTATCCTCATGGCCTCCGGTGTCATGTATGTGCGGCTCGCCATCCTCGTAGGCGTGTTTAAGCCCCAGCTCCTGGAGACCTTGGGGATTCCCTTCGGCCTCCTCGCAGCGGCGGCTATTCTTGGGGGATGGCTGTGGTCGAGGATACCCGATGAAACGTCCAAAAAGGTCGATCGGGAGTGGGTAGCGCGGAACCCCCTGGAGTTGAAGGCGGCCTTCTTCTTCGCCCTGATTTTCCTGGCCATGCTGGTGATCACCAACCTCGTCGTTACCTACCTGGGCCGAGCCGGTGTCTACACCTTGGCGGGCATCATGGGGGTCACGGACGTGGATCCTTTCATCATGGGCCTGACCCAGACCGCGGGCACCTCAACGACCATGCACGTGGCGGCCGCGGGAATCACCATCGCGGCGGCCAGTAACAACGTCGTGAAGGGGATCTACGCCTTGAGCTTCGCGGACCGTAAGACGGGGATCATGAGTCTGGCCCTCCTAGGCGCGCTGGCGGCCGCGGGCGCCCTCTGCCTTTTTACCTTCTAGCCGCCTTCCCGCACAGGCAGCGCGAAGCGCCTTTCACTTCCCATTGAGGGTTCTTGGCTTGCAGTGGTATGGTAAAGGCAGGGCTGGAAGGGGCCCCGGGGGAGGTGGTCCATGTCCGCAGGTTCAGCGCCCGTGAGGATGCCTGCCGTGGCGGGCACGTTCTATCCTGGCCACCGCGAACAACTCAGGACCGCCGTGGAACGGTTCCTTGTCCGCACCGTGGAGCCTGTCTCGCCCACCGCCATCCTCGTTCCTCACGCGGGGTATATCTACAGCGGGTCCACGGCGGGGAAAACCTTTGCCGCGTCTGATCTTCCCAAGACGCTCATCATTCTCTGCCCCAACCACACGGGCCTTGGAGCCCGCCTCGCCTATGCCGGTTCGGGGTCATGGCGCACGCCTCTCGGGGACGTCCAGGTGGACGTGGACCTCGCCCATGCCTTGGCGGAGGCGTTTCCCGCCCTTGAAGACGATCCCATCGCTCACCAGCGCGAACACGCCATCGAGGTTCAGCTTCCCTTCCTGCAGGTCCTCCTGGGAGAGTTCACCTTCGTCCCCATCGCCGTGGGGACCCGTGCCCTGGGCGAGCTTGAGGGGCTGGGACGGGCCATGGCCAACGCCGTGGCGGGATCAAAAGGATCGGTGGCCATGGTGGTGTCCAGCGACATGAACCACTACGAAGACGTGAAGACCACCCGCGAAAAAGATAGCGCCGCCCTCGAATCCATCCTCCGCGTGGACTCCGCCAGGCTCCACCGCGAAGTCCACGACCGGGGCATCAGCATGTGCGGCGCCGCCCCGGCCGTGGCCACGCTCTTCGCGTGCAGGGACCTGGGCGCGCATAAGGCCGATCTGGTGGACTACACTCATTCCGGCGCGGTGACGGGGGACGATACACACGTGGTCTCCTACGCCGGGGTAAGAGTCTTCAAGGGGTTCGCGTGAAGCTCCTCGCAGCCTTCCTGGCCCTCCTCGCGGGCGTCTCGGCCGGGGCCCAGCTCACGCCTATCCCGTGGCACCCCAAGGGGTCGGCGGGGCAAGAAGCGGTGCTGGCTCCGCAAGGAGCGGGGAGAGGGGCCTTCACCCGAGAAGGCAAGGGAAAGAAAAGGAAAAAAACACCAGCTCCCAAGCCCCTTCCCGCGCCGGGGCCGCCCAAGTACACCATGACCTTTGATACGCTCACCACCCTTTCCCCCGGTGTTTACGTGGCCGAGGGCAACGTGCGGTTCCAGTCCGAAGGCATGTTCCTGACCGCCGATTCCCTCACCTACGACAGCGACAAGGGCACCCTCTGGGCCACGGGGCAGGTCTCCGTGGACTGGAACGACTTCACTGTGTCAGGCACGGAACTGCACTACGACATGAACGCCGGGACGGGAGACATGCGGGACGCCTACGGGGTGCAGCAGGACGGGGATTTCACGGTGATCGGTTCGGTGATCCGCAAGACCGGCCCCGACTGGTACGAGGTGGAGGAGGGGACCTTCACCGCCTGCTCCGCGGCCGTGCCACCATGGAGCATGCGCGTGAGCCGCGGCCGGTTCCACGTGAACCACTACGCCTTTCTCACGAACCCGCGCTTTCGCGTGCGGAATGCCCCCGTCCTTTATAGTCCCTACCTCATCTGGCCCATCAAGCCGGACCGGAGCACGGGGCTGCTCATTCCAGAGATCGGCAGTTCCACGACCAAGGGCTTCGTCATGAGCAACGCGCTCTTCATCGCGCCCGCGGATTGGTGGGACGACACGGTCTACGCGGACTACTACGAGAAAATGGGATGGGGATTGGGCGAGGAGTTGAGGTACGCCTTCGCGGAAGACAACTACGGGTGGTTCCACGGATACTTCATCAAGCAGAAGACCGATCAGCGCAAGCGCTGGGACTTCACCTGGACCCATCTCCAAAAGATGCAGAAAGGGTGGTACTTCGCGGCCGACGTAAATCTCCTCTCGGACATCGACTTCCCCCGCGACTACCAGCGCGACTACGCCAAGGGAACCGTCTCGGGGACCGATTCACGCATCTTCCTGGGCCGCAACTGGGGCCCCTATGCCTTCGACGTCTACGCCGAGCGGCGCCGCGAGTATTTCACGGAGGGCCAGGATCTCATCCAGAGCGCTCTGCCAAAGGTGGAACTCCGGTCCAGCCTCCAGCCCCTGTGGGGAGGACTCTACGCCGGGTTCGAGACCTCGGCGGCCTACCTCCATAAGGAATGGGCCGACACGGCCGTGCCCGCTTCCATCAAGCACACGCTCTCCTATGGGCGCGTGGACGTGCACCCCTACGCCGAGTTTCCCTTCCACCCGGTCCCTTGGCTCGATGTCACGCCCCGCTTCGAACTGCGAGCCACGGGCTACGGCAAAAGCGAGGACCTGGATACCAAGGCCTACGACGGGGGGAGCCTCTGGCGGACCTACGCCCGGGCCAGCCTGGATCTCACGGGCCCGCGCCTCTACCGGAAGTTCCACGGCGGACTCAAGCACGTCTTGGAACCGTACTTCTCCTACGACTTCGTCTCCCGGGACGCGGGCGCCGCTCGCCTCCCCGTCTACGACGAGGTGGACGTGGTGTCCTTGGACCAGAGCACGATCCGGGCGGGCGTGAGAAACCGCGTGTACACCAAGACAGGCCAGCTCGTTCTCGACGCTGATCTTTACCAGAGCCACAGTTTCAAGGCACCCCTCTCGCAGCAGGGCACCCACTTCAGCCAGAACTCTCCCGTCAACCTGCTGGTCAGGGCCTGGCCCGAGGCGCGATGGAGCGCCGACCTGAGGCTTCGGTGGAACGTCTTGGACCACAGCCTGGATTCCCAGTCACTCGGCGTCACCTACCGTCCCAAGAACAAAGACGACTCGGACTTCGTCCGGTTCGCCTTTCTCAAGAGCCAGACCTTGGGCGTGAGCCAGTTCACCAACACCTCCGTGGCGCCGCCCTCCAAAGAGGTTCGCCTCAACGCAGGATGGACCCTGGCCGACGGCAAGGTGAGCCTCAATCCCTTCATCGCCCGGGACCTCCTGAACAAGGAGTGGCGAGACCTGCGGCTCGTCTTCTGGTATCGCGGGTCGTGTTTCTCCATCGGGTTCGACGTGGGCAAGCGTACCATCGGCGTCTTCAAGGATACCCAGTACCGCTTCCTCGTGAGCCTTAAAGGAGCGGGGACCGTGGTCGATCTCATGGGCGGAACGGGGACGTACTGAAGGTGACCGAGTGATGCGTGAGCAGGCGATCAGGGAAGAGAAAAGAAGGAGGACGGCGAGGCAGATGAACTGGACGGAGGCAGTAGAAGGCTCCGGTCCCCTTTCACGCCATCTCGCCATCCCCTCCTCACCTCATCGCGGCACCCCCTCATCCCCGCATGCCGGCTTCTCCTCATCCCGGTCCTTCCCCTCATGACCCCTGACGTAAAGCGGGAAATCGCCCGTAAGGCTCTCCACATGGCCATGGGCCTCTTCGCCGTAGCCCTTCGGTGGCTCACGCCGTGGCAGGGGGCGCTGTGCGCCTTGGCGGCCCTGGCCCACAACCTGTGGCTCTTCCCCCATTACGGGTACGGCAAGCTCCTCAGGCCCGAGGAGAAAGCCCTGGGGTATTCGGGCATGATCGGCTATCCGGCGGTCGTTCTGGTCCTCTGCCTTGCGTTTCCAAGCCCCGGCCCGAACCTGGATCCCGTGCGGGCGGCGTCCGGCGGTCCCGGACCTCACGTCCTTTGGGCTGCGGCCGCGGCTTGGGCGATCATGGCATACGGCGACGCCTTCGCGGCCCTGGCGGGCATTCTTCTGGGGGGTCCCGTCCTGCCTTGGAACCGGCGCAAGCGGTGGACGGGGTTCGCCGCCTTCGTTCTCTTCGGGTCAGGGGCGGCCGCGGCCGTATCCTACTTCGTAGCCTACGGCGACCTCCGCATGTCCGGCCCCGGCCTTCTGAACACCCTCTGTCTGTGCGGCCTCGCCGCCCTCGTGGCGGCTCTCGTGGAAGGGCTTCCGGGGCAGGTGGACGACAACATCACGGTGCCACTCGGCGCGGGCATCGTTCTTGTCTTCTTCTCCCGGTTCGAGTGGGCCGGGTTCCTGTCCCGCGCTTTCACCGTTTCTCGCTACCAACCGGGCGGCCCTCTTTCGGGGCCCGCCCTTGGCCTCTGGGGGCTCCTGGCGCTGAACATGGCTCTGGGCTTGACGGCCCTGGGCCGCCGGTGGGTGACGCCGGCCTCCGCTTGGCTAGGTATCCTCTGGGGCACCCTGGTGGCCGTGGGGTGCGGGTGGGAAGGCTACGGCTTCCTCCTCCTCTTCTACCTGCTCGCCAACGGGAGCACCTACGTGGGGGCGAGGCGAAAGTCGGAGCGGGGCATCGCCGAGGGCGACGGAGGAAGACGAGGCGCCGGCTCGGTCTTCTCCAAGGGGCTGATCCCGGCCCTCTTCTCCCTCGTGTCGCCCACGGCCCTCGTGTCCGCCCTGGCGGTATACAGCGCCGACACGGTGGCCTCGGAGATCGGGAAACTCTCGGGGGGCAAGACCTGGCTCCTCTGGAATCGAAGGCCCGCCCATGCGGGAGAGGCGGGGGGCGTTAGCCTCCTGGGCAGCGTGGCCGGCGCGGCGGTGCTGGTGCTGTTCGCGGGCCTCTTCACGGCGAGCGTGGTCCAGCAAAACGGTTTGGCGGGATCGTCGCTCGCCAGATTTCATGTCCTCTTTCTGGGAGCCGATCTGACGCGTTTCGGTGTCCCCACCGGCCAGGATGCCTACGCCGCGTGGTGGCCCCTTTTCGGGCTGTCCATGCTGGGAGCGGGCCTCACCTGCTTCTTTCTCGAATCGGTGTTGAATGAAGCGGTGGTGGCCCGGGGCTGGTTTTCGAAGGAGGTAGTCCACCTCTTCATCGGGGCCTTGGCGGGAGCCCTTCCCTTTCTCCTGGCCGCCCTTGTTACGGATGCTCACGCTTTCGTTTTCTTGTGGTTGGCCAAATGAGCCTCCGCCCGTGGATCCAGCTCGCGCGCCCCTTCACCCTCCTGCCGCCGCTCCTGGGCATCTTGTCGGGGTCGGCCTGCGCCTGGGGATCGGCGCACAACCCGTACACCGGGTTCACGCCGGGCCTCCTGGTGACCCTCATCATGGGCTCCCTCTGCGCTTCCCTCATGAATGCCGCGTCCAACATGATCAATCAGGTCTACGACCTGGAGATCGACCGGGTGAACAAACCGGGCCGGCCTTTGTGCACCGGGGCTCTCACCGTGAGAAAGGCTCTTTGGGTCTCCTGGGTCCTGTACGTGATCTCCATCGTGCCCGTGTGGTGGGTCGTGCCGCCGCCCTACGACCGCACCATGCTGGACCGAACCCTGGCGCCGTGGTCCGCCCATGCGGCCTTCTGGATCTTCCTCGGTGGCCTCCTTTGTACGTTCATCTACTCGGCGCCCGTCCTGGGGCGCACCAAGCGCATAGGCTGGGCCGCCAATGTCACCATCGCCCTGGCGCGCGGGGAGCTGCTGAAAGTGGCTGGGTGGGCCTTCGTGGCCTCCGCTGCAGCCTGGGAGCCCTGGTACCTGGGCGGGGTCTTCTTCCTCTTTTTGCTGGGGGCGGCGTCCACCAAGGATTTCTCGGACATGGAAGGAGACCGGCTCGGGGGATGCCGCACGCTCCCCGTAGTTCACGGGCCGCGGGCGGCGGCCTGGATGATCGCCCCGTCGTTTCTCTTGCCCTGGCTCTTGCTCCCGCTAGGGGTGGTCCTTCCCGGGCCCGGAGGCAGACCGCTTCTCACGGGCAGTCCCTTCCTCCTGGTGGCCTTGGGTGCGGGCCTCACTCTCTGGGGGGCCTATGTCGTCTACTTGATCCTGAGAGATCCCGAGGATCTGGCGAGGGTGGAGAACCATCCCTCCTGGACCCACATGTACGCCCTCATGATGGCCGCGCAGATCGGCCTGGGCCTGGCGTATCTTCTATGACGTTTCTGGCATGCGGGCATAGGCGGGGACGAGTGCGGGTTATACTTGGGGTTGGAGGAGCGGCTGAATGACGGATCAGACTACCGAGAGGTCCATCCCCGGGCGGCGCTGGTTAGCCATCGGCGCCGCCGTTTTAATCCCCGCCGCCATGGCGTTTTTGTTCTGGAGCAAGACCCCCACGGTGGGCGGGTGGGGCAAGTATTCTGCCCCCTCGGACGCGAACCCACAAAGCGCCGTGGATTACTCGCAAAATGGGCGCCTGCCCGTGGGGGCGGCGGCCACCGACCCCAAATCCTTGTACCTGCAAAACTGCGCCACCTGCCACGGCATGAACCTGGAAGGTGGCCGCATCGGTCCAGCCCTCAAGCGGCCGGGATGGCCCTACGGCCAGAATCGCGACATGCTCGTCAAGATCATCCACCAGGGCCGCGGGCTCGCCATGCCCGGCTTTGACGGCCGCCTCAACAACCAGCAGATCGAGGCCATCGCCACCTACCTCCAAACCCAGAACGGAGTGAAGTAAGCCACACGGTCCGTTCTCGCGGAACCTGCGGGCCGGGAGGTGGCTCCCGGCTTTCGCGCGCTCGGGGGCCCTCCGGCATTGACGGCGCACCCGAGATCGCCTTATCCTCGAAGGCAGCTCGAACGTGGGCGAGGGGGGGGAAGGTGAGGCGCATTGTCACATCGGCCTTGATCGCCGTGCTCCTCGCGACCGTGACGGGAGCCGGGGCGTCCAAGGCCGGTCCTGGGGCGCCCCTTCCGATTCGCTTAATCTTGCAGTGGGCTCACCAGGCACAATTCGCGGGCTATTACGTGGCCCTCGACAAGGGCTTTTACAGTGCCCGGGGCTTGGACGTGAGCCTCCTCCCCGGCGGGCCGGGACGCGCGCCCGCGGCCTTGCTCGGGGAGGGTGAGGCCGAGGCGGGGACGATCTGGCTTACGGATGCCCTCGTGGCCAGAGACCACGGGGTGCCGCTGGTCCAACTGGCCCAGATCGTGAACCGCTCCAACCTCATGCTCGTGGCGTGGAAGAACAAGGGGATCGGCGGGCTCGGCGACTTGGAGGGCCGGCGGGTGAGCCTCTGGGGCTCGCCCTTGGACGCTCCCTTTGACGGGCTCTTCCGTGCCCGGGGGCTGCACGTTCAGCGGGTGCCGCAGTATGATTCGGTCAACCTCTTCCTCCGGGGCGGCGTGGACGCGTGCAGCGGCATGTCCTACAACGAGGCGAACCGGATCTATGAGGCGGGGGTCGATTCCGGCGAGGTCACCGCGTTCGCCCTGAGGGACCTGGGTTTCGGGTTTCCAGAAGACGGGCTGTACTGCCTCGAACCGTACTTCAAGGCCCACCGCCAGGAGTGCGAGGCGCTGGCGGCGGCTACCATGGAGGGCTGGCGGGAGGCCGCCCGGGATCCTGAGGGGGCGCTGCGTCTCGTGATGCGCTACGCAAGGTCGTCGCACGTCCCCGCCAACGAGGCGCACATGCGCTGGATGCTGGCCACCATCCTCCCGTCCATCCTCCCAGCTCCCGGGGACCCGTGGACCTTTGGCCACCTGTCGGGAGACGACTACGCACGCGCGGTGGATCTCCTGAAGGGCCAGGGCCTCATCCACCACGCCGAGCCGCCGAGCGTTTTCCGGCCCTCGGAGGCGTCCGATGCTCCGTAGGCTGAGCATCGGCGCTCGCATGACGGTGCTGGTGCTCGCCGCATCGGGAGGCGTCCTGTGCCTCATCGCCGGCTACGGAGCCCACCGCTCCCGGCTCGTCCTGAAGGATGAGCTCGAGGCCAAGGCACGGGCCCTGGGGGCGGCCACGGCCTACCACATCGAAGCGGTGGAGCGCTCCGTGGCCAAAACCGCGGAGGGGTTGGCCATGGCCGTCAGCGCCTTGCCGCTTCGCCAGGCGGAGGTGGACGACCTTCTCACGCGCGTGGTGGGGGCCAACGCGGGGGTGTTCGGCTCAGCCGCGGCCTTCGAGCCGGGCGTCTTCGGCCCGAAAGATCCGGGGTTGGCGCACTACGCCATGAGGCGGTCCGGCAAGGTGGTGCTCAAGAATCTGGCGGAGGGCGGGTACGCCTACCGAACGCACGATTGGTACTTTCTGCCCAAGGAACTCAAGCGGCCCGTGTGGAGCGAGCCCTACTTCGACAAGGGCGGGGGCGATATCCTCATGGCCACCTACTCGGTGCCCGTATGGTTCAAGGACGGCAGGTTCATGGGGGTGGTCACGTGCGACGTGTCCCTCGCGTGGCTTTCCAAAGAGCTGAGCTCCCTCCCGCTGGGCGAGCAAGGTTACGCGTTTCTCATCTCTAAAATCGGGACCCTCATCGCCCACCCCACGCGCCAGTTCCTTATGAACGAGTCCATCTTCAGCCTCGCCCAGGAGCGGGACGACCTCGCCCTGCGCGAGTTGGGACGGCGGATGGTCCGCGGCGAGACCGGCTTCGTGCCTTTCCGGAGCTTCACGACGCGGAAGGACTCCTACCTCGCCTTCTGCCCCATTCCCTCCACGGGATGGTCCCTGGGGGTGGTGTTTTACAAGGAGGCCATCACGGCCAAGGTGAACGCCCTGGGCCGGACCCAGCTCTTCTTGGGCCTGATGGGAATCCTCCTCCTGCTTGTCCTCGTGCTCTGGATCTCCCGCTCCATCACCAAGCCGCTCAAGGAGCTTGACGCGGCCACGAGGGTGCTGGCTTCTGGCGACCTGGAGACGCCTCTGGCCCTACCCACCGGCGATGACGAGGTGGTCCACCTGTCCTCCTCCTTCGAGGCCATGCGGCTCGACCTCAAGAAGCACATGGCGGATCTGCAAGCCACGACGGCGGCGAGAGAGCGGGTCTCCCGCGAGTTGCAGATCGCCCACAACATCCAGATGAGCCTGGTTCCCAGAACCTTCCCGCCTTTCCTGGGCCGGGAGGATTTTGAGATTTTCGCCGTGCTGGACCCGGCCAGAGAGATCGGCGGAGACCTCTACGATTTCTTGCTTCTGGACCCGTTCCACCTTTGCGTGATCATCGGCGACGTGTCCGGCAAGGGAATTCCCGCGGCCCTCTTCATGGCCGTCACGCGGAGCTTCCTGCGTGCGTTTCTAAGGGAAGAGCCCGACCCGGCGGCGGCGCTGGCCAGGCTGAACAACGAGCTGGCCTCCCAGGGGGACACGAACATGTTCGTCACCCTCTTCTGCACCATCATCGATCTGCGCACGGGAGAGGCCCGGTTCACCAACGGCGGCCACAACCCGCCGTACCTGCTCCGGGCCGGCGGAGCCCTGGAGAGCATCCCTCTCATCGGCGGCATCGTGGTGGGGGCCATCCCCGACATGCCCTACAAAGCGGGCGAATTCCAGCTTGCCCCCGGCGACGCGCTGGTGCTCTACACGGACGGCGTGACGGAGGCGGAGGACCGGGGGGGAGGGTTCTTCGGTGAGGAACGGGCGGAGGCCGAGCTGAGGACGCTTCAGGGCGCGAACGCCGAAAAACTCGTAAAATCCATCAGAGAGAAGGTCGCCGCCTTCGCTGAGGACGCCCAGCAGTCGGACGACATCACGATCATGGCGTTCAAGTATTTGGGGCTGAAGTAGAGGGGGCAGGGGACGGGAATCCCCTCCTCACTCCTCACTCCCAAGAGTTCCGTTAAGCAGGCTCCTCTTGTAGCCGTAAAGCCCGTAAATCATGAGTCCCACCGCGAGCCAGATGGCGAACCGCCACCATGCCGACTGGGGCAGACTCACCATGAGGTATCCGCAGAGGAGAATCCCCATGGCGGGGAGGAAGGGGAAGAGCGGCACCCGGAAGGGTCGCTGGAGGCCGCTTCGGGAATACCTGAGGACGATGACCCCCGCGCACACGATGATGAAGGCGAAGAGCGTTCCGATGGAGCACAGCTCGGAGGAGACGTCGATGGGCGTGAGGGCCGCCGCGGCTGCCACCACGGAGCCCGTGAGAAGGGTCGTGAGATAGGGCGTCTTGAATTTAGGGTGCACGCGGGAGAGAAGGGGCGGCAGGAGGCCGTCCCTGGACATGGCGAAGAGGATGCGGGGCTGGCCCATCATGAGGACAAGGAGAACGCTCGTGATCCCCGCCATGGCGCCCACGCTGATGATGGCCGAGGCCCGCGGCATCTGGAGCTGGTTGAGCACGAGGGCGATGGGGTCGGGGACGCCCAGCTCGGCGTAAGGCACGATCCCCGTCATGATGGCCGCCACGGCCACGTAGAGCACGGTGGCCACCACCAGGGAACCCATGATGCCGATGGGCATGTCCCGCTGGGGATTGACCGCTTCCTCCGCCGTAGTCGAGACGGCGTCGAAGCCCACGTACGCCAGAAACACGATGGCCGCGGCGGTCATCACGCCCTTGAAGCCGAAGGGCATGAACGGATGCCATTTAGACGTATCCACGTGGGGTCCGGCGATCACGATGAAGAACAGGATGACGGCCACTTTCAGGATGACGATGAAGAGGTTGACGCGGGAGCTCTCCTTGATGCCGCGCACCAGGAGGAGGGTGATGACCGCTACGATGGCCACGGCTGGAAGGTTGAAGAAGCCCGGGACCTTGTCCCACGGGGACGCGGCGAACTGGTGGGGGACGGTCACGCCCATGCCCGCCTGGAGCAGGTTCACGAAGTAGGAGGACCATCCCGTGGAGACCAGGACGGCGGCCACCATGTACTCCAGGATCAAGTCCCATCCGATGACCCAGGCGAAGATCTCCCCGAGCGTGGCGTACCCGTACGTGTAAGCGCTTCCCGAGACGGGGATCATGGCCGCCAGCTCGGCGTAGCACAGGGCCGAGCAGGCGCAGGCCAGGGCCGCGATGGCAAAGGAGAGGATGACGCCGGGTCCCGCGTTCCTGGCCGCCTGGACGCCCGGCAGGACGAAGATGCCCACGCCGATGATGCAGCCGATGCCTATGGCCGTGAGGTCCCACGCGGTCAGGACTTTCCTGAGCCGGTGCCCTTCTTCCTGCGTGTCCGCCATGAGCTTGGACAAGGGCTTGGTGCGCAGAAGATTCATTCCCCCTCCTCCGGTGTATTTCCCGGGGCTCGAAACAAGAAAGTCATTGTGCCCCAAGGTGCGGGGGCGGGCAACGAGGGAGAGACGAAGGGAGAGGCGGAGAGAGGCTTTTCACCCGCCGGGGTGGGGAGCGCCCGCTAGCCGGTGCTGACTCCGGCGACGATGAGGGTGATGTCATCGGCCTGGGGAGCTTCGCCCGCGTGGCGTCTTACGTCCTCGACGATGGCATCCAGGATCGCCGCGGGGCTGCGATCCAAGACGCTCGTGACCATGGCGCCAAGAGCCTCCTCGCCGTACTGGTCCCCGCCCGCGTTGACGGCCTCCGTCACACCGTCCGTGAACACCACGAGCAGGTCGCCCGGTTCGAGGGCGATGGTTTCGCGCCTGTAGACGGCGTCGCCCAAGACGCCCAGGACCATCCCCGTAGGATTCAACCGGATGATCTCGCAGGGAGCCCCGGATTCCCAGGTGGCGGCCTGCGCGCCCACGCTGTGGCGGCGCGCGTATCCGGGCCTGAACAGCATGGGGGGATTATGGCCGGCGTTCACGTAGGTGAGCGACCGGGTCGAGCTATCGAAGACGCCGTAAAAGAAAGAAGCGAACCGTTCCGCTTCCATGGCCCGGCACATGTGGCGGTTGATGTCCGACGTGAGCCGCTCGGGATCGTCGCGGTGGGCCTCGGAATGGATCCGGAGCATGGCCTGAAGACTCGCCATGAGGAGGGCCGCGGAAATACCCTTGCCCGTCACGTCTCCCAGCGCCATCCCCAAGTGCCCGGGCTCCAAGTCGATGAAGTCATAATAATCGCCTCCCACGCCCCGCGCCGGTTTGCACGCCCCCGCGTACAGAAGCCCGGGCACGGACGGCAGAGCCTGCGGAAAGAGCCGTTCCTGGACCCGCTGGGCGATCTCCAGTTCTTTCCGAAGGTTGAGCTCCTCGGCCTCCTGCTTGAGAAATTCACCGTGCTGAAGGGACAGGGCAACCTGCTGGCCCACCGTCAGGAGCAGCTCCTTGTCTTCGCTGGAGTAAGGCTCTTCCGATTGTTTCTCGGACAGGGAAATGAATCCCATGAGCTTGGTTCCCGCCAAGAGAGGCACGAGGAGGCGGACGCGGTAGCGGGCGAGGAGCGCCAGCTCTATCTGCGGCTGAGAGTCATTGTGGTGGGCTCGGCGCAGGGCGGAGGTCCAGCTCCATGCATCGTCGAGATCCACGTCCAGTGTGCGAGGTTCGCCTTGCGCGAGGTCCTCCATCTGCTTGACCGTGGCAGAGTCTCCGCGGAAGGCCACGGCCCCAAACGGGGACAGGGTCTCGTTGGCGTTCAGGCCGGGGCCGGCCTGCCAGCACAAACAGAGGTAGTCCTCCGGATGGCCTTCCGCGAGCCGGGTGAGGGCTCCCGTCCTGCTTTCGCCCTGAAGAGGCAGCCGGGCCACGTCCGCGCCCTTGATGAAGACCGCGGCCTGACAGGGGTGGAGCGAGTCGAGGACCTTGGCGGTGACCAGGGCGAGGATCGCCTGGGGGTCCGTTGCGAGGCGCCCCACGGCTTTGCCGAGGTCCATCAGAACCTGCCTTCCGTCGTAGGCCTCTCGAAAGAAGAGCCTCTCGATCTCTCGCATGACGCGCCGGTTGATCCGGCGGACGGCCAGGACGGCCCCCATGGTGACCAGCGCCGTGACGAGCGCCACGGTCCCAGCGCTGGCGCCATGAAGGAGCTTGCCCAGCAGGGGGTCCGAAGCGTAGAAAATGGCCAGAAAAATGAGGGCCCCCTCCAAGAAGAGGAATCCTTTGGACATGAGGGCGAACTGGAGCCCGCTGTGCAGGATGAGGCGGATGCCGAAGACCCTATGTTTCACCACGGCGAAGGCGAACACTACGGGGAAGAGGCCGAGACCCACGGCCGTGACAAAATAGAGCCATTCTGGGACGGGCGGAGCCCAGAGCACCGCCTTGCAGAAGTAAAGGGTGAGAAGGGGGACGATGCCCACGGCCCCAGCCAGGAGGAGGGCCAGCCGCCGGCGGTCGGTTCTCGACGACGCACGCGCCAAGTTCAGGATGAGGGACAGGAATCCCATGGCGAAGAGGGCTAGGAAGATCATGTCCAGGGTCTTGTCTACTCCGCCGCCCGAGGCCATGAGGTCCGCGTATCCGCGGGCCGAGACGGCTTCCGTGTACGCCCAGTTGGCGTTCCAGAAGGTAAACAGAAGGGGGAATATGGCCAGGACCCCCTTGAGCCACGGCGCGGTTCGGTCCAAGGGACTGGCCACCGGGAAAAGGAGGAAGAACCGGAAGAAGAGGTAGGACCAGGAAGAGAAAAGGGCCACGTAAACCGCGAGTCCCAGCTCCCTTAAGCCTGGCGGGAAGGCGGCGTAGCTTCCCGACCCCCAGGCGGCGCCCGCGAAGCAGAACAGGAGCATGCTGGCGAGAAAGGCTTTGCTGTCGGCCAGCTTTAGAAAGCCGATGAGAACGGCCATGGCGATGCAGCCGAGGGGAAGGGCGACCTTGGACGTGATGGAGCGGAGCGAGGGGCCGCTTCCTCCATGCGGGGAGGGGGCGAGCTCCGCCGTGACCATGGGACGGGAGCCGTTCTCCGCGCTTCTGCGGATGAGCAACGACCAAGGGCGGTCGGTTCGGAGGGCGCGCAGGGCAGTAGCGCACTCAAAGAGTCCGCCCAGGGTGCGGGTTTCTCCTCCCGCGGCCCTGATGGCCAGTATCTCGTCGCCTTCCCTGAGACCCGCCTTGTACGCGGAGGTGGATAGCCCCAGCGAATCTTCGGAGTCGACGGACATGACGGTAAGGATGCCGTGCACGGGAACGGCTTCGAATCCGAAACCCCCGGCGGCGTGGCGGGCCGTGAACACATCAAAGGCGATGGACGCCTGATAGGCAAGGGCCACCGCGGTGAGGGCCGAGAGCAACACTACCCGCACACCCCACGACGGCCCCCGGCCAGCCGCGGAACGCATCATTCCCGTCCGCTCCTTCCAGAGAAGTCCTCCCCGCGGGGGTCATACATGTCCGGCGGCTCTGGTCCCTGTCTTTCAGGTGCCATTTTGCGCCGCGGCCGCGGGCGGCGAGTTGCATATGTAAGAATGGGAGAACAACCCGGAGGAGCGGCTATTCCTTGGCGGACCCTATCTGCTTCCGCGTGCCATGCGCCAGCACATCCAAACCCCGGCGGCGATGGATCCCCACATGACGAGGAAGGCCAGCAGGCGGACCAGCCCCGCCAGGGTCGTGTCGTAGTTCAAGAGGCCCACCGAATCCAGAAGGTAGTTCCAATCGTGTTCCACGTCTCCGCCTTCCGGCCCAAGGGTGACCAGAGGGAGTTCTAGGGCGCGCGCGTCGGCCATGTAGGTGGCCACGTTGTAAAGATTCGTGGAGAACCATGCGCCGCACACGGGCACGGCGAAGTAATCGGGCTGGCGAAGGAACAGGAAGGCGGCCACGAGGGGAGCGGCGAGCTGGAAGAGGGTGCCTCCCAAAACCATGACCCACTGGCCCGCGAAGGACAGAACCACGTGTCCCGCCTCGTGGATGCCCAGGTTGATGCCCCCGAAGAGGCTCGTGTACTCCGGGTTGCCGAGGTGGCGCACCCCCACGTAGGCGAGGTAGAGGAGGAGGGGAGCTCGCCAGAGCCAGGATCGGCCCTCGCACCAGTCCGCCACCTCATCTCGCAGTGCCCCGGCCAGGCGCCGCGCATCCGTTAAGATCATGGTTGGTCACGTCTCCAGGTTGGAGCCGGACCCCGCCCGGCTCACGTGAAGGTCGCGAAGAAGGCCGTCCCGAACGCAGAAGATCCAACCGTGCAAAGTGAGGGGCTGCCCGCGGCGCCAAGCCTCGCGGACGACCTCCGTCCGCGCGATGTTCTCGATCTGCGCCATGACGTTGAGCTCGGCCAGGTGGTCCGCCTTTGCCTCCTCGGGCATGGCTGCAAGCTCGGCGGCCCGTTCCTCCGCCAGATCGTGGACGGGCTTGAGCCAGCTGGCCACGGGGCCGTGGTCTTCCCCGTTGAGCACGGCCTTCATTCCTCCGCAGCACGTGTGTCCGCACACGATGACGTGAGGGACGTTCAAGCTCTCCACGGCGAAGTGGAGGGCCGCATGGCTGTTGGGGTCGTGGGCGCCGATGAGATTGGCGATGTTCCGGTGGACGAAGACCCGCCCGGGTTTCAGGCCAAGCACCCGGTCGGGTGTCACCCGGCTGTCGCTGCAACCGATCCAGAAGAATCGCGGCGACTGCCCGCTGGCCAGGCGGTCGAAGAAGACCGGGTCCTCCGTGCGCGTCCATTGTGCCCAGGCCCGGTTTCTCTCGAAAAGGTCTTCCAGCTCGTTCATCGCCCGGCCTCCAGCAAGGGTTCACCACCAAGGCACGAAGGGGAATCTTACAGTAGAGCCCTCCATGAGGCCTTAGGCGATTAACCGAGACGCGATTGAGCGATTACAAACAACCGCGGCTGCTTTCTATGCCCGCATCTTGCGCCATCCGCTCCTTCATCCTTCGCGTCTAGCGTCTCGCGTTTCGCCTTTCAAGGATTTCCACGTCGTACCCGTCAGGGTCGCAGACGAAGAGATAGCGGCTCTTGAGCTCCGGCCTGCTGGGCCAGTACTCCCAACCGCGCCGTTTGACGTCGGCCTCCACCGCGTTCAGGTCGGGCACGCCGAAGGCCATGTGGCCGTACTGATCTCCCAGCGCGTACTCCGTCTGGCCGTAGTTGAGGGTCAGCTCCAGGTCGTACAGGCCGTCCTCGTCCGTGAGGAACACCAGGAGGGCCTCATGGCCGATGGGCGTGCGCCGGACCTCGTGCAGGCCGATGAACCCGCAGTAAAACTCCAGGCTCTTCTCCAAGTCCCGAACTCTGAGCATGGTGTGCAGCATTCTCATCGTGCGCCTCCGTGTCCCCTGAAGGATGCCACGGGCCGTTGTGGCGGGCAAGAGATGATGTCGGATGGCGAATGGCAAATGTCGAATGTCGGGAGAGGGCGGTGCAGCCCCAATGCGGCCAGTCCCTGAACATTCGCCATTTCACATTCCACATTCCACATTCGCCTTGGTTCCTCCTGTGCTACAATCCCCGTCCGGAGAGCGTTTGATGAGAGCCGCACTCGTCGGTGTTACGAAGCGTTACGGGGAACGGGAGGTCCTGCGGGGTGTGGATTGGCAGATCCACGCCGGAGAACGCTGGGCGCTCGTGGGGCCCAACGGGTCGGGCAAGACTACCCTGCTGAGAATTTTGGCGGGGAAGGAGGAGTACGACTCGGGTGAGCTCCGGCGGGCGAGGGCGCTGCGCGTAGCCACGGTGCCGCAGGAGGACCTGGCGGGAGTTCAAAGCTCCGCGCGCGCGTATCTTCTTAAGGCCTTTGACCAAGTGCTGAAAAAGGAGGCCGAGCTTGAGCGCCTGCACAAGGACATGGCCGAGGGGGACGCCACGCAGGCCACGCTCAACGCCGCCGCCGAGATCCAGGACTGGCTCCTGCACCACGGGGGCTACACCTACGAGGTGGATCTGGAACGCTGCTTCCTGGGCCTGGGGTTCGCCATGGAGGACTGCGACCGCCCGTGCAACTCCTTCTCCGGCGGGGAGCAGATGCGCATCAAGCTGGGCCGTGCTCTGCTCGACCCCGCGGACCTCCTCCTCTTGGACGAACCCGGCAACCACCTGGACGACGCCCAGCGCGGCTGGCTCGGCGAGTTCCTGAGAGAGAGCCCTCGCGCCTTCGTGGTGGTCACGCACGACCCCGAGATCCTGGAGGGCGCCGTGGACCACGTGGCCTTCCTCCTGGACGGCAAGCTCTACACCTTCCGGGGCGACTTCGCCTCCTTCCAGGTCCAGTTCGCGGAGATGCAGAAGACCAGGGAGCGTGCCTACGAGCAGCAGCAGGCCTTCATCGCCCGGACGGAGGAGTTCATCCGGCGCTACAAGGCGGGCCAGCGCACCAAGCAGGCGCGGGGGAGGGAAAAGGTCCTGTCGCGCCTTGAGCGGGTGGAGGCGCCCCTGCGGGGCCCCGAGGGGTTCAAGCTGCGCCTCACTTTCGAGGCCATGACGGGGGAGGACGTCATCACCGTCCGCGACCTCCGGCTGGCCATGGGCCCCAACGAGCTGTCGGTGCCCAAGCTGGACCTCAAGCGCGGGCAGAAGGTGGCCCTCATCGGCGCGAACGGGTCGGGCAAGACGACTCTCCTGCGCGCCCTCGTGGGCGAGGTAGGCCCCGTCGAAGGGGAGATCCGGTGGGGCACCAACGTGGTCATGGCCCACTACGACCAGCACCAGCGCAGGCTCCCCCACGGCGACTCCCTCTTCAACACCGTGGGGAATCTCCTGAAAACTCCCAACCGCGAGCAGATCATGAGCCACCTGGGGGCCTTCGGTTTCGGGGGCACCCGGGCCGAGCAGGGGGTGGCGAGCCTCTCGGGGGGTGAGAAGGCGAGGCTCCACCTCCTCGCCGTCCTCCTCGCCCACGCCAACGTCCTCCTCCTGGACGAGCCCACCAACCACCTCGACATCAACGGGGTGGCCATGCTGCGGGAATCGCTCCAGGCCTTCAAGGGAACCCTCATCCTCGTGAGCCACGACGAGGAGTTTCTCCAGGCCGTCGTGGATAAGACGTGGGCCGTGGCGGGCGGCACCGTGCGCGCCGCCGCGCACTACGATCCCGATCTCCTCAACCAGGCCCCCGCACCCGTGCGTGGAGAAGGCCGCAAAACCCCCGCGCAGAGACAGCAAGCACCACCAGCCGCGCCCACGCCCTCGCGCAAGGGCCTGAGCAAGAACGAGCGCTTCCGCGCCGAGAAGCGGAAGGTGGACGCCGACGCCCTCGTGGCCAAACTCTCCGCCAAGAAGGAGACCATCGAGAAACGGTTCTCCGATCCCGACGCGGTTTTCAACGAGGACTGGCGCGCCCTCCACGATCGCTTCGAGAAGCTCAAGAAAGAGCTCGGCAGCGCAGAAGAGGAATGGCTCGAAGCCACCGCCGCCCTCGAAGAAGACGACGCCCTTCGCGGGACATAGAAGGGGAACTCACCACGGAGAACACGGAGAGCACGGAGGAAGGTCAAGAGAGAGACATCGAACCGCAATGGGCGCAAAGGGCGCAAAGCAAGCGTAGGGTGGGCAAAGGCGGCGAAGCGGCGATGCCCACCGGTACGGTGGGGCCGGGCC
>JBBIKI010000044.1:8673-25058 GCA_037445535.1 Acidobacteriota bacterium | reverse complement strand
AGGGCCACAAGGACGTGAAGGAGCTCAAGTGCTCCGAGTTCGGCGACGCCATCATCTCGCACATGAAGAAGTGACGGCTTTCGCGCAAGCGTTGGTTACACGTGACCCTGCCTTGAGGCCAGACGAGCCTGAGAGCCGGAGACGACCGTGAATGAGATCCTCATGATTGCGCCCCGGCTCTTGGGCTCCCTGGCTTCAGAGCTCGCCTGCGCGAAGTTCACCCGAAAGGCGGTGGCGGCGGCCATCCTGATCGCCGGTGCCCCCGTCCTCGCGGCGGCCTACGGGCCGGCCACGGCCGCGCGCATGACCGACGTGACCCTCCGTCTGGCGCCGCCCTCCCTGCGGGCCGTGCTTCTGGACAACCGGTCCTCCCTGGAGCGCGGCGTCGCCGATGCCCTCAACGCTTACGGTGCCTCTCCCGCCGAGGACGTGATGGCGGAAGCTCAAAAGGAGTTCGCCGGTATCCCCGCCCTTCCCGCTGCCATGGTGCCTTTTCCCGACATTGCGTATCACTTCGGGAAGCTCGCGGGGCTCATTTATGCCGCCAACGATCCTTTCGCGGGAGGGAGCGACCCTCGGGCAGGAGAGATCAGAGCAGACTATTTCCAGTACGTGGAGCGGAAGCTGCCCCTCATGGTTTTTGCCTTTGACGGCTACGGCCGCCCGCCCCTGGACGGGGATTTGAAGGGCTACCTGGCCCAGCGGCAGGGCGGGGAGACGCGCTACCGGCAGGCCGTGCTGTTCTGCTATTTCCCCAAGGGCACCCGGGTTGCCTCCGAAACCTTCGACGACAGGTCCAATGCCTTCGGCGTGGCCCAGGTCGTGCTCTCCCATGCCGTTTCCGATGCGGCCAAGGCCTGGTTCCAAGTCTGGCGGGCCATGGACGGAGACCTTTCGGCCACCCCCTACTACAGACCGGAGAACTGACCGACGCGTGCGAGACCGGCGGGGAACGAAAGGCATGTTCGCCCCGCGGTAGGGCGCTAATCCAGCGAGGGGAGCTGGTGAAGCAGGCGGAATTTGGGTGTGGCGCCCCGGCGGTCCTTCCTGCTACCATCGGTTCCTCAGGAGATGCCCATGGATTTGAAGACCGTAGCCGTTCACCGAGCCCTCATCTCCGTTTCGCGCAAGGACCGCCTCGCCGAATTGGCGCGCTTCCTCGCGGGCCGAGGCGTGGAGATCCTTTCCACCGGAGGAACGGCCAAACTTCTGCGAGAGCAAGGCGTGGCCGTGAAAGATGTGTCCGACTACACGGGGTCGCCCGAGGTCATGGAGGGACGCGTCAAGACCCTCCACCCCAAAGTCCATGGCGGCATCCTGGCTCGCCGGGCCGAGCCCTCCCATCTTCGCGACCTGGAGAGTCTGGGGGGCGCGCCCATCGACCTCGTAATCGTGAACCTCTACCCCTTCGAATCCGTGGTGGCGGGAGGGGCGGCCATCCCCGAGGCGGTGGAGAACATCGACATCGGCGGCCCCTCCATGGTCCGCTCCGCCTCCAAGAACTTCGAGTCCGTAACGGTGGTCGTGGATCCCGCCGATTACGCCCCCCTCATGGCTGAAATGGAGAAGGAGGGAGGCATCACGGGGCCCACGCGCCTGCGTCTCGCGTCCAAGGCCTTCCAGCGAACGGCCCAGTATGATGGCGCCATCGCGCGCTATCTGTCGGACCTCAAAGCGGAGGGTGGAGAGCTGGCGCGGAACGGCGGTACCTTCCCCGAGTTCTTGCCCCTCTTCTTCCACAAAGCGCAGGACCTCCGGTACGGAGAGAACCCGCAGCAGCAAGCCGCCTTTTACCGCGACGGGGACCGCTTCCTGGGTGCTCTCAAGCAGAAACAGGGCAAGGAGCTATCCTTCAACAACCTCTTGGACCTCCAGGGCGCTTGGGCCTTGGCGTGCGAGATGCCCCGGCCCGCCTGCGCCGTCATCAAGCACACCAACCCCTGCGGCGCGGCTCCGGGAAAAAATGTGGCCGCGGCGGTCCGCCGGGCCCTCCAGACGGACCCCCTTTCCGCCTACGGGGGCATCGTGGCCTTCAACGCCCCGTGCGACGGCGAAGCAGCCCAAGTGCTCGCGGACATCTTCCTGGAAATCGTGGTGGCCCCGGCCTTCGACGCCAAGGCCCTGGAGATTTTCGCTCGCAAGAAAAACCTCCGGGTCATCGAGATGAAGGACCAGGATCCCTTCCCGGGATGGGACTTCAAGCGGGTCTGGGGGGGCCTCCTAGCCCAGACCCAGGACTTGCCAGGCCTTCCCGAGGAGCGGCGGACGGTGACCAAGCGGGTGCCCACGGCGGAAGAGATGGCCGCCCTGGAACTCGCCTGGATCGTGTGCAAGCACGTCAAGAGCAATGCCATCGTTCTGTGTGACTCGGAGGGCACGGTGGGCATCGGCGCGGGCCAGATGAGCCGCGTGGATTCGACCAAGATCGCCCGCATGAAGGCGTTCAAGGACACCAAGGGTACGGCGGCCGCCTCGGATGCGTTCTTTCCCTTCCCGGACAGTGTGGAGCAGCTCGCCGAGGCGGGCGCCACCGCGGTCATCCAGCCGGGAGGGAGCATCAGGGACGCGGAGGTCATCGCCGCCGCGGACCGGCTGAACTTGGCCATGGTCTTCTCGGGAGCGAGGCATTTCCGCCATGGTTAGCCGCCGCCTCCTCCTCGCCGCCCTTCTCCTCGTGGTCATGGGCTTGGGCTTTCGGGCCAAGGAGCCCGATCTCACTCCCCCTCCGGACCCGCGCCTGGCCGGCCTTCTTAGCCGCATGGACCAGGTCCAGAAAGGGCTCACCACGCTCCGGGTCGCCTTCACCCAAACCAACACCTTCCGCATGCTCAGCCAGCCCCAAGTGTTGAAGGGCCGTCTGGTCCTCAAAAAACCCGACACGGCGCTGTACGAGTACACGTCGCCCTCCAAGCTTTTCTTCCTCATCAAGGACGGTGACCTCCTCGTCTACAACCCCGAGCGGAAAAAGGTCATCGTCCAGGACATCCGGCGCCACCAGGCGCGGATCGTCCGGTATTTAGGGATCAGCCAGCCCCTTCAGGAGCTCCAGGAGTCTTTTAACGTGAGATGGGCCGGAGAAGACAACGGCGTGGTGCAGCTCGATCTCGTCCCCATGAAGGCCAAGCTCAGGCGAAAGATCGCCGTTCTCCACTTCTGGGTGAATCTCCAGACGGCCTACTTGAAAGGGTTCGAGGTGGTGGAGTCGGAGGGCGACCGGATCCGGTTCGACTTCAGCCAGTGGGAGGCCAATCCGCCGCTGAGCGACAGCGCCTTCAAGGTGGATATCCCTCCGGGGGTGAAGGTCCACCGCCAGATGCTTGACTTGCAGGAGCCCTTCCAGCGGTAGGACGAGGGCGGTTCACGGCGCTCCCCCGCCCGAAGCAAGGGAGGTCAGGCGCCCATGCTCAACCTGATCCTGAGAGCCATCCGGGCCCTTTTGGCGTCCCTCTACATGCTCTTTGAAGGGATGCCTGCCCTCGATGCCCTCCGCTCCTGGTTCGGTGCCGGAGACATGGAGAGGGCGGCCAGGGCGCGGGCTTTGACCCTTCTGGGCGCGGCCGCCGTCTTGAGCATTCTGGCCTTCCTGGTTTTTCTCTGGTTTTTGTCGCGCCATCCCCTCTTTGGCCGCCCGCCGGCGGAAGGGACTACACCGGCGGGGCCTCCCCAGCCGCGCGAAACCGGCTCAGAGGACAGAGCCCGTGCGTAAAGCGCGCGCGTCCGCCTGCCTGGCCATCCTCCTCCTCATCCTCCTGTCGGGGTGCGGCACCCACCGAAAGCCGCGGTCTTCTCCGCAGGGCCGAGTCCCGGTGGGCCAGGTCCAGGAGGGCACCTCATCCTGGTACGGCAGGGAATTCGACGGACGGCCCACGGCCAGCGGGGAGAGATTCGACATGCACGCGCTCACGGCGGCCCACCGAACCCTTCCCCTGGGCACGCGCGTGAGGGTGACCAACCTGGACAACGGCCGCGAGGCGGATCTCAAGATTAACGACCGGGGGCCCTTTGTGAGGGGCCGCATCCTTGACTGCTCCTACGGCGCCGCCAAGGCCCTGGGTTTCGCGGGAGCAGGCCTCGCCAACGTTCGAATCGAGGTCTTGGCGGAGGGCCGCGAGAGACCCCGCTACGCCCCCGGTCCCGGCGAGGTGCTGGTGGGTGGGTCCGCCAGCCCCGAAAGCGTGTTGGACGGCACCTTCACCGTGCAGGCGGGGGCGTTCGTCAACGTAGCCAACGCCACGCGATTCCGTGACCAGCTTACACGGGTCTTCGGCGACGCCTACGTCATCAAATTCCGGGACTTCTACCGTGTACGCGTGGGCCACCTGGCTGGCGAGGAGGCCGCAGAAGCCCTCCGGGAGCGCATCCAGAAGTACGGGATCGAGTCCTTCGTGACACGGAACGATTGACGGCAACGCGTGGCATGGAGGACGAGAGCGGGGAGCGGCGAAAAAGCCGCCGCCGGTGCCTATGCCTTCATCTCCTCATCGCCTCATCTCGTCATCCCGGCGCTATTTCTCTCCCGCTCCCGAAGCCATAAAGGTGAGCCAGAGCGTTCTTGCCCTGGGCCCATCGAAATCGAGAAAGAACACCCCCTGCCAGCGTCCCAGGAGCAGGTTCCCCTGGCGCACCGGCACCATGGTCTGGCTGCCCACGAGAAGGGCTTTGATGTGGGCGTCCGAGTTCCCCTCTTCGTGCTTGAAGCTCACTCCCTCAGGCACGGCTCTATCGAGCCAGGCGAGGATGTCCTCCCTCACCGTGGGGTCGTATTTTTCGTTGACTCCAACGCCGCAGGTGGTGTGAGGGCAGTACACCTGGACGAGTCCGGTCCCTCCCCACTGACGGCAAGCCTGCTGTACGTCGCGCGTGATGTCTACGATTTCGCAGCGCTTCTGCGTCGTCACCGTAAGTTCCATGGCCGTCCTTCCTCCAAAACCATAATATAGCGCATTCCGGGCCCTCCGGTCCGTGACGGGCGGCACAAGTGAACGATGCTGCCATCCATGCGGAGAAGCCGGTGCTCTGATATGATTTGGCGTGGACCGCCCCTCCCATGGACCCATCGGGAGAATGGGCTCTGGAGGCTCCCTTGGCTGATCTTGCGTGGTGTGCGGCCGATCCTCACTTCGAGAGAAACGATCCGGCGCTGAAGGTGTTCTTCTCATGGCTTGAGGCGTTCCGCGCCTCCCGGACGCCCCACCTCATCCTTCTGGGAGACCTCTTCCAAGTCTGGGTGGGCCTTCCGGCGGTTCAAACTCCGGAACAGTCCGGCGTCATCGCCGCGCTCGGCACGCTGGCCGCCGAGGGCAGGACGGTCGTGTACCTCCGGGGCAACCGCGACTACTTCATCGAGGAGCCCCTGCGCGAGGCGGGCCTCTTGCTGCGAGACGAGTGGGACATGGAGTCCCCTTCGATTGGGAGAGTCCGCTTCGAACACGGGGACCTGATCAACACATCCGATCAGCACTACCTTCGCTGGCGGGAGATTTCGCGATCTGGGACCGTCCGGGCCCTCTTCCAGCTCCTTCCTCCCGAACGCCAGAAGGCCGTCGCGCGGCGCTTGGAGCAGAGCTTGAGCGGAACCAACGCCTACTACAAAAGCTACCGGCCCCGGAAGGAAATGGAGCGCTGGGCGCGGCGTCTGGCTGCCGAGGGGGTTCAGGCGGCTGTACTGGGCCACTTCCACGTGGACGAGGTGTCCAGGGAGGCAGGGGTGGATATCCGTTTCGTGCCTCAGTTCCGCGAGGACGGCGCTTTTCTGCGCATCGCGGGAAACGGAGCGGCCGAACTGGACCGTTATTCGAGCGGGCCGAAACTGTAGCACCCCATGGCCACGCCAAGGCGCACCGTTCATCCGCGATCTTCGCTTGACGCCACCGCGAAGACCGCGCGCCGTTCGGTTCGGAGTCAGCCGCTCCCTTTGGGCGGCTTGCTCTCGCTGGCCACCTCGGGCGTGTCGGGCTCCGTCTCAACCGTGAGGTAAAAAGTCTTAGCCGTGCCGATTCGGCTGTGGACGTAGTCGAAGTTCACGTAGAAGCTTTCGGTCCCCCCCGGTTTCGTGCCCGCGATCTTGGTCCCCGTGGTGCCGCAGGCCACGAGGTTCCCGTCCGCATCGAAGAGCGCGATGGCCACCTGGACGCGGGTCCGCACCTTGCCGTAGTTCTTGAGATTGACCGTGGCCTGGTCGCGGCCCTTGATGTTGAGCTTGCGGGGTCCCACGTAGGCGGGGAGTTCGAACTGGACGTCCATGAGTTCGAGGTCTCCCACGCTGGCCCCCAGCCGGATCCACTTCTCCGGCGCGAAGTCGTAACGCTGGCTGAAGAACTCGGCGTTCAGGGGCAGGACGGCGAAAAGGGACGCGAGCAGAACCGTCACTAGGCTAAGGCGCTTCATCATCTCCTCCTGTGGTGAGGGTCGATTCCCATCGAGTCAGGATCCGGTCCCAATGGGCCCGGTCCGGGGTTAGGACGGCGCCGGCGGCGAGCTGCCAGAGGCAGAGGAGGGCAAGCTTCCACGTAGGCTCCGCCCCGAGGGACGCCGCCGTGATGGCCACCATGCCCATGCTCTCACCGGCCGCCAGCAGGAAAGCGAGGGTGAGGAACGCGTAAGACGACATGGCCTTGAGGTCCTTGATACCCTTTGCCTTGAGCGCCCCGGGCCGGAAGGCCAGCCACCGGCCCAGAAAGACGGCCGCCAGGCAGGCGACGCCGTAGCCGAGGGCCAAGTCCGCCAGGGGAAGGCGCGTGACCTGCGGCTGCGGCCCCAAGCCCAGGACCGCGAAAAAATAGAGAGCCGCCGAGGCCGCGTAGACCCAAAAGAAAACGCGGTAAGCGCGGATCTTGCCGAAGAGCGCGGCCAGATCGCTTTCGCTCAGGGGACGCACGGGGGGACCTCCTCCCGGTCAAAATCGTGCAAGCCGCGGTCCATGAGAAACCTGGGCTGGACGCGGGTCATGGCCGCGAGCACCGAGGTGCGTGCCTGGGGATACCGATGGGCCACGTCCGCCACCAGGGCCTTCATGCGGGCCCGTTCCTGTTCCCGGCCGGCGCAGAGCCAGCACCCGCAGTCGATGATGGGGAAGTCCTGCTCCCTGGCGAACTCGGCGAGGAGAGATTCGGGCGTGTAGAGGAGGGGCCGGATGACGGTGATGCGTCCGTTTTCGGCGAGCATTTTGGGCGCCATGGCCTTGAGGGTGCCCTCGAAGAAGAGGTTCATGAGGAGGGTCTCGGCGGCGTCGTCCAGGTGGTGGCCCAGGGCGAGCTTGTTGCACCCCAGGCGCGCGGCGGCACCGTAGAGTTTCCCCCGGCGCAGGCGGGAGCAGAGGGAGCAGTGGGGCGAGCCGGGCCGGAGCTTCTCCTCCACGATGGCGGTGATCTGGGTCCGCTCCAGGTGAAAGGGAATGCCCCTGTTCCTAAGGTGGGCTTCAATCCGATGAGATTGGAAGTGTTCGCTGCCGTTGTGAATCGTGAGGCCCACCACGTCGAAGGGAACGGGGGCCTTGCGCCGCAGCGCCCAGAGGAGATGGAGGAGGCCGAAGGAGTCCTTGCCGCCGGACAGGGCCACGGCGATTCTGTCTCCCGAACGTATGAGGGAGAAATCTCCGATCGCCTTGCCTACCCGGTGAAGGAGGGTCCGCTCCAGCCTCGGGCCCGTGGCCGCCGCGCTCCGCATGGGGTAAGGATAGCATGGGGACGGGGGAAAGGCGGAAGGGAAAATCGGAATTCGGAACTCGGAAAGCGGAAAGCGGAAAGCGGAAAAGGAAATGACCACAAAGGCGCCAAGGGCACCAAAGAAAAGACGGGGTGGAGGTTCTTTACCCCGTCTCGCTCGATGGATCAGCAAGCGGAGAGCGGTGAGGCAAGATCGGATCGAAAGCAGACCCCACGGGTTAGGTCGTCTTTCACGTCTTGCTCCTTACTCCTCACTCCTCCCTCCCGCAGGGCCGGCTTTCTTTCGGAAACGCGCTGGGTCCAGCCCCAGCTCCTCCATCATCTCGTAGAGGCGCGAGCGGCTCAGGTCGAGGGTTTTGGCGGCGAGGGAGACGTTGCCGTGGCTTCTCTCCAGGGCGTGCGTGATGGCCTCGGCCTCGGCGCCGGCACGGGCGCCTTCGATGCCACCGGGGGCGGGGGCGGCGCCCGCGGCGCGCACCTCGGCCGGAAGGTGTTCAAGGGCGGGCATGGCGGGACCCGCCAGGAGGATGGCCCGCTCCACGGCCCACCGGAGCTCCCGTACGTTGCCCGGCCAGCGGTAGCGCGCCAGGGCCTTGAGCACCTCGGGAGCGAGGTCCTCCATGGGCCAACCTTGGCGGCGGCGGGCAAGGGCCGTGAAGTGAGACGCCAGGAGGGGCACGTCTTCAGGCCGCTGGCGCAAGGGAGGCACGGTCAAGGGGAAGCCGCCGATGCGAAACCGGAGGTCCTCCCGGAAGGTCCCGTCCAGGACCTTGGCTTTCAGGTCTCGGTGCGTCGCGGCCACGATCCGCAGGTGAACGGGAACGGCCCTGTCGGCCCCCACCGGTTCCACGGTGGCTTCCTCTAGCACCCGCAGCAGCTTGGCTTGCACGCTGGGGCTCAGATCGCCCACCTCGTCCAAGAAGAGGGTTCCTCCGCTGGCGGTGAGAAACTTCCCTTTGCGGGCAGTTTCCGCCCCCGTGTAGGCGCCTTTCACGTGGCCGAAGAGCTCCGATTCGGCCAGGTTCTCGGGGAGAGCCGCGCAGTTTACGGCCACGAAAGGACCTTGGGCGAAGGGGCTTCGGGCGTGGACCCACCGGGCGAGGACCTCCTTCCCGGCTCCCGTTTCTCCCGTGATGAGGAGGGGCGCGTCGGAGACGGCGAGCCGTCGCGCCTCCGCCAGGAGTCCCTCCATGAGGATGGAGTGGGTCAGAAGGCCCCCTTCCGCGGCCTCTTCCGCCTGCCGAGAAAGGGCCACTTGGCGTGTGGCGTTTCTCAGAGTGATGAGGATTCGTTCCCTATCGAGAGGCTTTTCGAGAAAATCGTACGCGCCGTTGCGGACGGCGGCTACAGCCGCGGCGATGGATCCGTGGCCGGAAATCATGATGACCGCCGTGGGCATGTCCCGCCCCCGAGCCGCCTCCAGGATCGCCGTGCCTTCCCCGTCAGGGAGGCGCAAGTCTACAAGGGCCGCGTCGAAGGGCGGGGCGGATTCGATCTTGGCAAGGGCGGCACCGACGCTGGCCGCCTCCTCCACGTCATAACTCTGCCGCTCCAGGATTCCCCGAAGGGCCTGGCGGATGGGGGCCTCATCGTCCACGATCAGCACGCGCGCCATACCTATCAGGATACCCTCATGTGGCGCCGGCGGGAAGCCCCCCGCTCTCACGGCCCCCGCGGCCCCGCGTTCTTGACAACTTGCCTGGCCGGGGGTATATTGCTCCCCCTTGGGCGGGTCCGCCCAAACAACGCCGAGCCTCGAGGAGGGTTCCAGTTATGGCCGATAAAGACCTGAAAGTCGCCGAGAACGCGGGCGGCAAGTGGTACGTGGACGAGAACTGCATCGCCTGCGACTCGTGCATCTCCATCGCTCCTGACTTCTTCGCCATGAACGATGACTCCAGCCATGCCTACGTCCAGAAGCAGCCCGGCAGCCCTGAGGACGAACAGGCCTGCGAAGACGCCAAGGCCTCTTGCCCCACGGACGCCATCGGCAACGACGCGGAGTGAGCGGGAGTTTACCATAGATCGAACCGCGATCAGCCGCCCATCCGGCCCGGGATTTTGATCCCGGGCCGTTGCGCGTCTGAGCGGGTACGCCTTAGAATCGGCCCGTGTCCGGAGGAGGCCCCCATGCGCCGCTGGTTTCTGACCCTTCTTGTGCTCGTCTTCGCCTTGGCCGCCCTGGGACAGGAGGCCATGCCCAAGCAAGCCCTTCGGTTTGGCATCCGGGTGAGCCCCCCGTCCTGGCCCGCCCTCGCATCCACCCTCGCGGCGGAGCCCTGCGATGAGGCCAATCCCGTGGGGGTGACCCTCTTCCTTCCCGCCGCCTGGGCCCAAAAGCCCGATTGGCCCGCCTTCGACGCCGCCGTGAAGGATGTGGGAATGGCCCACGGGCGGCTGTGCGTCGCCACCCAGATCCCCGTGGCGGCCGATGATCCGGCCACCGTGGATTACCTTGCCCGGCTCTCCGAACATGCGGAAACCGCAGACACGCTGGCCCTTTCCCTGGATCGTTCTGAATTTTCCGAGTCGCTCGCCGCCCAGCCCGACCAGCTCGCCTTCCTCCTCAAGCAGCTCATTACGGCGCTGAGGGGGAGGAGCCACGCCAAGGTCCTCATCGGCGAGGTCACCCCCGAGGCCTTGCCGCTCATGGATCCGCTCTACGAGCGGGATTTTCGCGCCTACGTGGAAGGATACTCGGCGCAGGGTTCGGGCCCCACGGGCGAGGCGAACGACGAAGTCGTCCGGTACCTCGAATCGCACCACCTGGGAGCGCCCCTCCTGATTCACCTGCCCCGGGTGGAGACGCCCATCGCGGCTCAGCTCCTCGTTCTCCTGTCCGCCTCCCGGGACGTGACCTTCACGGACCTGGAGGCCAGTGACGTGGCGGCGGTGTGGCACGCCCTCGTGGTGCTGCGCTCCCGCCTTTCGCCCCAGATGGCCCAGGGGTTCTCCATCCAGGCCACGGAGATCCGCGACGCCTCGGGCCCCCGCCCGGACGTGGCCATCCTGAATTTCCTCGACCCGGAAACCATGGTGCAGGCCATGGTCCTCGTGCCCTTGGTGGCCGATTCCAAGCCCGCGGAGCTGGACCTCCAGCTGCCCACAGGGGACGTGACGGGGCCTTTAGCCTACCCCATGCCCGAAGGCTCGAAAATTGAGCTGGGATACACCGCCGACCAGAAAAAGGGAGAGACGGCCATCCGCGTGCCCTGGCAGGGCAAGGCCCTCATCGTGGTCTTCGAGCGCCTCAAGACGGGGACCGTGGGTGAGGAGCGCCTCTCCGTGACGGGGGCTTACCGGATTCCCGTGGAGGTCATCCTCGCCAGGCACCAAGCGGTCCAGCAGCCCCAGGACGTCTTCCTGGACAACTACACGGCGGATGCGGAGGTGGACTACCACTTCAAGCTCCCCGGAGGCGTCGCCAGTCTTGACGTGACTTTCCTCAACTCCTTTTTCTACCAGAAGGGGACGGGGGCGCGATGGGTACAGAATACGCTCCTGCTCAACGGCGTGGCGTGGAAGGGCAAGCGCCTCCCCGAGCTCCCCATCATCGAGCCTGAGAAGGTCAACACGCTGCCCCTCACGCTGACCTTGGGCCGCGACTACAGCTACCGGTACATCAAGGACGAGCCCGTGGACGGGCGAGAATGCTACGTGGTGGAGTTCCTTCCCATGCCCGGAGCCAAGGGCAGCCTCTACGAAGGCCAGGTGTGGATCGACAAACAGACCTACGTCAAGCTCAAGATGCGGGTTCGCCAGACCAAACTGGAAGCCCCGCAGGTGAGCAACGACGAGACGGACTACTACACGGCGGTGCCGGCCCCAGGCGGCCGGACCTTCTACCTCTTGACGCGCCTGGATGGCCAGCAGATTTTCTCCATCGGCGGCACGAACGTGGTGGCCGAGCGGGAGATCCATTTCACCCATCTCCAACTCAACGACCCCGCGTTCAAGCGCGAACTCGGCCAAGCGGAAGCCAGTGATAAAGTCATCATGGAAGACACGAGCAAGGGGCTCCGCTACCTCAAAAAGGAGCCCAACGGCACCCGGGTCCTCCAGATGGAGCCCAAGACGGGCAAGTGGTTCGCCGTGGCCGGGACCTACTACGACCAGAGCCTCGATTACCCGCTGCCTTTGCTAGGCGTGAACTACTTCGACTACGACTACAAGAAGACCAAGACGCAGGTGAACCTGCTCATCGCCGGGGCCGTGAACACCCTCACCGTGGCCAAAGTGAATCTTCTGCCCAGGGTGGACGCGAGCGCCAACGGCCTCCTCTTCGCCATCCCCTTCCAGGACCGGTTCTTCCCGGCAGGGCAGGAGGACAAGACCCAGCGGGTCAAGATCCTGCGCGAGTATGCCAACGCGGGGCTGGGTTGGCGCTTCACCGACCTCTCCAAGCTCACCCTCCAGCTCGGCGCCATGTACTACCGCTATTCCAGGGATTCCAAGACGTCGCCGGCCTTCCGCCTGCCCAAGGATCACGTGGATTTCGGCGCGGACCTGGCGTACAGCTACTCGCGCCGGGGCTGGTCCGTCTCCGCGGACTACGATCTCCACCACCGGTCCGCCTGGGAGCCCTGGGGGCCGCCGGGCACGCACGCGGACGTCTCGGGCCAGCGCAATTACGCGCTGTGGAACCTTTCCGGCAGCAAGAGCTTCTACTTGCCGTACTTTCAGAAGATCTCCGTGAACGCCACGTGGATGGACGGGCGGGATTTGGACCGCTTCTCGCGCTACCAGTTCTCCTACCTGGGCCGAGATTCTCTCTCGGGATTCGCCGGCAGCGGCGTGCGGTTCGACCGGGGCGCGGTGGCCCGTCTTGCCTACGATTTCAACGTGGCCAACGTGGTGCGCTTCGGCCTGAGGCTCGACCAGGGGCGGGTGCAGCCCGTCAAGGGGGAGGCTCTCTGGCAAAATCACACGGGGGTGGGCCTCTCGGGCGCCGTAGCGGGGCCCTGGCAGACCTACTGGACGCTGGACACGGGTTACGCCCTTCGCAGCGACATCCCCGGCGTTAAGCACGATTACACGGTGGCCCTCATGGTTCTGAAATTGTGGTGATGGGGAGATGAGGGGATAAGAGGATGAGGGAAAAGCCTGGGCGCCGGCCGCTCATGGTTCTCACCTCGGTCCTGCCGGGGGACGCAGCGTCGCTGTGCGGCGACCGGGCCCGGGTTCGGGTCTTCAAGGCGAAGGGCAAGCGTACCGAGGAAGACGTGCGCCGCTGCATCGGATGCGCCGACGGTGCCGTGACCCTCCTCACCGATCCTGTTACAGCGGGCGTTTTAGGCCGTTGCCCCAATCTGAAGGTGGTCTCCAATGTCGCCGTGGGCACGGACAACATCGACCTGGAGGCCGCGGCGCGGCTGGGCATCACCGTGACCAACACCCCCGGCGTGCTCACGGAAGCCACGGCGGATTTGGCCTGGGCCCTCATACTCGGAGTGGCGCGGCGCGTGATTGAGGGAGACCGGATGGTCCGGGCCGGCCGGTTCAAGGGATGGTCCCCTGGGCTCCTGCTGGGCCTGGATTTACGGGACAAGATCCTGGGAGTGGTGGGCATGGGGCGCATCGGCCAAGCCGTGGCGCGCCGGGCTCCGGCCTTCGGCATGCGGGTGGCGTACACCCAGCACCGTCCCCTGTCCGATTCGGTGGAGGCGGCCTTGAATGCGCGATTCGTGGGGCTGGACGACCTGGTCCGCACGGCGGACGTTCTCACCCTCCACCTCCCGCTTACGGCCGAGAGCCGGCACCTTCTCGGCAGGGAGCGCCTGGCCGCCATGAAGAGCGGAGCCCTCCTCATCAACACGAGCCGCGGGCCTCTCGTGGACGAACCGGCTCTGGTGGAGTGCCTTCGGGCGGGGCACTTGGGAGGCGCGGGATTGGACGTCTACGAGCGGGAACCCACGCTGGCCGGCGGCCTCAGCCACCTTCCGAACGTCCTCCTCATGCCTCACGCGGGGTCAGCGGCGCGGGAAACGCGGGAGGAAATGGCCCGCATGGCCGTCGCCGGCTGCCTGGACGTTTTGGAGGGGCGGCCCCCCGCCCACGCCGTTTTGCCGGAGGCGAGGATGGGATGAGGAAGTGAAAGAGACGGCCACGACGACCGTGTTTTCACGGCTCCCCGCTCTCCGCTTCCCGCTCCCGTTCTTCATCATCCTCAATCCCCAATCCTTCCCCGCGCCCCATGATATCCTTGGGCCTTCCTTCTGGAGGGTCCCATGGACGAGCCCGCTATCCCCGGCGCCGAGACCAAGGAAACGGCACAACCACAAGAACCCGTGGCGCAACGCGACCGGTTTCCCTGTCCTCAATGCGGGGGTGAGCTTGCCTGGGAGCCGGACGCCCAGAAGATGAAATGCCAGTACTGCGGCGCCCTCGTGGACGTGCCCCAGCGAGAGGGCTTCCACGCGGAAGAACACGATCTAATGGCCTTTCTGGACAAGGCTCCCATGGCCGAAGGCTACGGCGTCACCCTCGCCGCGTTCACGTGCAAGCAGTGCGGAGCCACGGTCCAGGCGCCGCCCACGGACCGCCGCGACATCACCTGCCCCTTCTGCGGCTCCGCCTACGTGGCCGAGGCAGGTGAGGCCCCCGCTAACGTCATCAAGCCCGAGTCCCTCATCCCCTTCAAGATTGACAAGAAGGAGAGCCAGGGCATGTTCCAGCGGTGGCTGGGCACGGGATGGTTCCGGCCCAACGATTTGAAGGACCTGGGCCGGCTGGACCGGGTCGCCGGCCTCTACCTGCCCTTTTTCACCTTCGACGCCCGGGCCGACAGCACCTGGGACGCCATGGCGGGTTACTACTACTACGTCACCGAACAGGTGGCGGAGGTTGAGAACGGCCGCACCGTTTACCGCGACCGGCAGGTTCAGAAGGTCCGGTGGGAGCCCGCCTCGGGCCAGCGGGCCGACACCTATGACGACGTTCTCGTGCCGGGCGTCCATCAGGAGCGGCTGAACCTCATCTTGAAGGTCTACCCCTACGACACGGCCAGCCTCACTCCCTACAACCCCATGTATCTGGCGGGCTTCGGCGTCCTCAACTCGGACATGGCCCTGAAGCTGGTCTGGCAAATCGCCAAGCAGAACATGGAGGCGGACCAGGTGGACCGCTGTTCCAAGGACGTACCCGGAGACACCCAGCGAGACCTCAGCGTGCAGACGCGTCTCTCGGAGCAGACCTTCAAGCACCTTCTTTGCCCCCTCTGGATCGGCTCCTTCAAGTACAAGGGCAAAATCTATCCCTTTGTCATCAACGGGCAGACGGGCAAGCTGTACGGCGACAAGCCTTGGTCTTGGGTGAAGATCGCCTTCGCCTCCGCGGCCGCCGGGGTGATTCTGCTCATCGTCTTCTGGCTCATGTCCCAGGGACGTTGACGTGGCCCTCGCCGAGTTGCCCGGAGGTTCGAAGGTCCTCCTTCGGCTGCCCAACTGGCTGGGCGACGTGATCCTCTGCACGCCGGCCCTGGCCGCACTGAAGGCAGCAAGGCCCGACCTCCACCTCCACGCCCTCGTGAAGCCGGGCGTGCGTTCCGCCGTGGATGGCCTCCCCGGCCTGGACTCAGTGCTGACCCTAGGGGCCACGGATTTTCGGAGCACCCTGGCTCAGGCCGGGGTTCTTCGGCGGGAGGGGTTCGCTGGGGCGCTGGTGTTTCCCAAGGGGTTCCGGGAGGCGGCTCTCGCCTTCCTGGCGCGCATCCCCTTTCGGACGGGCCTGAGTACGGACCGCCGCTCCCTCCTTCTGACCCATCCCGTGGCCTTCACGGAGCGCGATTGGTACCAGCATCACGCCCGCCAGTTCGCCAAGGTTCTGGAGCCTTTGGGCATAGCCCTTCGGGACGAGGGCCTCTCGTTTCCCCTCTCGGGCGGCGACCGCGAAGAGGCGGAGAAGGTCCTCCGCGAGGCCGGGATCGGTGAACCCTTCGCCGCCTTTCATATCGCCGCCAGCAAAGCGCCAAGAGCGTGGCATCCGGAACGCTTCGGGGCCGTGGCCAAGGACGTGGAGGCCCGCCTGGGCCTTCGGCCCGTCCTCGTAGGGGCGCCCGCGGACTTGCCAGTCCATGAGGCCTGTCGCGGCGCATGCCCTTCGGCGGCGGATTTGGCGGGGAAAACGACCTTGCGCGGCATGGCCGCCGTTCTCGCGAGAGCTGACCTCTTCGTGGGCAACGATTCGGGCCCCATGCACGTGGCCGCGGCGGTGGGCACAAAGGTCGTGGCCGTCTTCGGCCCCGGTGCTCCGGACAAGACGGCGCCCTACCTGCCGCGGGAGAGGTTCCGCGTGGTCTACGCCGGCCTTCCCTGCTCTCCCTGCCGCCAGGCCTTCTGGACGGAGTGCGCCCCTTGCTCCTCTGGCAAGCCGCCCTGCCTGGAGGGGATTCCCGCCGGCGCCGTCGTGCATGCCTGTGTGGAGTTATTGGAGAAGCGTTCCTAGCAGCCTGCTAGAACCCGAGCGTCTTGCATCTCCCCGACCCGCAGCACATGACCCCCGGTTCTTTCACGCAGGGGTGAGGCTCGGGGACGGCGTCGCCGAGGATCTCCGAAAAAATCTGCCGTTCGGGCACGAGGACCGAAACGGCGGGGGAGGGCATCGCTTCGTTCGGGTGGGTGAGGCCATCTCGTGGCGCGACCGCATCCGGCCGTGGGGAATTCTGCACAGGGGGATCAGAGGCAGGCGAGGGCGCCTGCGCCACGAAGCCGGCGGCAGGCGAGG
>JBBIKI010000044.1:0-8573 GCA_037445535.1 Acidobacteriota bacterium | reverse complement strand
GGGGGATCAGAGGCAGGCGAGGGCGCCTGCGCCACGAAGCCGGCGGCAGGCGAGGACGCCTGCCTCACGGGGTAGTCCCGTTCAGGAGTTCCCTGCCCCACGAGGGCGATACCGTAGCCGGAAAGGCGGGAAAACCAGCGGTTAAACTGCTCCTGAAGGCGCGGGGGGTAGTCCCTCAGCCCCAGGGCTCCTTCGATGGCGGACCGGTCGAGGAACACGGGCCGGCCTTCTTTGAGCGCGGCCAGGACTTGGTCCACCAGGGGCTCCCCGGCTTGGAGGTAAACGAGGCGCACGAGTTGGGGCATATCTACGCGGGTGATGCGCACTTCCCGCGGGGAGGCGGCTTCCGCGGCGTAGGACGCCCCTGCCTCCAGACGCGCCAAAGCCCTTGCCGCGATGGCCTCTACGCGGTCCATGGGCTGTCCTTTTTGGGCGGTACGAACCGCACGGCGTCGATGACGGCCAGGATGACCGCGTCCACGGGGTTGTCCTCGATGCCGATGGCGTCCACGGCGCTTTGGCCCTCCATGCAGATCAGGACCTCGTCTCCGGGGCCCGAGTCCACGAGGTCCACGGCCGTCATGGGCAGTCCTAGCGGGTTTCGCTCCAGGTCCAGGGGCTGCACCTGCAAAAGCTTGCAGCCTTCATAGGTTCGGAACTTGGCGCTGGCCACCACGTCGCCCACCACCCGGCCTATGATCACGGTTCATCCTCTCTCAGCTCGTCCACGATGCCCACGATGGCGGCGTTGCAAGGCACGATCTCGGGGAGGAAGGCGTAGCTCGCTTCCCGGCCCGTGGTGTAGAGGACCGTCTCGCCCGCGCCGGAGCCCACGGCGTCCAGCGCCCAGAAGGGTTTCTCGCGCCCGCCCAGGGGCCGGACGCAGAGGATCCTCTGGCCCGCCAGGTGCGGGTCCTTGACGGTGCAGTAGAGATGGCCGATGACCTTGCCCACGTTCATGGGATTGGAGGGGAGCCGTGAGTCGTGAGCGGAAAAAAATGAAGAAACTGAACCGTGGGACTACCTGCTTGGTTCATGGTCCTTCCCTCCGCTCCCTGCTCACCGCTCCCTGCTTACCTTCAGTCAAGATTCACCGTGTCGACGATGCCGATGATGGTGGCATCCACGGGGGCCTTCTCGGTGCGGTCGGTCATGCGCGCCGAGGAGCCGGTGCAGATGAGGACCGTTTCCTTGAAGCCCGCGGACACCGTATCTACGGCCACTTCGTAGGCGCCGTCCGGCTCCTGCTCGGGGGTTAGCGTGGCCACGACCAGAAGCTTGAGCCCCGAGAGCCGGGGATCCTTGCGGGTGGCCACCACCGTGCCCACCACCTTGCCCAGGCGCATGGGGTTCTCAGCGGTTCTGGCTAGACTTGCCGATGGGGAGGACGTCCTCCAGCGAGGCGTGGGGCCGCGGGATGACGTGCACGGTCACCAGTTCGCCCACCTTGCGGGCCGCGGCGGCCCCGGCATCCGTGGCGGCCTTCACGGCGGCAACGTCACCGCGCACCATGGCGGTCACGTACGCGCCGCCCACCTTCTCCCATCCCACGAGGGTCACCTTGGCGGCCTTGACCATGGCGTCCGACGCCTCGATCATGGCCACCAGGCCCTTCGTTTCGATCATCCCTAACGCCTCTCCGTAATCAGCCATCGAATCCTCCTTCAAGGGTCCGGAACCATTTTACTTCCTTCGGCCCTCGTTTCCCAAATCTGAAGCCAGTGCTAACAGTGAACAGTGAAAAGTGAAATGCAAAAGACGAGTGGAAATCCCCTCCGGTCCTTTGTCCCCTGTCCCCTTATCCTCTGCCGCTTGCACGGGCGAACTCCGCCAAAAGGCGGGCCAGCTCCTCGCGACGCAGGACCACCGCGCCTGATTCTCCGGCCGCCACGGGGCACCCCTCGCAGGCGGCGCAGGGGAGGGGGGCGAGCTTGTACCCTTCGCCCAGTCCCTTCAGGGCTTGTACCGCCGGTTCGGGGAGGGGGAGGCCCCCGCCCAGGAGATCGGCGTAGAGCTGAATTCGGGCCGCCTGTTCGAGGGTCTCCATCCTGTAGTAGGCCGCGCGGGGATCGGCCCCCACGGTGACGGCGCCGTGGTTGGCAAGAAGCACCGCCGCATGGCTGCCGAGGGACCGCGCCACGCCCTCGGCCAGGTCCTCCGTGGAGGGAAGTTCGAAGGCCGCTAGGGGTACGGCGCCGAGGGAGATGAGGACCTCCGAGAGGATGGGGCGGTCCAGGGTGCGCCCCGCGCAGGCCAGGGCCGTGGCGAAGGGCGGGTGCGCGTGTACCACCGCGCCCACGTCGGGACGGGCGCGGTAGATGGCCACGTGCATGGGCCACTCGCTGGAAGGAGTGCCCCCGGATGGGCGGCCTTCCTCGTCGATGGAGGCCATGAGAGCTTCCGAGAGCTCGCCTTTGGGAAGGCCCGTGGGGGTCGCCAGGAAGCCTCCGCCGGGCAGGCGGGCGGAGAGGTTGCCGTCGGTGGAGGCCACGAAACCCTTCTCGTAGAGCCTCCGCCCGTAAACAACCAGATCTCGGCGCGTTTCTTCCGAGGTCATGTCCTTCCCCCCGATGGACAGCCTATGAACGGGGAGGCGAGGGCGGGCGGGCATAGGGGACTCGCCCTGGGCCTTCTCGGCTCCTCGGACGCCCCCGGTATAGGTCCGGCACCCTCTCCACCCAACGTTCTCGCTTCGTAACCTTACTTCTACTTGGCCAGCTCGCCGGCGAGCTGCTTGCCCATGGGCTCGCCGGGATACTTGGATCGGAATTCCTTTAATAGCTCCTGGGCTTTGGTTTTGTTGCCCTTGTCGAATCCGTAGACCACCACCTCGTTGAAGAGGGCCTGTTTCTTGGTGGGGTCGAGCTTGAGGGCTTGGTTGAACATGGCCAGAGCATCATCGGGGCGCTTCTGGTTGCGGTAGCAGACGCCCAGGTCCACCATGACGTCGGTGTTAGCGGGGTCCAGCTTGAGGGCCTGCTCGTAGTAAGGGATGGCCTCGGCCCATTTGCCCGCGTCGTAGTAAATGTTCCCGAGGAGCACCCGCTTCTCCACGTTGTTGGGGTCCTTGGCGACCTCCGCCTCAATCTGGGACACCATGGCCATGTGCTGGCTCGGGTCGAACTCCTGTGAACCCTGCGCGGCACCCTGCGGGGGCGCTTCTCCCTGCGGGGCTTGTGGAGGAGGAACGGCGGCCATCTTCCCCAGGTAGTACTGGCGGGTGCCGATGAAGGCCAAAACAGCGCCCAGCACGGCGCCGGCGATGAGCATCAAGAACGCGTCCTTCTTCATGGAGGTTTCTCCTTCAGCTCAGCCTCATTCCGCCCCCAGCGGTGCTAACCTTACGTAGCGTGGAACAAATCGGTGGGAGGGTCAAGGCCGCCTTGCCAAGGAGGCTTAGTTTCCGTATACTACCTAGACCGGTGCGCCCGTGGCTCAATTGGATAGAGCATCGGCCTACGGAGCCGGAGGTTGTGGGTTCGAGTCCCGCCGGGCGCACCACTTCAAACCTTCACCCATCAAGAGTTTGGACCATCTGAGCGGCGCCCTTCTCCGCCCCCTCGCAGGAGGGATTGCAACCTTTTTTTGCAACTTCGGCACGAGCACCGTCACCGCCGACTTGAGGCGCGAGGGGGCGAGGTGCGCGTACCGCAGGGTCATCTCGAAGTCCCGGTGCCCGAGCAGCTCCCTGAGCACCGGGAGGTCGATTCCCGCCATCACGAGCCGCGACGCGTAGGTGTGGCGGAGGTCGTGCAACCGGAAGTCCTCCAACGGCCTCGTCAAGCTTCGCCTGGGCCTCCAGGAGGGTCTTGGCGATGCGGCGGTAGCTCTTGCCGCCCGCGCATCACGTGACGAGCCACCTACCGTTGGGAAGTTCCTTCAGGCCGCCACGGCGCGTCTTGGGCACCTTGAGGAGTTGCTGCTTGACGCGCTCCACGTCCCCTGCCGTGATGGCCGGCAGAGCCTTGCCCGCCAGGAGCGGGCTGCGGAGCCATTGGCGCACGGCCCATTGGTCGCGGCTGTGGGTGCTCCCGCGGGTGTTCACCTTCGACCATTCGAGGAAGTGCTTCACTCCCTCTTCGAACTTGGTCTTGACCTCCTTTCTCTTCTCCAGGAAGCGGCCCTCCCGCTTCTGCGTGCGCGCCTTTTCCAGGTAGGCCCTCGCCTCCCCCTTCGTGCGCGCCTTGTGCCGGTGGTACACACCGGACCCGTCTTTGAAGCTCCACTGCCAGCTCCCGTCGGGAAGCTGCTTCAATCCGCGCTCACTGCGCATCTCCATCCGCGAAAACCTCCTTTCAAGGGATGGGAGCCGATGGTGCCATTAAGCTCCCGTTCGGTATGCTTTTCCAGGCTTGGCGCCTTCATGGTGCCGGGGCGGAGCCCTGGCATGCGGAGGGGGCCAGCCCCCTCCTCCGGGCGGCAACGGCGCGCCATTTGGCGCCCAATCCGGTGCTTGCGCTCCCAACTTCGAAGGTCATCCCCGCCATTTTCGCAGCGCACCCACTGGCTCCTTGCAGGGTGGTTCGGGGGGCGGTGCTCATGTCCCCTCTCTCCCGAGGCCCCCCTCCCGGGACGCCACCGCCGCCACCGCCGAGAGTTCGCTGGACATGCTGCCGCCAGCGGCCGCCACCTCAGCCCGATCGGTGGCGGCCGGGGTGGCGGCACAAGTGCCTTGAAATGAGGCCGGTGGCGCCGGTGGCGGCTCAGGCGGGAGATACCGGGAGAAGGAATCCTCGAAGTCGCCCTTCTCGTAGCCCCGGTAGGTCACGCCGCCCTGTTTCCACTTCATGGGAGAAATGCCGAAGGGGTGCAGGAGGCCGGCCATCTGCTGGGCGCTCATCGGTCCCCGGTTCCTCCGGTCGGGCCAGAGGCGCTCGTCCATGGCGTGCAGGTGGCGGAGGATTTCGTCGGACCCGAGCTTGTTCCTCCCGCTGGCGCCGAAGAGTCCCCTCAGGTCTTCGAGGAGGGCGATGCCCACCGAAATTTCCTGCCCGGTCTGCTGGGAGAGGCGGCAGGCGCTCTCCCGCGCCCGCCGGGGCCACTCCTGCCCTGCCATGTCGGCGACGGCGAGGAGGGGCCTCCAGTTGTCCCGCGTCCGGTCCCGGGTGATGCCCTTGGGGATCTCCGGTTCGGCGAGCCTGAGGGATTCCAGATGGTCCAGGGCCCACCTTGCGGCCATGCTCCTGACGTCCTCCATCTCGGCGAGGCGGTGGAGCTGGAGCCGCTCGATGCGCTCGGTGTGGGCCCTGCGCCTCATGCGGATCGTGATGGAGCGGTCGGCAAGGGTGCCTCGCAGCTCCCCGATGAGGGCCACGGCCTTGGGCGTCCACGTGCTGAACATGGAAACCTGGAAGTCGTCGCCCACCACGCGGGTCACGTAGGCTTGGCTTCTCATGTGGCCGCTGTTGAGGATGCCCCGGAGGCCTTCGGAGTCGCCGAGGAAGGTGTCCGCCTCGTCCAGGAGGAGGGTCGGCTTGAAGTAGTCCGTCACACGGAAGACGGCGGACGGGGTGATGTTGGCCGACGTGAGCGGCTTGGGGACTAGAGCGCCGAGCAACGCGAGGGCCGTGCTCTTGCCGCAGCCCTTGTCGGGACTCGTGAGCGCCAGGATGGGCGAGATCTCGAAGGCGTCGTGGGCATGGGTGAAGAGGCTCCAGAGGCTGAGGGCCACCACTTGGTCGGTCTCGATGGCGAGGTAGCGCCTCACGGTCTGCTCAATGCGCGAGAGCAACGCCGCGCCGTCCACGGCCTCGGGCCAGGGCTCGGGTTCTTTGAAGCCCACGGCGCTCCCGGTCTTTAGGTCGCTTGCGGGGCGAACCGAAGGCGGCATGAATGAATCTACGATCCGGCCCGGGCTCGCGAACCCAAGTGCGCGCAAGCGCTTCACGGCACCTTCGCGCGCCAGTTCGCGCGAGGTGTCACTCATCCCCCTCAGTGCCTCCTTGAAGTGGTCCAGGGCCGCGAGCATCTGCGACGAGCTCGCTCCTTCCGGTAAGGACTCCAACCGCGACAGCGCCTCTTCCGGTGTGGCGGCCGCTTCCCGGTTCGCCTCGGCAAGTGCCAACAGGTTGCTTCGCTCCTCCGTCATTCGCCCCCTCCTCGCGACCGTTTTTCTCTTGCAACGGGCTTCAAGAAGATTCGACTCACTTATACTTCCCTCAACTAGGTTAAACTAATTACAGCTATATTAAATATAGCTATATAATGACTACGAAAAGAAATATACGCATCCTATTGCCCGATGTCCAGGGGGGGCACAAAGGGCTCTGCGAAACGAGGGATTGATGGGGGAGAACCGGTCCCTTTAGGGGAGTCCTTTCGCGGGAAGCCTCATGTCCATGCTTTGGACACGTCCCGGCTACGCGTCCAAATAGTTGCTATTTTTGGACACGTCCAAGAAACGTGTCCACGTCATGGACATGTTACCGAGAAAGCATTTCGTAGAGCTTGGAGTTCAGGTAGAGATTCTCTTTGCCCACCTTGTGCACCTGAAGGAGGCCGATGTCTTCCAGGGCTTTCAGGTAGTCGGCGGCCGTCTTGCGCTCCGCGAGCCCCGCGTCCACAAGAAACTGCCCCTTCGTGTAGGGTTGACGGAAAATCAGTTCGATGAGCTCCTTCGAGTAAACGCGGCTGGGCAACTTCTGCTTGGCCGACTCGATGGTCTTCTCCAGTAGAGCGTGGATCTCCAAGATCCGCTGTCGCGTAGCCACGGCTGTCACCTCTGCCGCCTCGAGCATATACAGAACCCAAGGCTCCCATTCCCCGGCCTCCGTGACCCGCCTCAGCAGACGGTAGTACTCCGGCTTGTTGTCGATGATGTGCTTGCTCAAGTAAAGGACCGGGAGTTCCAAGAGGTCCTTGAGAACGAGGAAGAGGATGTTGATGAGTCTGCCCGTGCGCCCGTTCCCGTCGAAGAAGGGGTGGATCGCTTCGAACTGGTAATGAACCAGACTCATCTTGACCAGAGGATCCATGTTGTCGTCGGCATGGATGAACTTCTCCAAGTCGCCCAACATCCTGCCGATGACCTTCTCGCCGTCAGGTGGGGTATAGATGACCTGCCGGGTTCGAGCATTGCCGATGTACGTCCCGGGCCGGTTGCGGATGCCGTTTTTATCCTCGCGGATGGTCTGGACGAGCTTTACGAAGAGGGTCGCGCTCAAGCGGGGCTTCTTCTTGATGGTGTTGAACCCGGTCCAGAGTGCCTCGCGATAGCGCAGAACCTCCTTCGTGGCCGGGTCCGTCTGTGCCGATGGCGAGGCCATGGCTCGAAAGAGCGCGTCGTTGGTCGTGATGATGTTCTCGATTTCCGAACTGGCCTTCGCCTCTTGGAGCACCAGCGTGTTCACGAGCATCGCCTGGTTCGGGATGATGTGTCCCAGGCCCTTCAGCTCCGCAAGCGCACGGCACGAGCCGATCGCGCGCTTCAGCACCGCGCGCGTCTCGACATCGGTCTTTGGCGGCAGAGGCGGCAGGTCGTTATGCGGACTTGAGGGACTGAATAGCATTGCTCCTCCTCGGGACAGGTATTAAGAGTTCCTTAACAACTCAACTCAGGCCGGACAGCCTTCTCTATCGGCTGCCCTTCGAAGGCTGGGGGTGTGCTCGACGAGCCACCCGTTTTTCAGCCAGTCCTTCAAGCTCATGAACGTCTCCGATCAAGAAGACCTTCGGTCCACGGATCACTGCGGTCAGGAAGGAGTGCCCCGCGTGCGCCTTCGTTCGGAACTCAGCCGGCGGATAGACTGTGGGGTTAATCTCCCGGCCAAGGCGCTCCTGGGCGGGCGCCAAGGCTTCGACCACCTCGGAGAGATTGGCGTCCCCGATCACCATCACGTCCACGTCGCTCTTGGGGCCCTGGCGCTCGGCGGCGAAGCTGCCGTATACGAAGGCGGCCTGGATGTGGTCCGCGAGGGGCACGAGCGCTTCCCGGAGGACCTCCGCGACGCCTGCGGTCTTGACGACGAGCGTCCGCAGTTCTTGGAAGATGGGGCACTCCGGGTTCGCCTGGTAGTAGACCTGCCGGCCGCTGGGCCGCCTGGTCAGGATGCCCACTGCCGCGAGCTGCTCCAATTCACTTTGGACGACGCCGTTGCCCGTGGCCGCGTAGCGCGCCACCTGGCGGACGTAGAAGGCCTCCTCGGGGCGCCCGAAGGTAAGCGCGAGGACGGCGCGGCGCGTCTTGCCGAAGAGCAGGGTTCCCAGAGAGGTGGATTTTCCGGTCGCACTCATTTCAGGTGCAATTGTACCTCTTTTAGGTGCGCTGTCAACCTCTAGGGGTGTGGCGGGATCGAAATCGATGTGCGGAATGCTTCAAGGCCATAGGGAAAGCGATTGGCTTGCCTTAATGGTGGACTAGGACAGCGTTAATCATTGCATCCTCGTCCATCCCAAGCTTTTCCTGCAATTCAGAAGGAACGAGCACTTTGAAGGCGGAAGATGGGGCCGAGAGTAGAGCTCTTAGGCGTTCCGGACATTGATGGGCCAGCGATTCGACTATCGCCAGGAATGGAGAGAGATTTAGCGTTTTCGGCCCTCGCCCAGCCGCTGCCTCCGAAGTTAGAATCTGATTT
>JBBIKI010000043.1:0-25597 GCA_037445535.1 Acidobacteriota bacterium | reverse complement strand
TCATGGCTTCCTACATCCACGCGGGCGGCAAGATCGGCGTCCTCATGGAGTGCCAGGTCGCCCAGGCCAGCGAGGAGATGAAGCTCGTGGCCAAGGACCTCTGCATGCAGGTGGCCGCCGCGGCGCCGCGCTTCGTGAGCCGCGACGAAGTGACGCCCGACATCCTGGAGAGCGAAAAGGAAATCTACAAGGCGCAGGTGCTTGCCCAGGGCAAGCCCGCGGCCATCATCGACAAGATCGTCGAAGGGAAGATGAACAAATTCTACGAGGAGGCGTGCCTCCTGGAGCAGCCCTTCGTCAAGGACACGGCGATCAGCGTCCAGAAGCACATGGATGCTGCCGCCAAGGGGCTCAAGGTCGTGAGATTCACGAGGTACGTTCTGGGCGAGGGGCTCAAATCCTCGGCCTGCGACGCGCAGTGAAAAAAAAAGCGGCCTTCGGGCCGCTTTTTTAGCGAATAGGCGAGACGCGAGACGAAAGAGAAAAAGCGGCAAAGCGCTTAACCGACCAGGTTTCCCTCCGAAGGAGCCCTTCATGGCCGAACCCAAGTACAAGCGCATCCTCCTCAAACTCTCCGGCGAGGCCCTCATGGGAGACGCCGGGTACGGCATCCATCCCGAGGCCGTGGCCACGGTGGCCGACGAGATCCGTGAAATCCACGCCATGGGCGTGAGCGTGGCGGTGGTCGTGGGGGGCGGCAACATCTTTCGGGGCATTCAGGCGGATGAGAAGGGGCTGGACCGGGTCACGGCGGACCACATGGGCATGCTCGCCACGGTCATCAACGGGCTGGCGCTGCAGGACGCCCTGGAAAAGAAGGGCGTTCCCACGCGTCTCCAGACGGCCATCGGGATGCAGGCCCTGGCGGAACCATTCATCAGGCGCCGGGCGATCCGGCACCTGGAGAAGGGCCGCGTGGTCATTTTCGCCGCGGGTACGGGCAATCCCTACTTCACCACCGATTCGGCGGCCTCTCTCAGGGCCATCGAAATCAAGGCCGAGCTCCTGCTCAAGGCCACCAAAGTGGACGGCGTTTACAGCGCCGATCCCAAGAAGGATCCCGGGGCCGAGAAGTACTCCTCCCTGAACTACATGCAGGCGCTGGAGAAAGGGCTGCGCATCATGGACGCCACGGCCATCAGCCTGTGCATGGAAAACGCCATCCCCATCCGTGTCTTCAACCTCTTCCAGCCCGGCAACATCCGCCGTATAGTAGAGGGCGAGGCCATCGGGTCCATCGTGAGCTGAATTGGGGGAGAGCAGAAATAGCGTGATAAAGAGATCAGGTAATCAAGGGTTTGGGAGGTGATGGCGGTGCGGGGACGGGCGAACATCCCGATCACCCGGTTCTCAGATCACTCGATCACCTGATTACCCCACCACCTTCTTCCACGCGGAGGCATCCATGCCGAAAGCCATCGTCAAAGACGCCGAAGAGAAGATGAAACACACCCTGGAAATCACCCGGCACGAGCTGTCCACCCTGAGGGCGGGCAAGGCCAACCTGGCCGTTCTTGAACCGGTGCGCGTGGACAGCTACGGGTCCAAGGTGCCCCTCAACCAAGTGGCTACCCTGGCCGTGCCCGAACCGCGCATGATCACGGTCCAGCCTTGGGATCCCAAGCAGATCGCCGCCATCGAGCGCGGCATCCTGGAAGCGAACCTCGGCATCAACCCCTCCAACGACGGCCGCCTCATCCGCCTGCCCGTTCCCGCGCTCACGGAGGAGCGCCGGAAGGACCTGTGCAAGAGGGCGCGGGAGATCGGCGAAAAGGGGAAGGTGGCCATACGCCACATTCGCCACGAGGCCCGCACGGCCCTGGAGAAGCGCGAGAAGGCCAAGGAGATCTCGGAGGACGACCGGGAGGAGGGCTTTGAAAAGGTCCAGGAACTCCATGACCGGTACATCCAAACCCTCTCCGACTCCGTGTCGCACAAGGAAAAAGACATCATGGAGGTGTGAGGTGGCCGCTGCGCCCCGCGTGGCCGCCGCCGTTCTCGCGGGCGGCATGGGCACGCGCCTCGGCGGGGAGGTCCTGAAGCCGTTCCTGCCGGTCCTGGGACACCCCCTCATCCACTACAGCCTGCGCCTCTTCGGGTCCATGCCCGAGGTATGCGCCGTACGCGTAGCCATCCCAGAAATGCACGGGCTTGCCCTCGATCGGCTTCTGGCGCGCTATCCTCGGGGCGCCTACAAGGGATGGGTGGCGGGCGGTTCCACGCGGGCGCGGTCGGCCTTGGCGGCCCTGCGCGCTTTGGAAGAGGACCGGCCCGACGTGGTCCTTCTCCACGATGCGGCCCGGCCCCTGGTGACAAAAGACGAAGTCCTGGCACTCCTGGATGCCCTCGGCGGCAAGGACGGCGCGTTCCTCGCCTCGCCTCCCGTGGACACCCTTTGGGCCGTGGAGGACAGCGGCGTGACGGGTCCCGTGGACCGGACCAGGATGGTGCGAGCCTTCACCCCGCAGGCCTTTCCCTATACGGCCATCCGTCTGGCCCTGGAACGGGGCATCGAGGAAGGGTTCGAAGGGACCGACGATGCCTCCTTCATCAAGCGCATGGGCGGTGAGGTGGTATGGGTGGAGGGGTCGCGCTGGAACATCAAGGTGACCTATCCCGAGGACCTGGCCCTCGTGGAAGCCATCCTGGAGGGCAGCGGATGCGCATAGGACACGGATGGGATCTCCACCGCCTCACCCGCGGCCGGGCCTGCCGCCTCGGCGGCCTCACGCTGGATCACCCCAAGGGGCCCCTGGGACACTCGGACGGCGACGTGGTTCTCCACGCCCTCGCCGACGCCCTCCTCGGTGCCTCCGCCCTGGGCGACATCGGGGCCTTTTTCCCCGACACCGATCCCCGCTGGAAGGGAGCGGACAGCGCCGCCCTCCTTGAGGATGTCATGGCGAAAGTCCGGGCGGAGGGGTTCTTCCTGGGTAACGCCGACCTTACCATCCTCGCCCAGGAGCCCAAGATCGGCCCCCACCGGGAGGCCATGCGCCGCAGCATCGCCGCCCTTCTCCACGCGGACCTCTCCAGGATCAGCGTGAAGGCCAAGACCACCGAAGGTCTCGGAGACATCGGCGCGGGCGACGCCATCGCCTGCCACGCGGTGGTTCTGCTGGAGGAGTGAAGAGTGAGGAGCGGTGGAGCCTCCTTGCTGCATCCCTTCCAAGCGTTCCCATCAGCGCCCCATACCAAACGGTTGCGCCTCCAATCCTTCCCAAATCTTTTCATGCCGGACCTTGCGCGATGAAGGCCCATCCGGTATCCTGATGCCCGTCGGGGCGTGGCGCAGTCTGGTAGCGCACTTGCTTTGGGAGCAAGGAGTCGGAGGTTCAAATCCTCTCGCCCCGACCAAGCAATCCCTGCCGTCTTCAATGGGCTCTTCTGCGCGCCTCCGCGCACATTGCGGGCGTCGCGCATGGGCCAATGGGCCAATGATCATCACATCTTGTTGCGGGGGCGTTCTGGGAGGTTCGAGACGGACCTCCTGGGGAGGATCGGCGGGACGAAGCCCCGCCATCCGCACGGGTGAAGGGCCATCCGCTGCCTGTGCCGGAAGGGCGGGCGAGGCCATAAGCATTCCCAGGAGGAGTATGCGGGGAAGCGTCATCGGCTGGTTCACGCTTTTCTTGCGGGGTTCCTCCACAGAAGGAATTGCCAGCTCCTGCATCACGAACTCCCTTGATGGCATCACCATCGGCGGCGAAATCCGCGCAAGCGCGTGGTGGATGGCCCATGGGTCCTCCCGGTTCCAAGGGAGCAATAGCCCAGCAGGTGCACGTGTTACATTAAACTTGGCCGTGTTGAAGCATTCCACCACGCGCGGAGCCCCGCCTTCACCTTGTGGTGTTCCCGAATAGAGGTCATGAAAGGGGCAACGTGGCGGGCGAGAGTTTGGATGGCGCGAGGCGGCCATGAGGCGCGGCAGCGGTGCCGCATGAGGCATTCCTGACAGGAGGCGTTCATGTCCAAGGTTCCATCGTATGCGGCGGTGTCCGCGAAATCTCCCCTGACTCCCTTTTCTGTTGACCGCCGGGAGCCCGGCGATCACGACGTGCTCATCGACATCCTTTTCTGCGGCGTGTGCCACTCCGACGTCCACCAAGTGCGGGACGAGTGGGGAGGCTCCCTCTTTCCGATGGTTCCCGGCCACGAGATCATCGGCCGTGTGAAGCAGGTGGGCGCCCACGTGAAGAAATTCAAGCCCGGCGACCTGGCGGGCGTGGGCTGCATGGTGGACTCCTGCCGGGAATGCGAACCGTGCCAGGACGACCTGGAGCAATTCTGCCACAAGGGCGCCGCCTTCACCTACAACGGCACGGAGATGGACCGCAAGACGCCCACCTTCGGCGGTTACTCCACGCAGGTCGTAGTGGACGAGCGCTTCACGCTGAAGGTCCCCGAGAACCTCGACCCCGCGGGCGCCGCGCCCCTGCTGTGCGCGGGCATCACCACCTACTCGCCCCTGCGCCAGTGGAATTGCAAGAAGGGCGATCGCGTGGGCGTCGTGGGCCTGGGCGGCCTGGGCCACATGGCCGTGAAGCTGGCGGCCTCCATGGGCGCTGAGGTGACCATGCTCAGCACCTCTCGGCGCAAGGAAGAGGACGCCCGCCGTTTGGGGGCATCGAACTTCGCCCTCACGAGCGACGAGGCCACCTTCCAGCGGCTCGCCGGCACCTTCGACCTCATCATCAACACCATTTCCGCGCCCCACGACTACAACAAGTACCTGGGGATGCTGAAGCCCATGGGCACCATGGTGGTGGTGGGCGTTCCGCCCGAGGCCACACCCGTACACGCCTTCTCCCTCATCGGCGGGAACAAGCGGCTGGCGGGCTCGCTCATCGGCGGCATCGCCCAGACCCAGGAGATGCTGGACTACTGCGGCGCGCACGGCATCGTGTCCGAGGTGGAGATCATCCCCATCCAGAAGATCAACGAGGCCTACGAGCGCATGGTCAAAGCCGACGTGCGCTACCGCTTCGTCATCGACATCGCGAGCTTGAAGTTCTGACGAACGCGGCGCGGCGTGGACGGCGAGTGGTAGGAGGAAAGACCGGGAGGGGCCGCGGCCCCTCCCGGTGCATGTTCAGTGCACCATCAGCCACGGCGCTCCGCCCATCGCCGCGGCCCGATGGCGTCCCTTCAGTCCAGGCCAGGCCTGCCTTGCTTCAGGCGAGAGATGGCGATGAGCATCCTCGCGATTCCGTACAAGAAAAAGGCCGCCAGGATTCCATAGATGGCCAGCACGAAGGGGATCCTGCCTGAGCCCGATGAGGAATCGTACCGAGCTATCTGCGGCCCCATCTGGGATACCATGACTGCAAGGAAGACCACGAGAAAGGCGATGACTCTCCGGTACATGGCGATGCGGGATTCAGGGTCCGTGTAGATCTCTGGGACGACGCCGTTCACGACCGGCTTGCGGAACACGTTCCACGTGCCGCGCCTTCCCAGATGCTCCCACCCCGCGTCCCTGAAAATGCCCAGGTACTCGGCACCGTCCTTCCGGCACGAGGGACCCCAGTCGAGCCTGTAAGCCACGTCGGCGGGTGCGCCCTTTTCAAAGGTGTACCCAAAGCATCTCACGGCGCTCAGATGCCAGCCGGCGCGCTCCTGTTCCGAGAGCCAGCGCTCTTCCTTTTCGCTGTTCCATGCCATGAAAATGTGAAACATCGTCTTCGTGGTCATTTCGCCGCCCATGTCGTACCTCCGAGCCGTTTCGTCACGTCCGAGGCCAGCCTTGAGAGAGAGGCCAGGCGCTCTCCCTCCAGGACCAGCACCTTCTCGCCCAGCGGCGTGAGGGTGTAGACCTTCCGCCGTTCTCCCCCCGCGCCCGTTTCTCCGCTTCGCCGGATGAGCTTCTGTTTCAACAGGTTGGTGAGGGCACCGTAGAGGGTTCCAGGGCCCAGCTTCACGCGCCCTCCGCTCACCGCTTCCACGTCCTGCATGATCCCGTAGCCGTGGCGGGGCTCGGTCAGGGACGCCAGGATGAGGTAGGTGGCCTCGCTGAGGGGAAGGAACTTCCGAGCTATCCCTTCCAAGTTTTTCATCGTCTCCCCTGATCACTCGCAAGGCGTTATACCGAGTATCGGTATATCGTCTACCGATATATTAATCCCAGGCGGCCGGCCTGTCAAGCCGGCTTCGCCAAAGGCCGCCCTAAGGCGTGGCTTTCCATCGCCGGGCCGCGAAGCGGTTGCCTTCTCGGCCTGCGGGGTTCGTAGGTGAGGTCCGCTCCGAGGTGGGCCTCGGCGGCGGCGATGGCGAGGCCGAGTCCGGCACCGGGCACCGTGGCCGCGCGGCCCGACGTGCCCCGGAAGAACCGCTGAAACAGGTGCGGCCGCTCATTCTCCGGTATGGGCGGCCCCGTGTCTTCCACGGCGGCCAGGACCGATCCCTCCTGTGAAGCGCATCGAAGGGTGACCGCCCCTCCCCGGGCCGAAAACTTGACGGCGTTGTCCACGAGGTTCATGAATAGGCGCTCCCGGCGCCAGGTGGACGCGGACGCCTGTTTCCCTCATGGCCCATGCGACCCTGGCCCAGTTCTTCAGAAGAGCCGTCTCGCCGTGGCCGTTGAGCGCCACGTCGTTGACCTTCATGGCCCGCAGGCCCGAGAGCGCGGCATCCACGGCCTCACCGGACATGGTCAGCCCGAGGTAACCCGGCTGACTGACCGAGCAGTAGGTGCACCTCTGGTTGCACGTGCTCGTCAGCTCCAGACTCGCGGACTTTAAGTAGTACGCTGCCACGTACCTTTCCAAACAATTTCCGTCCATGTCCACACCTCGCTTCGGTTTTTCGGATCCTGTGGCGTCCGCCTTGGGAGGAGTGCGCGCTAGCGCCCGACCCGCGTGGAGTGTGGCATTCGGAAGATGAAGCGGCGATGAAGTCTTGAGTGGACCGTCAGGGGGAGGGCCGGGCCCTGTTCGCCAATAGGCCCTTAGCTTGATTTCGGTTAGGAGCTCTCTGAGTGGTCCCGAAGGCTCGGGACCGGTGCGGTCTGCACCATGCGCAGGGAGGACCACTCGCCGCGCGAGACATAGGTGATGGCGGGGCGGCGGGGGAAGAGGCGGTGGTCGATGGCGCGGTCGTCCAGGCCCTCGCGGCGCAGAGCCGCCACCTGTCCGCCCAGCTCTTCCAGGAAGGCGCGCTTCTGGGCGAGGAGGCGGGCGCCTCCGTAGAGGGGGCCCGCGTGGGCGTCGAAGAGGAGGCGCACGCCGAACGCCTCGATGTGCTTGAGGGACTCGAGGGTCGCGGCGAGGTCCTCTTCCATGAACACCACCTTGGGGCGGGCGCTCAGAAAGAAATCCCCCGTGAAGAGCCAGCCGCGCTCGGCCTCGTAAAACAGCACGTGGCGAGGCGTGTGGCCCGGCGCCTTCACAACCTGGAACTCGTGGTGCTCCGTGCGCACCGTTTCGGGCAAGGGGCTGGCGCGGAAGGCGGGCCTCCGGCCCCACGTGAGGCGGCGGTAGAGGGGCAGGCGGGGCTCCCGGGCCGCTTCTTCCACCGAGACCTCGGGACAGAAAATGGGCACGCCCCGCCCCGCGAGCCAGGAGGCGAGGCCGCAGTGGTCCTCGTGGAGGTGGGTGAGGACCACCTGCTCGATGGGCAGGCCCGCCAGGAACGGCTCCAGCTCCCGGCGAAGGGAGAGGGGGCCCGTGTCCACGAGCAGGCCGTCCACGAAAAAGAGGTGGTAGGGAATCGTGGTGTAAAGAAACCTGGCCCGGGTCTTTCCTACGGCCACGCCCTCGACGTTCCAGCCTTCGACCATAGAAGGATCCTACCCCATGCCCTTAGGACCTCAGGGCGGAAAGGGTTCCCGGGTTCATAGCACCCGGGCCACCAGGAGCGTGATGTCGTCGGCCTGGGGAGCCGTTCCCGCGAAGCGGCCGACCTCCTCCAGGATGCGGTCCCGAATGGTCGCGGCGGGCAGGCTCAGGAGGGAGGGGACCAGGGCCTGGAGGCGCTCCTCCTCGAAAAACTCCCCGCCTTCATTCATGGCCTCCGTGACCCCGTCGGAAAAGATCACCAGCACGTCACTGGACTGGAGGGCCACCTGGCGCTGGCCGAAGATCTGTTCGGGGAAGAAGCCGATGATGGCGCCCGTGGGGTCCAGCCTCAAGACTTCGGCTCCGCCGCTGAAGGGCCGGAAGAGCATGGGGGGGTTGTGGCCCGCGTTGACGTAGGTCAGCGTCTTGGCCGGGGCGTCGATGACGCCGTAGAAGAGGGTGGAGAACCGCCCCTCGGACGCGCTTTCGCACAGGCGGCGGTTCACGCCTGCCATGAAGGCCCTCAAATCTTCTCCGTGGACGTCCGCCTGTTCGCGCAGCGTGGCCTGGAGGCTCGCCATGAGGAGGGCCGCGGAAACGCCCTTCCCGGAGATGTCTCCCAGGGCCAGTCCGATGCGCGCATCCCCGCGGCGGATGAAATCGTAATAATCTCCCCCCACATAGCGGGCCGGTTTGCAGGCCGCGTCGTATTCCAGGCCCGGTACGGGGATGGGCCTCCTGGGCAGGAGGTTCTGCTGGACCTGCTGGGCGATCTCCACTTCCCGCCGGAGTTGGGCCTGCTCTTCGCTCTGGTGTAGAAGCCGGGCGTGGTCCAAGGTGTCCGCCATCTGCTGCGTCAAGGCCAGGAGCAGCTCCTCGTCCTCCCGAGAGTAGGGCTCCTCCGAGAGCTTCTCGCCCAGAGCCAGGAACCCCACGATCTCGCGGCCCGCCGACAGCGGAATCAGGAGCCGCGCCTGGAGGCCGTCCTGGAGGAGGGACTTTTCCTCGGTGGAGCCCTCCTCATCGAGAAGCCCCGCCCGGGACTGGGGGTCCTTGGGGTCCAGGTTTACGAAGCCCGGCGTCCCGTCCTCGCGGGAGAACATGGCGAGGACGGAGGAGGAGCTCGAAAGGAGGAGAGGCAAGGGCCTCGGATCCACCCCCGCGTCCGATTCCTTCGCCGTGAGGCGCCGCCGCCAGAAGGAGACGAAGGTATTGGCTCCCGCCTCCGAGGTGGCACGCCGAACGGTAAGGCTTCGCTCGCGGGAAAAGGGGAGCGTGGCGGCGATGCCGGCGCGGAGGAAGACGGCCGTGTTCGCGGGGTGCAGCGTCTCTGAGACGGAGTCCACGACGGCCGCCGCCAGGGCGTCGGGGTCGCCCACGAGGCGGCGCAGGTTCACCGTGAGGCTCGTGAGCACCTGGCGCGCGTCGTACGCTTCCCGGAAGAAACGCCGCTCGATGGGATGGAGGACCCTGCCGTTTACCTTGCGGATCCCCAGGACGGAAGCCACCGTGATGCCGGCGATGGCCACCGCCATGACACCGCCCCGGTCTTCGCCGGCGATGCGTCCCACGGAAGGGCCCGCGGCGTAGTAGAGGCCCATGAAAATGGCCGCGCCTTCAAGGGTGAGGAAGCCTTTGGAGAGGAGGGCGAACTTGAGGCCCCGGCGCAAGAACACGCGGATGCCGAAGACGCGGTGTTTGAGCACGGCGTAGATGAAGCAGACGGGGAAGAGGACCTCCGAGAGGACGACGAAGATGTTCCATCCCAAAGGCGTGGAGCCGCCCAGCGTCACCGTATGCAAGAAGGTGAGGAGCCAAGGAAAGAGCCCCCAAATGCCGCACAGGAGAATCACCAGGCGCCGGCGCTCGTCGGGGGAAGGGGAGGTGATCGTCTTTCTCACCAGGGCTCCGAGGCCCACCACCGCCAGAAGGCAGAAGATCAGGTCCAGGCCCCAGTCGGCCGCGCGTACGCTGTCCACGTACTGGATGTAGATGCTCGCGTCGGTCTCCTGGATATACCACAGGATTCCGTTCCACACGGCGAACACGAACCCGAAGGCCACTCCCGTCCGCTTCAGCCAAGGCAGACGGTCATCCAATGGGCTGGGAGAGGGGAACCGGAGGCAGAACCAGAGCAGGGCCGGCGTGAGGGATGCCTCCAGGAAGAACCAGAGCCACAGGCCTAGGTCCCGGAAGGGGGAAGGGAAGAAGTACTGGTCGCCGCCCCAGTGGAGGGAGGTGAAGCAGAGAAAGAGGAGGCTTGCCGCGAAGGCCCCCTCGTCCTCGGGCCGGGATAGGCCGATGAGGAGCGCCGCAAGGATGCAGGCCAGGAAAATGATCAGGTTCGGGGCTACGTTCGCTAGCCGGGAAAGGATGTGCGCCGGACCCGGCTGAACAGGAGGAAGGGTGACTTCCACCTCGTGCTCCCTTCCGTCGGCGCTCCTGCGAAGTACCGTGATGTGGAGGGGCTTGCCCGGCTGGAGCGCCCTCGCCGCCTTGCCGTTATCAAAGCGGCCGTGGAAGAAGATCTTCCCCGCGCCCGTGTACCAGGCCGCGACGATCTGGTCCTTCACGCGGAGGTCCCCGCTCGGCGGGAACCCTTTTTGGTCTTTCGTGACGACGAGGGCACCGTTCTTCCAGTTGGCCGAGACGCCGGGGTCCGCGGGGTTGAAGGCGCACACGTAATAGATGAGGCCCGCTTCCGTCAGGCAGACGCTCGCCACGAGCAGGAGGAGCAAGGCCAGACGGGTCCTGCGGCTCGGAGGCCGGCCCGCCCCGCCTCGGCTCCCCGGCCCAGACTCCTTCCCTTGCAGCTCGACGAAGGCAGCAGACTCCATGTACCCCCCAGGATCGGCCGATCCGCTCAAGGACCAAGCCGGCCCTCGTCCCAAGGTAGGCTTACCGGGCCGGTCCGTCAAGGTGGATGCCAAGCGGCGGACACCCCAAGCTACCGGCATTTCGAAGGCAAGAGACTTCCGTCGCAGAATTTTGGGAATGGGCCCCTTGGCGAGCCGGGCCGACTTGTGGTATGGTGCCGGCATGGCGGAAGGGGAGCGGCAGGCCATGGCTTAAGGTCGGCGTCTCTGCACGGGCGCGAGCGGCTGCCCCGTTCCATCTCCGCCTATCCGCCTCGCCTCAGCCTCCCCGCCCGGACAGACCCGCCACGAACAGTCACGCAGAGGAGGATCACTTGCCCGTTCGACTTTTTGTTGGGAACCTTCCGTACGATGCGACCGAGGCCGAGGTCAAGACGTTTTTCTCGGCGGCCGGACCCGTCGCCTACGTGCACATCCCCGTGGACAGGGAGACGAACAGGCCCCGCGGGTTTGCCTTCGTGGAATACGCTGACCGGGCCCAAGCCGAGGACGCCATCCGCCGGTTCAACAATCAGCCGTTCAAAGACAGGCCCCTCGTGGTGAACGAGGCTCGCGCCCGAGGCGAGGCCGGCCCCTCGCCGCGCCCGTCCTCTTCGCCCCGTCCCTCCTCCTCGCCGCGCCCCTACTCCTCAACCCCCAGGCCGTATTCGCCCAGGCCCTCGTGGGGTGGCGACACGGAGGAACCGGAGGGCAAACCGAGCCGGACCCGGGTCTTCGGGCCCGATGCCCTGCCCAAGCACAAGCGAAAGACGGACAAGCCCGAGAAGCCCGCGAGCCCCAAGACCATCGTCAAGGAAAGGGGCGGCGGGCGGTACTACGGCAACCTGGACAGCTACGAGGACGACCTCGGAAACGAGCCCGTCGACGATTTCGGGATGGGCGCGGACGTGGCGGACGAAGAGGCCGACGAGTAGAGGCCTCCCCGGCCTCCGTTCCCGTGTTCGTCTCCCAAACCTGAAGATCCGCTCCGCGTGGAGGGTTCCATGCCCCTGCTCGAAGACGAATTGGATAGCGGCAAGGACAAACCGGAGCCGGGGACGGTCTGCCAGATCTGCGGAGCCACGGGAGTGTGGCTTCATCTCCTCAAGTGTCCCATGTGCCACACGTATTTCTGCGAGCAATGCGCCCACAGGTACGGCGGGAAGGACTTCTGCTCGCAGAACTGCGCCCATGAGTTTTTCTGGGGAGGCGAAGACGGCGATGTCGAGGAATGAAGGCTTCCATTTGGACATGATTCAGCGGCCGCGGCGCCTGCGATCGAACCCCATCCTGAGGTCCATGGTCGAGGAAACCCGCCTCTCTCCGAAGGACTTCATCTATCCCATGTTCGTGGAGGACGGCCGGAAGGGCCGGAGGGACCGCCAGGAGGTGGCCTCCATGCCTGGCGTTTACCGCCAGAGCGTGGAAGCGGCTCTCAAGGAGATGGAGCAGTGTCTCTCCCTTGGTGTGCGCGCCGTGATCCTCTTCGGCATTCCCGAACACAAGGACCCCCTGGGGAGCCAGGCTCACGCCAGCAACGCCGCCGTACAGCGCACCATCCGGGCGGCCAAAAAGGCCTTTGGGAACGACCTGTACGTGGTAACAGACGTATGCCTGTGCGAGTACACCGATCACGGGCACTGCGCCCCCGTGAAGAACGGCGAGGTCATGAACGACGAGGGGGTGGCCATCCACTGCATGACGGCCCTCTCCCACGCCCGCGCCGGCGCCGACATGGTGGCCCCCTCGGACATGATGGACGGCCGCGTCGGCGCCATACGCGAGGCCCTCGACGAGGAAGGGTTCACGGGCTTGCCCATCATGGCCTACTCGGCCAAGTACGCCTCCGGGTTCTACGGGCCCTTCCGCGACGCCGCGGACTCCACGCCCCAGTTCGGAGACCGCCGCTCCTACCAGATGGACCCGGCCAATTCGGACGAGGCTTTGCGCGAGGTGCAACTGGACCTGGACGAGGGAGCCGACATCGTCATGGTGAAGCCGGCCCTGCCTTACCTGGACATCATCCGGCGGGTGCGGGAGACCTTCGCGGTGCCCGTGGCGGCTTACAACGTGAGCGGCGAATACGCCATGGTGAAGGCGGCGGCGCGCCTGGGGTGGGTGGAGCACGACCGCGTCATGATGGAATCCCTCACGGCCATCAAGCGGGCCGGCGCGTCCATCATCCTGACCTATTTCGCGAAAGAAGCCGCGGCCTTGCTGAACAAGGCGCCTTAGAACGCTCCCTAGACCCTGCCCCGGGCCGGAAAGGCGTGGGCTCCCGTGAAGGGGTGTTCTTCTCGCAGGTCCTCGCACCCCGGGAGGGTGCCGCACTCCTGGATCTTCGAGAGGTTGTCCGCCAGAACCTGGTGGAAAGCCACATAAAATCCCATGCGGACGTCTTCCGCGGACGACGCGGGGATGTTCCCCTCCACCACCTGATAGGCTGCCTGGGTCAGCTGGTCCAGCAAGCGATCCGCCGAGCTTTCGTTCTTGACCATGTAGCGCATGTTTCCCCCCTAGTGACGAGAGCCCACGGCGCGGATGAGGGCAATCCTGACTATAAGAGCATATAAGCAAATATGGAGCCAGCGGTGGGGGCCCTTGGGGTTCGCCGAGGACGCCGGTCAAAGGTCCTGTTCATAGGTATTCCGTGCTCAGTGCGCCCGATGCCAACGGTTCTTCTGGGCGGAGGGGCTCCGTGGTTTGGCCCAACAAAGGGGCAAATAACCCACCAGGTTCAACGCCGCGGGGAGGTTGGGACGTCCGGGGCGAGCCCCCCCGGATGTTCCGGTGGCGGGGCTCTGCTACAATGAGCTCGGAGGCGGGAGTGTTCATCACGCTGGAGGGTGTAGAAGGCTGCGGCAAGACCTCTCAGGCCAGGGCCCTCGCGGAGGCCCTGCGCCGCGGCGGCAGGACCGTGGTCCTCACCCGGGAGCCGGGGGGATCGCCCATCGGCGCCACCCTCCGTTCCATCCTCCTATCCGAGACCTACGCCGTCTGCCCCCACACGGAACTCCTCCTCTACGCGGCGGAGCGGGCCGAACACGTGGATCGCCTCATCCGGCCGGCGCTTGGGCGGGGCGAGTGGGTTCTCTGCGACCGGTTTGGAGACGCGACCAGGGCGTACCAGGCTTGGGGGCGCGGCCTTCCGAGGGCGGACGTGGAGGTTCTCCACGCCTTCGCGACAGGAGGGCTGGAACCTGATCTCACCCTGTACCTGAAGGTTCCCGTGGCCGAAGCCCTCCAGCGGGCTCGCCGGCGGGATGGGGAGACGGCCATGGGGGAGGGCCGGTTTGAAGCTGAAGCGCTGACCTTCCACCTCCGGGTGGCGGAAGGATACGAGACCCTCGCCCGCGAATATCCCGAGCGGATCGTTCCCGTGGACGCCACGGGCTCCCGTGAGGCCGTGGCGAGGCTCATCTGGACGGCCGTGGAGGCGCGACTTGACCCTTGAGCAGACGCGCTGGCTCCTGGAATCGTCCCTGGTCCGCGCCCTCTCCGCCCTTCTGGCGTGTATACCCTTGCGCGCCCGCCTCACCCTGGGCCAGCTCTTGGGCCGGGCCGTCTACGCCCTGGACGGGCGGCACCGGCAGGTGGCGCTCGACAACCTCGCCATGGCCTACCCGGAGGCGGGGGAGGGATGGAGAGAGGCCACGGCCCGAGGGACGTTCGAGCATCTGGGACGGCTTTTCGTGGAGATCCTTGGCCAGGGTGCCGATGCCTCCAGAGACCTGGAGCTTTCCAAGATCGAAGGGTGGGATTGGCTGCGGAAAGTGCAGGTCGAGGGCAAGGGCTACTTCCTCCTCTCGGGCCATTTTGGGAACTGGGAGCGGGTGGCGCACCTCCAGGGAGCCCTCGGGTATCCCCTTTGGATGGTGGCGAGGCCGCTGGACAATCCCCGGCTCGAGCGATTTTTCGCCGGCCGCCGGGAGAGCACGGGAAACAGGGTGGTTCACAAGCGCAACGCCCTCCGTGAGGTGGCTCGGGGCCTGAAAGCCGGCAAGGGCATCGCCTTTGTCATCGATCAGAACTTCGGAGAGCCGGGGGGCGTCTTCGTCCCCTTCTTCGGCCGGCTCGCGGCCACCACCCCGGCGTTGGGCCGGATGGCCGTGCGCTTCAAGGCTCCGGTCCTCCCCGTCTTCGCTTTCCCGGAGCCGGAGGGCCGGTACCGTATCGTCTACGGGCCGCCCATCGAGATTCCCTCCACGGGCGACCAGGAGGCCGACGCCCAGGAAGTGACGGCGAGGGCCACGGCGTGCATCGAAGCGGCGGCCCGCGCCTGCCCTAACGCATGGTTCTGGATGCACCGGCGGTGGCGGACGAGGCCGGAGGAATGAGCGGAGCATGACGAGAGGGGACAATGGCTAGACCTGCAACCTGGGGCGTGTTTCTGGACCGGGACGGTACGGTGACCGAGGAGGTGGGCTACGTGAATCATCCCTCCCGCCTGTCCCTCGTCCCCGGCGCGGCGGAGGGCATCCGGGCGCTGAACCAGGGCGGTGTCCCCGTTCTCCTCGCCACCAACCAGGCCGGCGTGGCGCGCGGCTACTTCACGGAGGACCTCGTGAAAGAGGTCCTGGCCAAACTCCAGGCCATGCTCGCGGTCCAGGGTGCCCGCCTCGACGCCCTCTATTACTGTCCCCACCACCCGTCGGTGGGGCCCGAGCCCTACCGCCAGGCCTGCGGCTGCCGGAAACCCAAGCCGGGAATGCTGGAGAGAGGCGCCCGCGAGTTCGGCCTGGACCTTCGGCGCTGCTACGTGGTTGGCGACAAGATCAGCGACGTCTATTTCGCCCATTCGGTGGGTGCCAAGGGCGTCCTCGTCCTTACGGGGTACGGGCTTGGAGAGCACACCTACCAGCGTCAGGAGTGGAGGGAGCAGCCCGACTTCGTGGCCAACGACTTGGCCGCCGCCGCCGGCTGGATCCTGAAGGATGCGGCTCGCATGCCTGCACCCGGCGCTGTCCAGGAAGGACGCACACCATGAGAGAGCAGTGGCGGGACCTCGTCCGTCTCGTGGACCACTTCAAGGGCAAGCGGGTGGTGGTAGTAGGAGACCTGGTTCTGGACCGGTTCTGGTACGGCACGGTCCAGCGGGTGTCCAGGGAGGCCCCCGTGCCCATCGTCCGGCTAGCCCAGACGCGCCTCCTTCCCGGGTGCGCCGCGAACACCGTCTGGAACCTGTCGGCCCTGGGCGCATCGCCCCTGCCGGTTGGGGCCGTGGGAATCGACAGGGAGGGGGACGAGATGGTGGCGCTCTTGGCCAAAAGCGGCGTGGATACGTCTCTCCTGGTTCCCGAGCCGGGATGGGCCACGCCCACCAAGACGCGCATCCTGGCGGGCACCTTCCACGGTCCCAAGCAGCAGATGGTGAGGGTGGATTCGGGCGAGGAGAACGCCTTCGGCGCTGCCCTCGTAGCCCAGCTCACAAGCAACTTGGACCGGGCGTTGGAGGGAGCCGACGCCCTCGTCATTTCGGATTACGGTTACGGTACGGCCGCCGCCGTGGGCGCCAGAAGGGCGGTAGCGAAGGCCCCCGTATCGGCCCTGGACTCGCGCTTCGACATGGAGGCCTTCGCCGGTTCGGGGCTCACCACGGCCACCCCCAACGAGGAGGAGTTCGAACTGGCCTGCCAGAAGGTGGTGGGCGACGACGCGGCCCTTCTGGAGGCGGAAGGCGAGGCGCTTCGGACCAAGCTGGGGCTGAAGGCCCTCCTGGTGACGCGAGGCGGCAAGGGCATGAGCCTCTTCGAAGCGGGATGTCCGGCGCTGCACATTCCCGTGGTGGGATCGGACCAGGTGGTGGACGTGACGGGAGCCGGCGACACGGTCATCTCAACGTACGTCCTATCCCTCTGCTCGGGGGCCACCTATCCGCAAGCCGCGGCCATCGCCAACGCCGCCGGCGGCATCGTGGTCCAGAAGCACGGCACCGCCACCACGAGCGCCGAGGAGCTATGCCGAATCCTCCAGGAATGGGGCGAGGGAAGGATGTAACACGGGGAGAGGAGCATTGGGGCTTTGGAATTGGGATTTGGGAATTGGGAATACGGGGGAGGATAGCGGCCCCGCGGCCGATCATTTGGCACAGCGCTATTCCAGAGGTCCTGAATGAGTGATTTCCCCAGCGCCATCGCCAGAAAAATGCTGAGCCGGGAGGAGGCCGTCTCCCTGCTGTCGAAGGCCGCCCGGGGGGGCAAGACCCTCGCCCTCGCCAACGGGTGTTTCGATCTCCTGCACGTGGGCCACGTGCGCTACCTTCAGGCGTCGAAAAGGCAGGCCGGTCTGCTTCTGGTGGCCCTGAACTCGGATGCCTCGGTGCGAGGACTGAAGGGGGAGGGACGGCCCCTCCAGTGCGAGGAGGACCGGGCCGAGATCATCGCCTCTCTCGCCTGCGTGGATTTCGTGACGGTCTTTGACGAGCCCACCGTGGCGCCCATCATCGAAGCGCTGGAGCCCGACGTTCAGTGCAAGGGGACCGATTACACGGAAGCCACGGTGCCTGAAAGGGACGTGGTGGCGCGCCACGGAGGACGGGTGGCCATCGTGGGCGATCCCAAGGACCACGCCACGACGGAACTTGTGCGAAAAATGAAGGATGGTGGTTGAGCGTTGAGGGTTGAGAGTGGATGGCCGGAGGCCCCGTCTCCCCTACTGCCTACTGCCTACTGCCTACTGCCTACTGCCTATTGCCTATATTGCCCAATAGCCTAACTCACTCGATGGAGACCGCTCCCGCGGGGCAATTTTGCACGCAGAGCCAGCACATGGTGCAGTTTTCGGGGTACTCCACGAGGACCTTGGAATTTCGAACCACGAAGACGTCCTCGGGGCACACTTCAAGGCAGAAGCGGTTGTCCTCGCAGGCTTCGTAGTCAATCTTCACGTCGATCATGGGGCCCCTCCTTAAGGCCACAATGTAGGACCGCCGCCGGTTTCTGGCAAGGGGTGCGGACTAGGCGGCGCCCATTACCAAATGCGCGGCGCTGGCGTAGAATACTCACCATCTGGTCATGCCAATGCGGATGGATGATCAGGCGATCGGGTGGTCAGGGGGTGGGCCTAAACCGCGCGGGGAGGCGATGGCCATGGCGAACACGCGCTGCCGGCTCGCTGCGCTTCTCGGTCCCGCTCACTGCTCACCGCGCACTCCTCACTCATTCCAATCCGGCATCTCCGGATAGGAACTGGACGAGTACACCGGAGGTACAAGATGGGTTTCTCCTGCGGCATCGTTGGACTGCCCCGAGTGGGCAAAACGAGCATCTTCAACGCGCTGACGGCGGCGGGCGCCCAGGTGGGCGCGTTCACGGGGGCTTCAGCGGATCCCAACATCGCCATGGTGAACGTGCCCGATCCCCGCCTGGATGACCTGGGCCGGGTCAACAAATCCAGGAAGATTACCCCTACGACCCTTCAGTTCGTGGATGTGGCGGGTCTGGTGCGGGGGTCCTCCAAGGGCGGCGGCACGGGGAACCAGTTCCTGGCTCACATCCGCGAGGTGGACGCCGTCGTTCACGTGGTGCGCTGTTTCGAGGACGAGAATGTGATCCATGAGGATGTCACGGTGAATCCTGTTCGCGACTGCGAAACCATCCATTTGGAGCTGGCCCTGGCGGACCTGTCCACGGTGGACCGCAGGCGCGAACGGGTCCTCAAACTGGCTCGCACGGGCGATGCCCCGGCCAAGCGCCTCCTGGGGGCCCTGGAAGCCGTGAAAGCACTCCTGGACGAGGGCCGGCCGGCCCGGGAAGCTCAGCTCCACAAGGAGGACTGGCCGCTTCTGAGCGATTTGAACCTCCTCACCGTCAAACCCATTCTCTACGTGGCGAACGTGGACGAGACGGGGCTTGCCCCCGATCATCCCCACGCCTTGGCCCTGGAGGCCCTCGCCACCGCCGAAGGGGCCCCCTGCGTGCGCATCTGCGGCAAGATCGAAGCCGAGATGGCGGCGCTCCCCGAGGCGGACCGGGCCGAGTTCATGGAGGTCTACGGCCTTCAGGAATCGGGCCTCAGCAAGCTCATCCACGCGGGCTTCGGGCTTCTGGACCTCATGACGTTTCTCACGGCGGGAGAGGACGAGACCCGCGCCTGGACCATCACCCGGGGCACCAAGGCGCCGCAGGCCGCGGGCAAGATCCACTCCGACCTGGAGCGCGGCTTCATCCGGCTGGAGGTCTACTCCTACGACGACTGGGTAGCCTCCGGGAGGGATGAAAAGAAGGTCAAGGAGAAGGGCCACTGGCGGTCGGAAGGCAAAGAGTATGTCATGCGCGAAGGGGACGTCTGTTTGTTCAGATTTAACGTCTAGCAGGCGGCACTCGCAGGCTGTTGAAAAACCCGCATGGGCCGCGCGCAAGAGGCTTGGGGGCCAGGTGCTAGGCGTTGCTGCCCGAGCGCCAAGGAATGAAAGCGCCAAGACCGGTTGGTGCCGGTTAGCCGCCCTCAGCCTTTTCCTGTCCCTTGTCTCTCGCTCCCAGCTCCCTCACCCTCCTGACGGCAGCGTCTGGTCCGCCAGCCCCTTTTCCCAGCTCGCCAGGGCATCCTGGAACGTCTTTGCCGAGGCTTCGTCACCGGAGGCCTTGGCATCGGCGATGAGCCCCCGCTCGATCTTGAAGGCCTCCTCCCCGCGGCCCGTGGTGAACAGGATGTGGGCCAGCGTGTCTTCGGCGTTGGGGTTGGGTCCCATGGCGAGGCAGCGGCGGATGAGGCTCTCCGCCAAAACCAGGTGGGTCTGGCTGATGTAGAAGTACCAGGCGCACTCGTTCAGGGCGGTGGCGTCGTTGCACGCCCGGGCGGCGAAGAGGTGGAAGGCCTCCGCGAGGCGGCGGTTGGGGTAGGTCTGGCCTTCGCTCATGACGCCTTGAACCGTGCTCAGGTCCCGCCACGTGAGGGCCGGTTGGACCCCCTTCATGGTTCCGAGCAGGTCCGCGGCCGCGAGGAGCTGGCCGGCGCAGTCGTCCTCCAGCCGATGGAGATAGGCATTGAAAGCCTGGCTGGTTTTCTCGCGAAGCTGCACGAGTTCGGGGTCCTCGGCTCCCTGGAAGATGTCCGGGTAGGGGCCCTTGGCCGCGGCCGCGAAGTAGGTCCGGTCCATCATGAGATCGAGCCGAAGGGTCGTGGCCAGGACGCGGCTGGCCCGGCTCATGAGCGCCTTGGCCCCGAGGCCCCGGGCGTTGTCCCTGTCCTTCTGGATGATCGTGGCGAGAAGGCCCAGCGCCTCGGTCTTCTCTACAGGAGAGCCGCTCTGCTCCAGCCGCTGGGCCAGATCGTAGGAAGCCTGGAGGTTGGCGGGGTCGTCCTGAGCGGCCTTGCGCAGATCTTCGAGGGTTCGAGGATCTTTCAAGGACGTTCCAAACTGGGCCAGGATGACGGCCGCCTCGCGAACCCCCATGAACCGGCTCAGTTCCTCGCCCTTGGCGTTGAGCAGGATCACCGTGGGATAGCCCCGGATCTTGTACCGCGCGGCCAGATCCTTGCCCTCCTTTTCGGCGTCGAGCTTGAGGGCCACCACGTGGTGCTCGGCCAGGAACGTGGAGATGGAGGGGTCCTTCCAGGCAGTCGCGTCGAGCATCTTGCACGGCACGCACCAGGTCGTGAAGAAGTCCACCATCACGAAGCCCTTGTCTCCTGCGGCCTGCCCCAAAGCATCGTTGAAGGGTTTGCCGGACCACGTCACCTGGCAGGGGGCCGAAAGCTGCGCCGCCACCGCCGCCGCCGCGATAAGCAGGACCGTGAAGCCTCTCTTGGACATGCTGTCTCCTTGTGAAGGCCCCACCTTAGCACCCCGGACTCCTGCACGCCAAGCGGCGTTGTGCCTCGCGAGGTTCTGGGGTAGTGTGGTGGGGCCGGAAGGGCCGCGCGCGGCCCAAGGCGCCGAGAGGGAGACGTGCCATGGACCTGAGAGGAGGACGATCGTCGGCGAGCCACCTCATTATGCCCAACGATACGAATCCGCTGGGCAACCTCTTCGGCGGCCGGGCCGTGGAGTGGATGGACATCGCCGCGGGGCTGGCCGCCATGCGGCTGAGCCACAAAGTAGCCGTGACCGCCTCCATCGAGAGGCTCGATTTCCGGGTTCCCATCCGCGTGGGAGACATCGCCGTGGTGGAGTCCGAGGTCATCTCCGTGGGGCGGTCCTCCCTCCTGGTGAAGGTGGACATGTACCGTGACAATCCCCGCCGCGCCTCCCGGGAGCTTTGCACCAGCGGGCTCTTCCACATGGTCGCCCTGGACGAGTCCGGGCGCCCGGCGCCCGTCTTCGACGAGGCGTGAGGGAAGTAAGGAAGTAAAAAGTAAAAAGTAGGAGCGCCGGCCCCGGCGCGACGGGCGCGTCAATCGTCCAGAGCCTCGTACTTCCTTCTCCGCCTGCGCCACCCGGCCAGGACGGCCAGGAGGAAGAGGCCGAGGACTGCCGTCCACAGGACGTTGGGTGAGCTGAGGGCCACGACCCACTCTCCCCACCAGGGCAGGTTCTGGGCCCAGCGTTTGAAGGCGGCATCGGGGGTGAGGCCAAAACGCCTGAGAAAGGCCAAGTCCACGGACCGGTCCCGGCGCGCTTCCAGCAGAAAGCCCGTCAGGTCGTCGTCGGTTCGAAACAGGTCCCGCACGAAGCCCTTGGCGAGGGCATAGGACCTTCGAACCTGGCCCTCGCCACCCGCGAAGTCGGCGTCCACCCGGCTCAGCCGCCAGGAGCCCCGGGCCACGAAGGGGAGGGCCATGGCCGCGTACCACTCGTCCGAAAAACCCCACTCCGCCGAAGCCCTCATGGCGAGCCCTTCATCAAGCCAGCGGGGGGCCCGGAACCCGAGGGACCTGTAGAGCAGGACGTGGGAGATCTCGTGGCGGAGGGTCTGGTCCACGTCGCCGAAGGGGTAAGGCCCGCAGCGGGCCAGGACGATGACCACGCGGCCCGTCTCGGGTTCCGCCGCGCCCGCCGCGTAGGAAGGGAGGCCGCCCCACCCAGGAGGGAGCGCGTCCCCCGTGGTGGCCAGGCGCACGTCCATGGGGGCCTGGCAGGGTTCGGGCGGCAGGGCGTACAGCGGGCACAGGATGGCGCGGGCCCGGTCCACGTCCTGCTGGAGCGATGGCCCCGGGGCCGGCGCCTGGGCACGCGCGGGGGCCACGGCGGCAACGGTCATCATCAGAAGAAGGGCGGCTGGCCAGCGGCGCAATCTCATGCCCGTTAGCATAGCAGATGGAGACCGGGCATGAGGGAACGTGAGGAGTGAGGAGTAAGCGGTGAAAGGGAACCCGCCGGGTCCGAAGCCCCGCTCTCCGCTTCCGGCTTCCCGCAGCGGTTTTCCCGGCGGGAGCGCGGAGTTGGAAGAAAGGAACGAAAACACCCGGGTGCTGTGGAAACCCCGTCAAGAAGCCGCTATACTCCATCCTCTGACGATGGGGGAGGTGCCCGTGGATTTTGAATTCACAGCCGAGCAGAAGGTCCTTCGCGATACCGTGCGCTCCTTTGCCGAGAAGAAAATCCGCCCCAATGTTCGAAGGTGGGACGCGGAGGGCCTTTTCCCGCGGGAGGTCTTTGCCGAACTGGGCGAGATGGGCATCCTGGGCGTGATCTTCCCCGAGGCCTACGGCGGGGCGGCCATGTCCTACGTGGACTACGTCATCATCGTGGAGGAGCTCTCCCGCGTGGATCCCTCCATCGGCATCGGCGTCGCGGCCCACAATTCCCTCTGTTCAAACCACATTTTTTCCATGGGCACGGAGGAGCAGCGAAAGCGGTTTCTCACCCCTCTGGCCTCGGGAAAGAAGATCGGGGCCTGGGCCCTGACGGAGCCGGGTTCCGGGTCGGACGCGGCGGGGCTCCGGACCACGGCGGTCCCCAAGGACGGCGGCTGGCTCCTCAACGGCAGCAAGACCTTCTGTACGCACGCCACGGTGGGAGATACGGCCGTGATCATCGCCCTCACGGACAAGGCCGACCCTCACCACGGATGCACGGCCTTCGTCGTGGAGAAGGGGACCCCCGGCTTCAAGCACGGCAAGAAAGAAGACAAGCTCGGGCTGCGGGCTTCGGACACGGGAGAGCTCATCTTCGAGGAGTGCCTCCTCTCCGACGACCACCGGCTGGGCGAGGTAGGCCACGGCTTCACGGACGCCCTCAAGATCCTCGACGGCGGCCGCATCTCCATCGCGGCCCTCTCCCTGGGCGGCGCTCAGGGTGCCTATGAGACGGCCCTCCAGTACGCCAAACAGCGGGTGGCCTTCGGTAAGAAGATCGCCGAGTTCCAGGCCATCCAGTTCGCCCTGGCGGACATGGCAACGCGCATCGAGGCGGCCCGCCTCCTGACCTTCCAGGCGGCGCTCCGCAAGGACAAAGGCCAGAACGTGACCAAGTACAGCTCCATGGCCAAGCTCTACGCCTCCGAGGTTTCCGTGTGGGCCGCGGAGCGCGCCGTGCAGATCCTGGGCGGCTACGGCTTCGTGAAGGATTATCCCGCGGAGAAGTTCTACCGCGACGTGAAGCTCAACACCATCGGCGAGGGCACCAGCGAGATCCAGCGCCTCGTCATCGCCCGCCACGTGCTCAAGGAATTCGAATGATGGCCCTTGGGGGCACGGCGAGCAGTGAGCAGTGAGCGGTGATCGGAACAGGGCAGCAACCAAGGCAAGGACCGGCGTGAGCCGCGTCTTTCGGCTCACGGCTCACCGCTTCCCGCTCACGTCTTCCCAAGGGAATCTGACAGAGGTGGGTCTTGCACGATCTTTCTGAGCGGCTCATTTCCGGCGATATCCGGGCCCTTGCGCGGGCGCTTAGCCTGGTGGAGGACCGCCGCGAGGGGTACGTGGAGGTCCTGAAGGACTGCTACCGCCTGTCCGGAAAGGCCCGAGTCATGGGCGTGACGGGCCCGCCCGGCGCTGGCAAGTCCACCCTCGTGGACAAGCTCATCGCGGCGTACAGAGCCCAGAACCTTCGGGTGGCTGTCGTGGCCGTGGACCCTTCCTCCGCCTTCTCCGGCGGCGCCATCCTGGGCGACCGCATCCGCATGCAGGACCGGGCCACCGATCCGGGCGTCTACATCCGCTCCATGGCCACGCGCGGCCACATGGGCGGGCTGGCCGTGGCCACGGGAGACATGCTCACCGTGCTGGACGCGGCGGGCTTCGACGTGATTCTCGTGGAGACGGTGGGCGTGGGCCAGGACGAGGTGGACATCATCAAGGAGGCGGACACGGTCCTGGTCGTGCTGGTGCCCGGCCTGGGCGACGACATCCAGGCCATCAAGGCGGGGATCATGGAGATCGCCGACGTCTTCGTCATCAACAAGGCGGACCGCGACGGGGTGGACAGGGTCGAACGGGAGCTGCACGCCCTTCTCACCCTTGCCGGCGCGTCCCTGGCGTGGACGCCCTCCGTGGTGAAGACGGTGGCTTCCCGGAGCCAGGGCATCGGCGACCTGGTGGAAGCGGTCGAGCGCCATCGCGCACATCTGGCCACGGACGGCGGGAGCGAGGGCCGGCTCAGGCTCAAGTTCAGCCAGAAGTTCCGGGACATCCTCGCCGAGCGCTTCCTCATGGAGATCTTCGCCCGCCACCTCACGCCCGAGCGGGAGGAGTTCCTCGTGAAGGCCTTCCTCAATCGCGAGCAGGATCCTTACACCGCCGCTGAAGCCCTGCTCGGCCGCATCAGGTGGGAATGAGAAGATGGCCGCCGCGGAGGCACGGACACGGAGAAAAGCAGGGGCCATCCGCGCGGGCAAGAGCACCCGGGCGCCGGGTGCGAAGGGTGCCTTGGCCCATTGAATGGTCCTAAGTTTTTTGAGCACTATAATCCTCCTTGGTCTTGACCTTCTCCGTGCTCTCCGTGTCTCCGTGGTGAACTTGTTGAGGTGTTCCTGATGGAAATCGCCCACATCGGCATCGCGGTGCAGTCGCTGGAGGAGGCGAAGGCCTTTTACGAGGCCCTGGGCTTGGCCTGCGCCGGTGAGGAGGAAGTGCCCGGGCAGAAGGTCCGCGTGGCGTTCTTCGCGGCGGGGCAGTCCCGCATCGAGCTTCTGGAATCCACCGATCCCGAAGGCCCCGTCGGCCGTTTCCTGGCAAAGAGGGGCCCCGGCCTTCACCACCTGTGCCTCACCGTCCCCTCGGTCCCCGAGGCCATTGCGGCGCTCAAAGCCAGGGGGTACGCCCTTATCGGCGAGGAACCCAAAGCAGGTGCCGGGGGGCATCTCGTGGCGTTCGTCCATCCCAAGTCCACGGGAGGAGTCCTTCTCGAGCTGTCGGAGGACGAGACGGAATGAGCCAACGAAAGAAGGCGGGGACGAAGGCGGAGGGGTCTGCGCCGGTGCTAGGCCTCCCGGGGGCACTGGATGGCACCGGAGGTGGGCCTTCCGCCGGTTCTCCCAAGTGGGTCGTCCTCTACCTCCACTCTCCTCGCGAAAAGCACTGGGGCCGCCTCCTGCAGATGGACGCGGCGGGCCTGTGGCTCCGGGGCATCGAGCTGGCCTCTTTCGACGCCTGGGCGCGCCAGGTGGCCTCTTCGGAGCAGGGGCACCTGGGCCCCTCCACGTTTTTTGTCCCCCATCTCCGCGTGGAAAAGGTGGTTCTCGACGAGCGCGCGGGTCCCGTGCCGTCCATGTGGGAGCGCTTTGAGAGCATGGCCGGGCAAAGCCCCGAGGTTGTATTAGATGGCGAACGCTAGAGGCTAGGGACTGCTGGTTACTGGCTAACGGTTCCTCGGAGGACACCCATGTACGACCCCACCGATGAGCGTGTGGACGAGCTCTTCTCCGCCCTCGCGAACCTGTTGAGAGAGGCCCCGGCGGCTGTGGCCAAACAGAGCCTGGCCGGGGTCTTCGAGGAGTTGGCCCTGGTCCGGGTGATGCTCGCCGGCGCGGGCGTCACGCTCGATCCGGAGACGGCCGAAGCGGCCCTGGCCAGCCATTGGGACGAGGTGGAGGCCCTGCGCAACGAACTCGCCGCGGACGCGCTGAACCGGATCCAGACGCAGGA
>JBBIKI010000042.1:0-25719 GCA_037445535.1 Acidobacteriota bacterium | reverse complement strand
GGGGACGAAAGGTAGGTTGATCATGGCCGCGGGGTGGACTAAAATCAACGGTTCGGAAGGTTTGGAGGAAGGAGCGGCCTTGATCATTCTACTGAACCCGGCCATCACGGGCCCCCAGCGCCTGGCCATCGAGGCGGTTCTGGAATCCAGCGGGGCCCTTCACCACACGCAGACGGGCCCGCGGGGCGACGTGATGGTGGTGACGGCCAACCCCGGGGGGCTCACCCCGGGCCAGCTCCTGGGTATGCCCGGCGTGGCGGGGGCTATGCCCGCGGGGCAGGGGTACGTCCAGGCCGGCCGCGAGATGCATCCTGGAGATACGGTGGTGCGCGTCATGGGCGCCGCGGTGGGCGGCTTCGCGTTCCTCCTAGCCGCGGGTCCCTGCGCCGTGGAATCGGAGGCCCAGATGGAGGCCTGCGCCGCGGCCGTGGCGGCCGCAGGCGGGAGGATCCTTCGGGGCGGCTCCTTCAAGCCCAGGACGAGCCCTTACTCTTTTCAGGGATTGGGCGTGGAGGGCCTGCGCATCCACCGCGCCGCGGCGGACCGGCACGGTCTCATCATGATGAGCGAGGTGCTGGACCGGGAGGACCTTCCCCTTGTGGCCGAGATGGCCGATGTTCTCCAGGTGGGAAGCAGGAACATGCAGAACTTCCCGCTTCTGCGCGCCCTTGGAAAACAGCCCAAACCTGTCCTCCTCAAACGGGGGCTGGCGGCCACGCGGGAGGAATTCCTCCTGGCGGCCGAGTACATCCTCTCCGGCGGCAACCCCGGCGTGATCCTCTGCGAGCGGGGCATCCGGTCCTTCGACCCGAGCCTTCGCCACAGCCTGGACCTGGCCTCCGTGGTCATTCTCAAGGAGATGACGCACCTGCCGGTCCTCGTAGACCCTTCCCACGCCACGGGCCGGAGGGCCTTGGTTGCGCCCATGGCCCGTGCCGCCGCCGTGTGCGGGGCCGACGGGCTTCTGCTGGAAGTCCATCCCGAGCCCGGCAGGGCCCTCTCCGACGGGCCCCAGGCCATCCTTCCCGAGGACCTGCTCCGTCTGAGCGAGGACCTGAGGGCTTTGGTCCCCGTGGTAGGACGAACCTTCGGCGGGGCGCCGTGATGCGCCTCTACAACAGCCTCACCCGGCGCGTGGAGCCCTTCCTGGCCCTGGAGCCCGGGGTGGTGCGTATGTACACCTGCGGCCCCACGGTCTACGACGTGGCGCACATCGGCAACTTCCGCACCTTCCTCGCCGAGGACCTCCTCAAGCGCTTCCTGCTCTGGAGCGGCATGGAGGTCCACCACGTCAAGAACCTCACGGACATCGATGACCGCACCATCGCCCGCGCCAACCGCGAAGGGGTGAGCCTGCGCGAACTCACGGACACATACGCGGCCCTCTTCTTCGAGGACATGAAGACGCTCAATTGCCTTCCCGCCGGCGAGTACCCACGGGCCACGGACCACATTCCCGAAATGCTGGCCCTCATCGCGCGCATGGAGCAGAACGGCCACACCTATCTCAGCCAGGGCTCGGTGTACTTCCGCGTGGCCAGCCTCCCCGAATACGGAGCCCTGTGCACCGTGGACCTGAGCGGCAACCTGGACGGCGCGCGGGTGGACAGCGACCACTACGACAAGGAGTCGGCCAGGGATTTCGTGCTGTGGAAGGGCGCCAAGGAAGGGGAGCCGAGCTGGGAGAGCCCCTGGGGCCCCGGCCGCCCCGGCTGGCACCTGGAGTGCTCGGCCATGAGCGCCAAGTACCTGGGCGAGGTCTTTGACCTTCACACGGGCGGCGTGGACCTGGTCTTCCCCCACCACGAAAACGAGATCGCCCAGAGCCGAGGCGCCACGGGCAAGTCCCCGGCGCGCCACTGGATGCACATGGAGCACCTCCTGGTGAACGGGGAGAAGATGAGCAAGTCCCTGGGCAACTTCTACACGCTCAGAGACCTGCTGGAGAAGGGCGCGGACCCCATGGCCCTGCGCTACCTGCTCCTCTCCGTCTCCTACCGGAAGCAGCTCAACTTCACCTTCGAGGCCCTGGACGCGGCCAAGGCCGCCCTTGGGAGACTGCGCGACTTCGCCGCGAGGATGGAGGGTGTGGTTCCGGCCTCCGAGCCCAATCCCGGCTTGGCGCAGGCCATCGAAGGGCGCCGGCGGGCGTTCAAGGAGGCCCTGGAGGACGACCTGAATTCGGCCGTGGCCCTCTCCGCCCTCTTCGACGCTCTTCGGGCCTGCAATACGGCCATGGACGCGGGCGCCTTCTGCACCGCGTCCCAAACTTTCATGGCCGGGTTCCTCGGCGATTTTGAGGCGGTCTTCGGGATCCCCCTGAAGGTGCCCCACTCCCTTGAAGCGGAGGTGGAAGCCCTCATTGCAAAGCGCCAGGAGGCGCGGAAGGCCAAGGACTTCAAGGAGGCGGACCGAATCCGCGACGACCTCAAGGCCCGCGGCATCCTCCTCGAAGACGGCCCTCAGGGCGTGCGGTGGAAGAAGCCGTGACTGGGTGAGCAGGAGAGTAGGAGAGCAGGTGAGTAGGGCAAAAGATCGGAAGCAGGATTCGCTCCACCGCTTACTGCTCACCGCTCGCCGCTCAGGAGCATTATGCTGACGAACAGCGAAGAACCTGCTGTCAAAGACAAACTCGGCGAGACAGCCTCCGTGGCGCTTCTCAAGGCCGTGGCGGAGGCCGCGAAGGGGACGGGTGTCGCCCTGCGCCTGGCGCCAGAGGCTAGCTACCTGGAGCTGGCGGGGACCACGTCCGTGGCGGGCCATCCCAACCGGGCCCTCATGAAGGTCTTCCCCATCGGGCCCGGCCGCTGCGCGGCGTTCTTCTACAAACGGAGCCAGGTGCCCTTCAGCCGCGACCGGTTCGCCTACGGGGCCATCATCGCGGAGGAGGCGCGGTTTACCGCGCAGGCCGCGGAGGCATGGTTCCGCTGGCTCGACTCGGGGTTCCATCCAGAACAGGCGCCTGAGGGCCTCAAGCGCGCCTTTGCGTTCACCGTGCCGGATTGAGAAACCGTGAAGAGTGAAGGGTGAAGAGTGAAGAGCGGGACAGCACTCCGTCTCGTCTCTCGCGTCTAGCCCTTAGCGCCTTCCCCTGCTTACCTAAACAGCTTCAGAAATCTGAACAGCAGGAGCCCCATCAGGAAAATCAGGTAAAACCTGAGGAAGTAGAGGGCGAATTTTGTCATGGGCGTCATGGTCACACGGGGCATGGAACACCTGGTGGAACCCTTTCGAATTGCGGAGCGCTGATCGCGCATTGAAAAGCACGGTTCAAACGCACCTGCTCATCCGCCGTCTGCCCTTCCCGATTTGCAATTCGCCGTTCGCCATTTCCCCTCATACCTTCACCCGGGTCGTGAGGCCCTTCATGATGTCGTTGTAGTAAATAACACCGAGGATCTGGTCCTGGGCGTCCACCACGGGAATCATGCGGTAGTGGTATTTCACGAATAACTCAGCCAAGTCGTCCTTGAGGTCGTCCGCCTCGGCGGCCACCACGGGCGAGGCCATGATCTCCCCGAGGACCACGTGGTCGGCCGCGAGGACCAGCTCGCGCAGGTCCACTACGCCCACGAGGGTTAGGCCGCTTCCGTCCACCACGTACGCGTAGGAGATGGTGTCGGGCTCGCGGCCCGAGCGCCGGATTTCGTCGAGGGCACGGCCCACGGTCACATCGCGATGGAACGTGATGAAGTCCGTGGAGATGAGCGCGCGGGCCGTGGCCTCCCGCTCGCTTAGGATGTGGGTGATCCTGGCGGCCTGCTCCTGGGGCAGGAGGGTCATGAGCTCCGTCATGTCGTCGTGGGGGAGGACCGAGAAGAGGTCCGCCACCTGGGGCACGGAGAGCTCGGATAGGATGGTGCGTGCCCGCTCCTGGCGCAAATTGGCGATGATCTGGCGCTGGGCGCGGGGTTCGGCCTCGATGAGGGTTTCGGCGGCCTTTTCGGGCTCCAGGGCCGAGAAAAGGGCTTGCTGTTCCTCGCCCGAGAGCTCTTCGAGGGCGTCCGCCAGATCCTCGCCGGGCAGCTCGTCGATCTGCCGCCGTGTGATGGAGAGGGAGACCTTGTCCGTGGCCACAGCGTCCTCCACGGAGAGGGGCTGAATGTACTTCCAGGAGATGAGGTGGTCCTTGACCCAATGGAACCGCTTCAGGCCCCACCGGCGCAGGAAACCATTGAAGGAGATGTCCACGTGGACCACGAGCATGCGCCCGCGGGATTCAAGCAGGTGCACGTCGTTCACCACCTCGGTCCGCCGCCCGTCCATGTCAAGAACGGTCTTGCCCATGAGGTGCTCATCCAGCATGATCCACCCCTGTTGGTCCACGAAGGGAGGATATGCCCCGCCCCCCTCGGCGGGCTTCACGAAGATGGCGTCGTCCTCGATCTTGATCACCCGGTCCCAGGGCACGAACTGGGTGGGCTTGCCCCACCCGTACTCCATGTAAATGCCCACCGCTTCGGGATAGGGCTCCGTGAGCCTGAAGACGAGGTCCGAGACTTTGCCTATTCGGTCCTTGATCTTCCCCGCGCACACGGGGCGCTTGAGAAGCTCCGAGAAGTAGAGGAAACGGAAGCTTCCGATCCCCGCCGGCAGGTCGGGGACCCCGGGCGCTTTCTGGGCGACGGCGATCATGAAGACCTCCTGAACAGGCTTTCGAGGAAGCCCGGGAAAATAGTGGACACGGCGAAAAGAGTGGACATGAAGGTGACGAAGATCACGATGGACCAGTTGGCGATGTTCTGCCAGCGCGTGTTCACGTGTTCGCCCATGAAGGCGGGCTCGTTCAGGATGAGGAGCAGGAAGATGAGGGCCGAGGGCAGAAGGGTCACGGCAACCACCTGGACGAACATGGTGATCACGACGAGAGGCGCGCCGGGGATGAGGACGATGGCCCCGGACGTGAGGAGCATGCCCAGATAGATCACGTAGAACCAGGGCGCCTCGCGCACGCTCTTGTTCAGGGAGTGCGCCCAGCCCAAGACCTCACCCACGGCCCACGAGCTGGAAAGGGAGATGCAGAGGGCCCCGAGGAATCCGGCGTCGAAGAGTCCGATGGCGAAGAGCCTGCGGGCCAGTTCTCCCTTGCCCGCAGGCAGGAGGGGCACGAGGGCCTCCGCGGTCTGCTTGGCGTCCTCGATGAGGATGGGAGGCTTGTGGTAGTAAAGGGCGGCTCCTGTAGCGATGATGATGAACGCCGCCACCACGCAGGTCATGATAGAGCCCACCAAGGTCTCCAGCTTGCCGAATTTGATGTCGTGGATGTCCAGCCCCTTGTCCACCACCGCGCTCTGTTGAAAGAAAATCATCCAGGGGGCGATGGTAGTTCCGATATTGGCCAGGAGGATGAAGAGGATATCTCCGGAAAGGCCCCCGGGGAGATTGGGGATGAAGAGCCCCCTGAAGGCCAGGCTCCAACTCGGGGCCTCGGGCATCTTCATGGCCCAGAGGGCCGCAGGGATGTAGACGAGGTTGAAGGCGCAGAAGAAAAGGGTGAGCTTCTCGAAGGTCCAGTATTTGCCCGAGAGGACCACGAGGAAGAGAACCAGCGTCACCACGAGAAACGTGATCCACGGGGGAATGCCGAACAGACTCATGGCGGCCATCATGCCGATGTACTCGGTGATGAGGGTGAGCCAGTTGACCACCGCCAGGTCCGCCAGGGAAAACCAGCCCCAGAAGGCCCCGAAGCCCTCGAAGATGGCTTCGGCGTGGCCGCGCTTGGTGACGGCTCCCAGACGCACCGTCATCTCTTGCACGTAGTAGGCCATGGGCACGAGGATGATGAAGATCCAAAGGAGGGAGAAGCCGTACTTGGACCCCGTGACGGCGTAGGTGGAGATGCCTCCCGCGTCGTTGTCGGCCACCATCACGATGATTCCGGGCCCGAGAACGGCCAGGAAAATCATCATCTGCCGCCGCCAGCGGTTCAGAAGGTGGATGCTCTTGCTGATCCAGTACATGGTCCGCCCGTATCAGACATGGGAAAACTCCCGCGTGCTCGTGCGGCGGACAGCGGCCGGATGTGGTGTGGCGTGGGTCATGGCGCGTCTCCGGCATCCGGTGGGGGACCGGTCCCGGGCGCGCCAGCGGCTGGGCTAAGGGCGGAGAGGGGCGGCGGCCGGTTCCGGGATGCGGCCCTGAGCGCGAACGCTCGGGGCTTGGTCCCCGCAAGTCATGGTTTCCGAGGTACTGGGCGGTTCCATAGTTCCTTTCCCGTTCCGTTCACGAAAAAACCACCCGCGAAACCCGCGGGCCGAACACCGGTAATCTACAGCAAAATGCCCCCTTTAGCAAGGGCTGGGTGCCTCCGGGCCCGGGGCCAGGCCCGGAGGTTGCGCCGAGCTTCGCGGGCCGCTATACTGCACGAATCGAAGCGTGCGCGTTCGAGGGGGAGGGATGGAGCGTGGAGCAGGAGAGCCCATGCGAGTGCTGGTGGTGGACGACAACGCCCTCATCCGCAAAATGATCCGCGCCGTCCTCGATGAGGAGGGGGTGGAATGCTATGAGGCCGCCGACGTGGCCTCGGCGCTCGCCGCTCTGAGGGACTTGAACCCGGACCTCTGCTTTCTGGACCAGTACATGCCCGACGGGGAGGGTTTCTCCGTGCTGAAGGCACTGCAGGCTTGGCCTCCGGGCCCCCGCCCCCGGGTCTATCTCCTGACGGGCAGCGCCGACGAAAGCCTCGCCTCCCAAGCCCGCCAGTTGGGCGCGGCGGGTGTTCTGTTCAAGCCCGTGGATCCTAACCTCCTCATCCAGAAGGTACGAGAGCGCTGACATGGTGCAGTTCAGGCATGCCCAGAAGGAGATCCAGTTCAAGGTCGTCTATTACGGGCCCGCCCTGGGCGGGAAGACCACGAACCTGGAAGCCCTCCACGAGATCACGGACCCGCACGGGGGCTCCCAGCTCGTCTCCTTGAAAACCGCCGAGGACCGGACCCTCTTTTTCGACTTTCTCCCCTTCGACCTGGGAGAGATCCAGGGCTACCACATCCGGTTCCAGGTCTACACGGTACCCGGCCAGGTCCATTACAACACGACGCGCAAGGTGGTCCTGGCGGGCACCGATGCCTTGATTTTCGTGGCCGATTCTCAGCCCGGCCGCGCCCAGGAGAACTACATCTCCTGGGAAAACATGAAGGCCAACCTGCTCGCCAACAAGATGGACCTTTCCCAGACCCCCGTGGTCATTCAGTGCAACAAGCGGGATCTCCCCGGGATCATGGCGCCCGAGGCGGTCCTCGCCGCCATGAAGGCCGACGGATTCCCCGTGGCTCTCGCCAGCGCCTTGAGCGGCGAGGGGGTGGTCCAGACCTTCATGACCTGCGTGGAGCGGTGTCTCGTACTCTTCGCGGAGCGCTTCAAGCTTGGGCAGAAGGGCGCCACGCCGGATCGTTTGGCGGAGGGCGTCCGGGCTGTGTTCACGCCCTTCGTCCAGACACGGCGTAAGGGATACCAGCCCGCGGACAGCCGCGTGGCCGTCTCCGCCGAGGTGCCCGTCCACGGCCTCTCCGAGGAGGAGCAGCTTGTGGCGGCCCTCCAGTCCACCACCCAGCTCGCCGAGGAGTACCAGGAACAGCACCTCCTGAGCCGGATGTACCAAGCCCGCCTTAGAGAGATGACGGCGCTCTACGAGATAGGCCGCGCCCTCGCGGACGCCACCGAGGTAGAGGCCGCCATCACCAGTTGCGCGCGCCGCTTGTCGGAGGCCCGGCCCAACTGGAAAGTCTCGGCTTTCGCTTCCAGGGGGGGGTCCATCGCTCCCTTGGAGTCCTTCGGCTGCGCCCACGATCCCCTCTGGGGTGCCGATGCCCCCGGAGCGGGCAACCTCGCCCTCGGCCTCCTCCAGCGCAACGAGCGCATGCGCCTGGACGACCTGCAGGACCGCCTCCGGCAGCTCAAGGCCGACCCGCCTCCGGACGTGGGGGATGCCATGGCCGTACCCTTGGGCCCGCAGGGCGGCCCCATGGGGTACTTCATCGTCTACTGCCCCCCTGATGAGCCCTTTAGCATGGATGAGGACCGTTTTCTATCTCTCGTGGAACAGGTCATGACCCCTCGCCTCCAAACCCTCTCGCTCGTGCGCGAACTGGCGGACGCGAACGAGCGGCTGGAGGTGAAGGTCATGGAGCGCACGGCGGATCTTCAGTTGGCCCTCACCCAGCTCACGGAGCTGGACCAGCTCAAGCGGGCCTTTTTGAACAACGTGTCCCACGAAATGAAGACGCCCCTCACGAACATCCGCTCCTACGCCGATCTGCTCAAGCGCTACCCCCAGCAGCGCGAGAAGAACGCCGAGGAGTACCTGGGCATCATCCACGAAGAAACCGTGAGCCTGGAGACCATGGTCAACGACCTGCTTTCCTACACGCGGATCAAGGAGCCGGCCCGCGGGGAGTTCTGCGACCTTGTGGCCGTTCTGGACGACGTCATCCAGGTCGTTACGCCCCAGGCCGACGCCAAACACCTCACGGTGCAGGTCCAGAAAGAGCGTGAAACCCTCTTCTACGAGATCAACCGCGAGGACGCGGTGGTCCTCTTCCGCCAGATCCTGGACAACGCCGTCAAGTTCTCGCCCGAGGGGGTCAAGGTGAAGGTCTACCTCCTCCACGACGCGCGCAAGGTCATCTTCGCCGCCCGCGATTACGGCCCCGGATTTCCGAAGGACCAGCGGGAGCGCCTGCTGGAGCCCGAGGAATCTGGCAAGCCGCAGGTTCCGAGCTACAAATCGCCCGGGCTGGGCATGGGCCTCTTCCTCGTGAAGGAGGTCTTGTCCAAGTATGGCGGGGCCATCGCCATCGAGAACATGGAGCCCGGCAGCAACGTCCTGGTAGAGTTGCCCAAGGCCCAGTAAGGGAAGCCGGTCACCACCAAGGCACCAAGACACCAAGACAAATATGTTGAAAGAAAAGCATCCATCAAGAGCGCTCCTTCATGCCTGTGATACCGTAAGAGGAGGAGGGCCCATGCGTTTTCTGGCTACGGCGTCCAAAGGACTCGAAGAGGTGGTGGCGGGCGAACTTCGGGCGCTGAGGCTCTCCGTTCTCGACGTGGCCCCAGGCCTGGTGGCATTCAAGGGCCGGATGGAAGACGCATGGCGCGCGTGCTTGTGGCTCCGGGCGGGCCGGAGAGTCCTCCTCCCCCTCGGTTCGTTTGAAGCCCCGGACGCCGATGCCCTCTACGAGGGGGCGAAGGCGCTGCTCTGGGACGAGTATCTCGCGGCGGACCGGACCTTTGCCGTGGAGGCGGCGGTCCGCGACTCGGCCTTCAACCACTCGGGTTACGTGGCCCTCCGCGTGAAGGACGCCATCGCCGACGCCCTGCGCGAACAGCGGGGCGCCCGCCCCGACGTGGATCGAAGGGACCCGGACGTGCGCGTCGTCGTCCACGTGGCGGGCACGGGAGCGAGCGTGAGCCTGGATTGTTCGGGAGGGCCTCTTCACAAGCGGGGGTACCGCATCAAACCCGTGGCCGCGGCTCTCAACGAAACCCTCGCGGCGGGCATCCTCCTGCTGGGCGGCTACGACGGCTCCGTCCCCATGGCCGACCCCTTCTGCGGCTCCGGGACCCTCTGCATCGAAGCGGCCCTCATGGCCACGAGAACGGCCCCGGGCCTCCTCCGGGCCGAGCCCTTCGGATTCGAGCGCTGGCCCGCCTTCGAACCCAAAGCCTGGCGCGCTATCTTCACGGAGGCCGAAGGTGCTCTGCGCGATGCCCCGGCCCCCATCCTTGGCAGTGACGTGGACGGCTACGCCGTCGCGGCGGCGGCGGCCAACGCCGAGCGGGCCGGGATGGACCGCTGGATCAAGCTGAGGCGCCGGGACGCCCGCGAGTTCTCGGCGCCCGCCGGGGCCGCCGGCCTCCTCGCGGCCAATCCGCCCTACGGCGACCACGCGGGCGCCGGCGAGGACCTCGCCGGGCTGTACAGCGCCTTCGGCGACGCCCTCAAACGGCGCTGCCCCGGCTGGAGGGCCCTCCTTCTCACGGGCGACGGGACTCTCGCTAAGGCCATCGGCCTGCGCCCAAAGCGCAAAATTCCCCTCTTCAACGGCCCCATGCCCGTCAAGCTCCTCGAATTCGAGATGTATGAGGGGACGCGGAAAGGATCGGGCGGGGAGCCAGGCGACGCAGTGAATCGAGACGCGAGGCCGGGATGAAGAGATGCCGGGATGAGGAAGAATCCGACGGTCCCGGCGCTCAGTCCCGCACTGCCACATCCCAAATCCCAGATCCCAAATCCCAGATCCCAAATCCCCAATTGTTCCGCTCCCGCTCCCGCTCCCGCTTTCCGAACGCCGCTTTTCCCCTGTCCCTCGCTCCCGCTTTCCTATACACTCTTTCCTTGGCCGGCCCGAGGGAGACGGCGGACCCATGACCACCTTCAGAATCGCCACATTAGCCAGGCTCGTGGACGGTTGGAAAGAGACCAGCCAGGTTCGGGCCCTCATTCGAGAGCTGGCGGAGCAGGCCGAGCGGGGCAAGGGCCCCTTCGCCGGGGCGCCGCTGCCCGAGGACCTGGTGGGGAACCGGCTCCCCGCAGGCATCGCGAGCGCCTGGGCCTTCGTCATCCGCCCCGCCACGCGGCCTCCGGCCCACACCCACCCCAACTCCGTCCAGCACACGGCGGTCGTCTCGGGTACGGGCATGAGCCACATCGGGCGGCGCAGCGCCATCCTCCAGCCCTTCGACCCCGCCTACCCGGACCGGAGCATCTACGTGATTTCCGAGAACACGCCCCACGCCTTTGAGTCCTTCCATGAACCCCTCGTGGTCCTCTCCTTCCACACCGTTCCGGCCGCGGACCTGGTGGAGGTGGACGCGGAGACGGGGGACCGGCGGAAGTACATCTGAGGCGTGGCACACCCGCAGAGGCTCCCTTGACCCCGGCCATCCTCACCCCGATATGGACGTCTCCGCCTGCGAAGGCCTCTTCGGCCGAATCCGAGTCCTTCTCCGGGAATGCTGGGCCATCGAGCATGCTGCCCTCGAAGGGCAGGTCAACGGATGCGGCGCGGGTGACGGCTGCGGCGCGACCGCGGGAGCGGTAACAGTGAGAAGTGAAAAGTGAGGAACGAGGAGTGATGAGCAAACAAAAGCAACAGCTATCCATCTCGCGCCTGGCGCATTTTTGCCATTTCCGAATTCCGGAGAATCTTTTCCCCCCATCGCTTGTCTCAGAAAGGATGACCTCATGAAGACCATCGCACTGTCCGTCCTGGCCGCCGCCCTCCTGGCCCTGTCCTTGGCCTCGCTGGCTCAAGGCAAACCCACCCCGTCCAAGGGTGCCCAGACCCCAGCCTCACAAGAGGTGACCACGCCCTCCGGCCTGAAGTACGTAGACCTGAAGGTGGGCACGGGCGCTCAGCCCAAGCCAGGACAGACTGTCGTCGTGCACTACACGGGCACCCTCACGGACGGCACCAAGTTCGACAGCTCCCTGGACCGGAACGAGCCCCTCGAGTTCAAGCTGGGAACGGGCATGGTGATCAAGGGCTGGGACGAAGGGATCGCCACCATGAAAGTGGGCGGCAAGCGCAAACTCATCATCCCGCCGCAGCTCGCTTACGGCCAGCGGGGCTACCCGCCCGTCATCCCGCCCAACGCCACCCTGATTTTCGAGGTCGAACTGCTCGGCGTGAAGTAAGGCGCCAGCTTTAGGTCCACGTCAGGAAGCCGCGTACGGGCGAGCCGGAACGTACGCACCAGTTTCGGCCCGTTCCTCTACCCTGCGGGGGGAAGGGATCCTTGTCGTCCCGTGAAGGGAGGTGCACGTTGTCCGCGGCCGCTGTCATCGAACTGGACCTGGAAGGGGTGGCCCTGGGCTGGGTCGCGGCTGAGAGGTGCGGCGCGGGTCCCTCCTCGCCGGCCTTGCTTGAGGAAGTGCGCCGAGCGGCCCAGTCGGCCGTGGCGGACCGGGAGAGTCCGCGAAACCTAGCCCTGAAGGCGGCCGTCCGCGGTGTGCTGCGCTTCTGCACGTACAAGCCCACGGGGCGGGGCAAGCCCGCCAGCGAATACCTGCTCAACACCGCCGCCGAAGGGACCTTCCCCGTCGTCAATGCCCTTGTGGACATCAACAATCTCGTCTCCGTGGAGAGCCTCCTCCCCATCTCACTTGCCGACCTGGACCGCGCGGGGACGTCCCGGTTTCGTTGCCGGCGCGGAAGGGAAGGTGAGTCCTACGTCTTCAACTCCTCGGGCCAGGTCCTTGACCTGCGCGACCTTCTCCTCCTGTCCCGCCTACCCGGAGACGAGCCCTGCGCCACGCCGGTGAAGGACAGCCAGGCCACCAAGACGCACGCCGGAAGCACCCGCGTGTTGGGGGTCATTTACGCTCCCGCCACCCTGGCCCGGGAGGCGGGCGAGGCGGCGGAGCGGATGGCGGACCTCATGGCGCGCCACGCCGGGGCCTTGGTGAGCTGGGGCCTCCTGCCTCCGGCTGGCCTTGGCTGACGGAGGCCATGCGGAGAACCGGGTCCCCCATAGCAGGCCGTTAAACTAAAAGAATGAGCCTTCGGTCCAAGGCACCTGGCCCGAGCCGTGAATGTCTGGCCTTGGCGCGGGAGGTCCCGGCGGCGTACCATGGCCAAGAGACGGCGTGAGGGTCCGATGCCGATACCCATGGAAATCTATGTCGCGGTGTTTCATGGCGATTCCTGAAAGGGAATACTCCAGGGGCGGAGGGACTTCCGCACGCGCAAAGGGGCCCTGGGCCCCTGGGCTCGCCCTTGTCTGGACGGCGGGCCTGGCGTTGATAGGCTTCGTGGGCTTCGGGGACTTTATCACGGGCCCCTACATGTCCTTCTCCGTGTTCTACCTCATTCCCGTGGGGTTCATGGCATGGTTTGGCGGGCGGGCCGCGGGGTACGCGGGATCGTTGGCATCGGCTCTTGCCTGGTTCCTGGCTCAGGCCGGTGACAGGATCATGTTTGCTCATGCCGCCGTGCCCTATTGGAACGCCCTCGTGGAATTGATCTTCTTTCTCAGCCTGTCCACCATCGCGTGCGCCTTGAAGGATGCCCTCGCGCGGGAATCGGAACTGGCGCGCACGGACGACTTGACGGGGGTGGCCAACCGCCGCCAGTTCTTCGAGCTGGCCGAGATGGAGATCCTCCGCGCGGGCAGGTACCGGCACCCCTTTTCAGTAGCGTACATCGACCTCGACAAGTTCAAAGAAGTGAACGACCTCCGAGGCCATCACGAAGGGGACCGGCTGCTGCGGGATGTGGGCCAGTCCATCCGGGCCAGCATCAGGGCCACGGACCTTTTGGCCCGCATGGGAGGAGACGAGTTCGCCATCCTCATGCCCGAGACTGGTCCCGAGGCGGCGGGCAAAGTCTACGAGAAGGTCCGCGCGGGCCTGCGTGAGGGGGGGCCGTCCGCGTTCCCGGAAGTTTCGGTGAGTGTGGGCCTCGTAACTTGGCTCGTTCCCCCGGCGTCCACGGACGACATACTTCGGCAGGCGGACCACCTGATGTACTCCGTTAAGGACGAGGGGCGGAACGGGGTCCGCCACCGGGTGGTGGGAGCACGGCCGTGACCGAAGCCGGGCACGGGGCGCAAAACCCCTCATCCGATCCGCCCGCCGTGCCCATCCGGGACTTGGCCTTCACCCTCTTCATGATCGGCCTCACGTCCTACGGCGGGCCGGCTATCGTGGCGCAGATTCGCAGGGTGACGGTCATGAAAAAGGGCTGGCTTACGGAGGGTGAGTTCGAAGAGTCCCTCGCCTTCTGCCAGACCCTTCCGGGGCCCATCGCCGTTCAGACCGCAGCCCACGTCGCCTGGCGCCTTCGCGGGTCCCTCGGGGCTCTCGTGGCCACGGCCGCCTACGTCTGTCCCGCGTTTCTCCTCATGGTGGGCCTCTCCGCCGCCTATATGCGCCTGGGCCAGGTTCCTTCCGTGGTGGCCATCCTCCAAGGATTGCGCGCCGTGGTGGTAGCCATCGTGGCCGATTCCATCCTCTCCATGGCCAAGCCCGCCTTGAAGGACGGCCGGGGTGTTCTCCTCGGCGTTGCGGCGGCGGCGGCCCTCATCCTCCACGTTGGCGCTCTCTTGGTGCTCTTGGCCTCGGCACTCCTGGCCATCCCCCTCCTCTGGGGGGCGGCCCCGACTGGCCCGCTGAACGCCCAGGGCCCGTCCGTGAAAGCTTCCGGGACGTGGAAAGGAGTAGCCGTCATCGTTCTGGTGGCCCTGATCTTTGCCGGAGTGGTGGTTCTTTCGGGCCTGGAGAACCCGGTTCTCCCAGCGGTGGCGGCGACCATGGCCAAGGTGGATATGCTCGCCTTCGGAGGCGGGTACACAGCCGTGGCCCTCATGCACGATCTGGTTGTGACGGCCCATCCCTGGCTGACTAACCAGGAGTTTCTGGACGGGTTGGCCCTCGGCCAAATCACCCCCGGCCCGGTGATCCTCACGGCCACGTTCATCGGGTACAAAGTGGCGGGGTTGGCGGGGGCCCTCATGGCCACGGCGGCCGTGTTCCTTCCCTCCTGGCTCATTCTGGTCCTCCTGGCGCCCCAGTTCGCGCGGATCCGGGGTCTCGTCCTCGTGCACCGCATGGTGCGGGGCCTCCTGGCCGCCTTCGTGGCCATGTTGGCCTACGTGCTTTGGCAGGTTTCTCTCGACGCCCTGACGGACCGAAGGAGCCTCCTCCTCGCCGTGGCGGCCCTCGTTCCGCTGAGGCTGAAGGTGGCGCCCCTGTGGGTAGTGGCCGGCGGCGTCCTCCTTTCGGCCCTCCTCTTTAGGTAGTTCGCATATGGCCGGTATCTGGGTGAAATGGCCCAGGGGAACGCGCGCCGGCGGGGCACCTATGGCGTCGCCGCGAGGAGACTTCTATGATCGCTTCTCGGGAATGGGAAACCGGCCCGAAACGATTCACGGGGGATTCTTTACACGAGGCGGAGCGGGGGGGCTCCGCCTTTTTCATGTACAATCCCAAGGAGCGCTGTCCCCGGCCGCCTTGCCCCTTGCACGGTTTCCGGGCGCGGATGGCGGGTCCAAGACCCCGCGATGAAAGGGTGCGCATGGCGAAAACCGAATCCTTTGACGTGACCACGGGCGTGGACTTGATGGAGGTGGAGAACGCCGTCAACCAGGCCCAGAAAGAGATCGGCCAGAGATATGACTTCAAGGGGCTCAAGGTTCTCATGGAGCTGAAGAAGGCGGACCACCTCGTGAATCTCGAAGCTCCCGACGACATGAAGCTGAACGCCATGTGGGAGATGCTCCTGGGCAAGCTCGTCCGCCGCCAGGTCCCCGTCAAGAACTGCCAGCGCGGCCTTGTCCAGAAGGCCGGCGGGGACCGGGTCCGCCAGGAGATTAAACTGGTGTCGGGCCTGGACATCGAGACGTGCCGCAAGATCGTCAAGATCATCAAGGAGGCCAAGCTCAAGAAAGTCCAGGCTGCCATCGAGGCGGACAAGGTGCGGGTGTCCTCACCGTCCCGCGACGAACTTCAGGACACCATCGCCCTCCTGAAGGGCCAGGAGTTTGAAGTCGATCTCCAGTTCGGCAACTACCGCTGATGCGTCTTCCGCTTCGGGCCTTTCATCGGGGAGCGGCCCGCGCTACAATCGGCAGCAGATTTCATGCAGGCGCCCCTAGGCGGCTCCGGGGCCGCTAGGAAAAGGGAGGCCATGGGGCTGAGGAAGGGAATCGCCAAATACATCCATGCCTTCGTGGAGGCTTCGCCCGATCCCCTGGCGGTCCTCAGGGACGACGGTGCGCTGGAGGTGGCGAACAGGACATTCCTGGCCCTCACCGGCATGAACGCCAAGGAGCTGCGGGGAAGCGGCCTGTCACAGCGGGTCCACCCCGAAGACTGGTCTCGGCTCCTGGAGGCCATGGCCGGGTCCGAAGAATGGGCCGGAGGCTTGCCCGCGCTTTCCTGCCGCGTCGCTGGCGAGGGAGAGACCTGGCGGAGTTTCCAAGCTCTCGTCCTCCGCCTTCCCTTCGAGAGTCACGCCCACGCGCTCTTCCTTTATCAGTCCCGGGTGCCAAACGGCGGCGCTCTCGCCTTCCAAGGCCCCTTCGCCAGGACCGCCGAGCAGTCGGGCGAGATGGTCATCATCACGGACAGGGCGGGCACGATCCTCTATGTGAACCCCGCGTTCGAACGCATCACGGGTTACTCCCGGGAGGAGGTCATCGGCCAAAGCCCAGGCCTCCTTAAGCCGGGCCACAATCCTCCCGATCTCTTCCGGGCATTTTGGCAGGCCCTCTCCTCGGGCCAGACGTTTCACGGCATGGTGGCTTGCCACAAAAAGGACGGCACCCTCTACTACGAGGAGAAAACCGTTTCGCCCGTGTTCGGCGAGAGCGGGACCATTACCCATTTCGTGTCCACGGGCAAAGGGTTGAGCGAGCGCATGCGGGCGGAGGAGGAACTGCGCGCCAGTGAGGAGCGCTACGCCCTCGCCGCGGAAGGGGCCAACGACGGCCTCTGGGATTGGGACCTGCGCATGGACCGGGTCTTCTACTCGCCTCGCTGGAAGGCCATGCTCGGCGGGGAGGAGGAGGACATGTCCAACTCTCCCGAGGACTGGCTCCACCGGATCCATCCCGATGACCAGCTCGCGTTCAAGGCCAGGCTCGAGGCCCACCTCCGGGGAGACACGCCCCATTTCGAACACGAGCACCGCATCCTCCACCGGGATGGGCGGTACCGCTGGATGCTCACCCGCGGCCTCGCCGTGAGGGACGGGGAAGGCAAGGCCTACCGCATGGCGGGATCCCAGACGGACATCACGGAGCGGAAGGTGGCGGAGGAGCGCCTCCTCTTCGACGCCATGCACGATACTCTCACGGGGCTGCCCAACCGCGCCCTGTTCATGGACCGGCTGGGGCAGGCCATCGCCCGGGCCCAGCGCCGCGAGGGGTATGCCTTCGCGGTGCTGTTCATGGACCTGGACCGCTTCAAGGTTGTCAACGACAGCCTGGGGCACATGGTGGGAGACCGGCTCCTCGTGGAGATGGCCCGGCGCTTGGCCACGTGCCTGCGTCCGGCCGACACGGTAGCGCGGCTGGGGGGAGATGAGTTCGTCGTCCTCCTGGAGGACATCCGCACGGCCACCGATGCGACGCTCTTCGCGGACCGCATCCAGAAGGGCCTCAAGGCCCCCTTCAGCTTGGAAGGGCGCGAAGTCTACACCGCGGCCAGCATCGGCATCGCCCTCAGCGCCACGGGCTACGAGCATGCCGAGGACCTGCTCCGTGACGCGGATATCGCCATGTACAAGGCCAAGTCCATGGGCAAGGCACGCTCCGCCGTCTTCGACCGGGCCATGCACTCCTCCGCCATGGCCCTGCTCGAACTGGAGACGGAGCTTCGCCGGGCCGTGGAGCGCATGGACTTCCGTATGGTCTACCAGCCCATCGTGTCCCTGGAAAACAGAAGGATCGTGGGGTTCGAAGCCCTCATCCGCTGGCAGCATCCCACGAAGGGAGACATCCCGCCCACCAAGTTCATCCCCCTGGCGGAAGAGACGGGCCTCATCGTCCCCGTGGGCCAGTGGATCCTGCGCGAGTCCTGCCGCCAGCTTCGCGCCTGGCAGGGCCTCGCCCGGCGCAGCCCGCCCCTCACCATGAGCGTCAACCTTTCGGGTATCCAGCTCCTGCAGCCCGAGCTCATCATGCAGATCGATCTCCTCCTCAGGGAGACGGGCCTCGACGGGCGCACCCTCAAGCTGGAGATCACCGAGAGCGTCATCATGGAGCACGCCCAGTACGCGCTGGATATGCTCAAACAGCTCAAGGCGCAGAATATCAAGCTGGCCATCGATGACTTCGGAACGGGCTACTCCTCCATGAGCTACCTGCGCCGCTATCCCATCGACACGGTGAAGGTGGACCAGTCTTTCGTGGCCAGGATCACCAGCGACGAGGAGAACCTGGAGATCGTCCGCTCCATCGTGACCATGGCCCACAACCTCAAAATGGACGTGGTGGCGGAGGGCGTGGAGACGAAAGGGCAGCTCGATAAACTCCGCACCCTCTCGTGCGAGTATGGCCAGGGATATTATTTCTCGCGGCCCGTGGAGCGCGACGCCGCGGAGGCCCTCCTCCTTTCCAAATGGTCCGGGTGAGGGAAGCCGGGTTCTCCATGTTCGGCGCTGAAGCCTACTCTTTGAGGAGCCTGTCTCTCAGCGCGGAGGCCTTGTCGCGGAGTTCAGCGGCTTCCTCGTAGTGGAATTCGGCGGCGGCGGCGTACATGGCGGTCTCCAGGCGGGCGATCTCGGCGCCCATCGCTTCGGCATCGGCGTAGGCGGCGGGCTCCTCGGCCACCTCGGGGATGCCGTAGTAGTCCATTTCAAAGACGCTGGAGAGGATCGTGTCCAGGGCCTTGACGATGCTCTGGGGCGTGATGCCGTGCTCCGCGTTGTAGGCGGCCTGCTTTTCCCGGCGGCGGCGCGTCTCGGCCAGGGCCAGGCGCATGGCCTCCGTCTCCCGGTCCGCGTAAAGGATTGTTTTCCCTTCCACGTTTCTCGCGGCGCGGCCCATGGTCTGAATGAGCGCCCCGCGGCTGCGGAGAAATCCCTCCTTGTCCGCGTCCAGAATGGCCACGCGGCTCACCTCGGGAAGGTCCAGCCCTTCGCGCAGGAGGTTCACGCCCACCAGGACGTCGAAGGTTCCCTTGCGAAGGCCGCGCAGGATCTTGACGCGCTCCAGGGTCTCGATGTCCGAGTGGAGGTATTCCACCTTGAGGCCCAGTTCCTTGAAATATTTCGTGAGCTCCTCGGCCATCTTCTTCGTCATGGTGGTGACGAGGACGCGCTGGCCCTTGGCCGTGACCTCCCGGCACTCCTTGTACAGGTCCTCCACCTGGCCCGAGGCGGGGCGAACCTCCGCCACGGGGTCCATGAGCCCCGTGGGGCGCACCACCTGCTCCGCGCTCACGCCTTCCGCGGCCTCGAGCTCGTATTTAGATGGGGTGGCCGATACGTAGACGAGCTGGGGCACGAGGGCATTGAACTCTTCAAATTTCAGGGGCCGGTTGTCGAGGGCCGAGGGCAGGCGGAATCCGTACTCCACCAGGGTGGTTTTGCGAGACCTGTCCCCGTTGTACATGGCGTTGAGCTGGGGCACGGTCATGTGGGACTCGTCCAGGAAGACCAAGGCGTCCGTGGGGAGGTACTCCAGTAGCGTGGGCGGCGGCTCCCCCGGCGCGCGGCCCGTGAGGTGCCGGGAGTAGTTCTCCACCCCGTTGCAATACCCGATCTCCGCCATCATCTCCACGTCGAACTGCGTGCGCTGTCCAAGCCGCTGGGCCTCCAGGAGCCTGCCCTGGCCCTCGAGCTCCTTGAGGCGCTCCTTTAGCTCCATCTTGATGGAGTCCACGGCGGCGAGCACCTGCTCCCTGGGCGTGGCGTAGTGCGTTCTCGGATAGAGGGTGACGGCCTCCATCGCCTGGACGATCTCGCCCGTCAGGGGGTCCACCTTGAGAATTTTTTCCACCTCGTCGCCGAAGAGCTCGATTCGGTAAACCGCCTCTTCGTAGGAGGGGAAGACCTCGATCACGTCCCCCCGTACGCGGAAGCGCCCCCGCTCCAGGACGGAGGGCGTGCGCGTGTAGAGAATGTCCACGAGGCGGCGCAGGATGCTCTGCCGGTCCACCGCCTCACCCACTTTGACGGGGAGGGTCATGCCGTAGTAGGAGGCCGGCTCCCCGAGGCCGTAGATACACGAGACGCTCGCGACGATGAGCACGTCCCGCCGCTCCATGAGGCTGCGCGTGGCGCTCAGGCGGAGGCGGTCGATCTCCTCGTTGATGGTGGATTCCTTCTCGATGTAGGTGTCGGTGGACGGCATGTAGGCTTCGGGCTGGTAGTAATCGTAGTAGGAGACGAAGTACTCCACCGCGTTGTGGGGGAAGAACTGCTTGAACTCGGAGAAGAGCTGCGCCGCCAGGGTCTTGTTGTGGGCCATGACCAGGGTGGGCCGGTTGAGCTGGGCCGCCACGGCGGCCATGGTGAAGGTCTTGCCCGAACCTGTGACGCCCAACAGAACGTTGTGGCGCTCCCCCCCGCTCAGCCGCCTGACGAGGGCCGCGATGGCGGCCGGCTGGTCTCCCGTGGGTTCAAAGGGCGCTTCGAGGTGAAAGCGGTCGGCCATGGGCGGAACCTCCAATTAGGTAGCTTATCCGGCCCGAGACGTTCTGCCAAGGAGGCTCCAAGGGTGGGGTGGGGTCCCCTGCGGGCTTTGCCCGCGGGGCGGGGAGGGAATGGCCCTCCCCGCCATGGAGGCCGAGCGGGTTAATCCCAAAGCCTCCCGGTTTCCGAATGCAAGAGAATTCCATCGCGGAATTTGGGGGAAGCGGGGAGCGGGTAGAAGGGGAGCGGGCGGTGAACCGTGAGGCGTCAGCGGCCAGGAGTGAGGTATGAGAGGTGAGGAGAAGGGGGCAGGACAGAGCGCTGCGTGGTCCTGAGCCTTTCTTTCTGTTCCCTGCTTTCCGCTCCCTGCTCCCTAGTAGCTCATCTGAAACGCCGGCTTGGCCTTGCCCTTCCACCAGGAGGCGGAGCTCACGGATTGGCGTAGGGCGTAATCGTCGTAGGTTCCCTTGAAGGTGACGATGCCCAGAAGGACGTCCTGGCCTCCGAAGTGGCGCGCTTGCCCCCAGGCCTCGTCTTTGAGAATGAAGTTGGAGGGGAGGACCGGTCTGGTGTCGTTCAGAAAGAGGGTTCCCTGGACGGAGTAATCGGTGCCGAGGATCACGAGAACCGTGCTGCCCCCCGTGGCCGGGCTCTCGTTGAGAAGGATCTGCTGGTCCTTGGAGCAGCTCCACGCGAGGGGCTCTCCCTCAAAGGACGGACGTGGCTCGGCTTTGGAGGGCGAGTGCGCCGGGGCTGCCTGGGCTACCGGCTTCGGCGGCGGGGCAGGGCGGGGTTTGGCGGGGCTCGACACGGGAGCCGGCGCGGGACTGGGCTCGGGGATGGCGGTACGGTGGCGGGCCCGAGCTCCCGCGGCGAGGAAATAGACGGTCCCCGCCAGGGCCGCCGCGATGACGCCGCCCAGCAGGCCGGCCGCGAGCCAGAGCACAGGGCCTTTGGGTTGGTGGTCGGTCATGGTCTGGTCCCCCGGCGGCGGTGCCGCCTTCTATTTCCAGAGTAGCACGAGGACGCCCGCGAAGGAGGCCAGGGTTCCCAAGGTCGCCCTCCAGGAGAGCTGCTCCTTGAACAGCAGCCACATGATGGGCAGGAGGAGGACGGGGACGAGGGCCATGAGGGCGGAGGCCACGGCCACTTTGGCGTGGTCCACGGCGTAGAGGGACATCCAGACCCCCAGGAAAGGCCCCGTGATGGCCCCGCAGGCCGTGAAGAGAAGGGCCTTGCGGTCCTTGAACTTGCCGAAGTTCTCTCGGACGCCGCCCATGACCATCGTAACGAGCCAAATAGAAGCGGCGGCTACGAGCATGCGGATGAGCGTCCCGGATAGGGCCGGGAATCCCCCCGAAAGCCCCTGCTTGGCCAGGACGAGCCCCGCCGCCTGGCACACGGCGCCCCCGATGGCGTAGGCCGTGCCCCGGGCCAGGCGCTCGGCCCGGACGGGGCCGGGGGCGTCCACGCCTCGTTCCAGGATCACCCACGCGATGCCCGCCACCGTGAGGGCGATGCCCCCCACTTCCCTCAGAGCGAGAGATTCGTCGAGGAAGAGGAAGGCCAGGAAGGCCGACACGATGGGCCAGGAGGACATGACGAGCATGGCTTTTCTCGGCCCCAGGTCCACGAGGGCTTGGAAGAGGAAGGTGTCGCCCAGGGCCAAGCCCACGATTCCCGACAGGCCCAGCCAGAGCCAGTGGCGGGCTTCCGCTTGGGCGGGGAAGGGAAATCCGAGGAAAATCCAGTGGGCCGCGGACAAGAGAAGCACGGCGATGAGCAGGCGGGTTCGGTTGACGGAGAGGGCTCCGGCTCGGTCGCTAGCCTGAGAAAAAAAGATGGCCGTGAAGGACCAGACGAGCGCCGTGAGAAGCGCGGCCAGAGCACCGAGGGTTGCTTCGGGAATGGGGAACCTCCAGCCGATAGTCTAGCTCGTGCGCGGTGTCATGCCAAGGATGGCACGGGAGGGGCGGAACCTCTTGGTAGGAGCGGCGCCTCGCCGCGACTGGGGGTGTAGAGGCACGGCGGCCACGGGTGCCGTGAAACATCCATCGAGCCTGGAGCGGCTACGCTCTTCCCCCGTGCCACGCGGCGAAGGTCCAGATGGCGCCGGAGACGGCGACGGATGCGGGGATGATGAGGACGGCGCGGCCCAAGGAGGTGGCGTCGGAGATGGCGCCGATGAGGGGCGGAGAGGGCACGTCGCCCAATAGGTGGATGAAGAAGATGCTCATGGCCACGGCCGTGGCGCGCTTGGCGGGGTTCACGACGTTCACGATGGCCGAGTTGACGGGGCCCGTGGACGCGAACATGAGCAGTTCGGCCACCACGGTGGCGGTATAGAAAAGGGCCGGTTTCGGGGAGACGAGGGCGACGAAGGCGGCGGGCACGGCCAGGAGGGTGGTGATCCCCGAGACCCATAGGTAGGACTCCTTGGAGACTTTCAGAAAATAGTCCCCGAGCCAGCCGCCCGCGAAGGTTCCGGCGAATCCGGTGACCACCACGATGGCGCCGAAGGTCACGGTGGCCTGCTCCCTCGGAATGCCGCGGACCCGCTCCAGGAACGCGGGCATCCAAAAGGCCATGCCCCCCAGGGCGAAGGTGTACGCGGCGTACCCCAGGACCGTCAGGAGATAAGGGGTGTTTCGGGCCAGATCCCCGTAGGACGAGAGCCACGTTCCTCCCGTGGACACGTGGGCCGCAGGAAGGCCTTCATCGTGGCTTCCCCGCGGCGGATCCTTCAGGAGGAGGGCCAGTCCCGCCAGGACCAGTCCCGGAATCCCCGCCACGAAAAAGGCCGCGCGCCAGCCGAAGTGGCGGTCCACGAGGCCGCCCAGAATGTAGCCGAGGGCCGACCCGATGGGGATGGCGGAGAAGAAGATGGCGAAGACGCGGCCGCGCTGCTCCTTGGGAAAATAGTCCGCGAGCATGGCCGGGGATATCGTGCCGTAGGCCGCCTCGCCCACGCCCACCGTGGCCCGCGCGGCGAAGAGGCTTGTGAAGCCCCTGGCCAGGCCGCCCAGGGCCGTGGCCAGGCTCCAGAGTCCTACGCCGAAGGCCACGAGCCGTGTGCGGTTGCCCCGGTCGCCCAGGGCGCCGAAGATGGGGGAGGTGGCCATGTACACGATCATGAAGGCCGTGCCCAGGGCGCCGCACTGGACGTCGCTGAGGTGCAGTTCCGACGCCTTCAGGCTCTCGACGAGGGCCGAGACCACGAAGCGGTCCAGATAGTTGAGCAGGTTCATCCCCGTGAGGACCAGAAGCCCCAGCTTCGCCGAGGAGATCTGGCCCGGCTCCACGCCACCCTTCGCCATGCCCGCAGTTGACCATGCCCAGGGCAGGTGCGTCAACGCGAAGGGGGCATGAAAAGTGAAAAGTGAAAGGCGCTCCTGGGAGTTGGTTTGCTCTGCTCCCTGCTTCCCGCTCCCAGCTCCCTGTGGGAGAATACACGCGATGCGAGATCAGGCCCTCAAGAGCTTCTTCAACTTCGTGCTCCACCTGTTCTTCAAGAAGATCCGGGTCGCGGGCGCAGGGCGGGTGCCGGCGAACCGAGCCGTGGTCCTTGTGGCGAACCACGAGAACGCCCTCCTGGACCCGCTCCTGCTCCTGGTGGCCTCCGGCCGTCCCGTGCGTTTTTTGGCTAAGGCGCCCCTCTTTCATCATCCCCTCGTATCGCCCTTTCTCCGCCTTCTGAAGGCCCTTCCCGTCTACCGCCGGCAGGACGAGGGAAGCGACATGGCCCGCAACCTGGCCACCTTCGAGGCCTGCGAGCACCTCCTCCTCGAAGGCGAGGCGATGGCCCTCTTTCCCGAAGGGGTGAGCCGGGACGAGCCCCGGCTGGCGCCTTTGAAAACGGGGGCGGCCAGGATCCTGGGCCGCTCCTTCGCGCGCGGGGCGAGGCCGGTGCTGCTCCCCGCGGGCCTTCTCTACACGGCCAAATCCACCTTTCGCAGCGAGGTGGAGGTGCGCTTCGGCATCCCCATTCCCTACGAGGACCTGCCCTGGAACGGCGGCGAGGACCCGGCGGCGGTGCAGGCACTCACGGAGCGCATCCGCGAGGCGCTCCACGCCCTGTCGCTCAACGCCGACCGGTGGGAGGACATCCGATTTCTGGAGGGGATCCGGGGCCTGGCCCTGGAGATGGCGGGGATTCCAGAGGGGAGCCTGCCCGAAGGGGAGGTGCTCCAGGGCCTCGTGAAGCGCTACTACCGGGCCCGCCTCGAGTGTCCCACCCTCCTGCACGCCCTCGTGGCCCGGGCCAAAGCCTACCTCCGCGCCCTCGACCTGCTGGGGCTGAGGGATGAGGATGTGGCCCGGGACGCGCCTTTCGCCTCGGCGCTGGCCTACACGTGGAAGCGGCTGGCGGTGATCGTCCTGGGCTACCCCTTCGCCCTCTTCGGCTGGCTCTTCAATTTTCTCCCCTATTTCGCCGTAGGGCGCTCGGCGCTCCTGGCCGCCAAGGGCCATGATACGATCGCCACGTACAAGCTGTACGGCGGCGTCGTGTTGTTCCCCTTGTTGTATGGGCTTCAGGGCGCGATCTTGTGGCAGTTGGCGGGGCCTTGGCTGGCCGTGGCGGCGGTGCTGCTGGGGGCGGCGAGCGGCCTGTGGGCCTTGCATTACTATGATCTCCGGGCCAAGTTCGTGCATCTGGCCGCCGCCGCCATCACCTTGCGGACGCAGAGGCACACCGCGGAGCGCCTGCGAAGGCTTCGCGCCGAAGTGATGGAGGCGCTCAGGCCCCTGATGGAAATGTACACATGAGAATGGAGGCCGACTCAGGCGGCAGGAGATGATTCGATGACGGTTCCCAGGGCACTGACGATCGCGGGCTCCGACTGCTCGGGCGGCGCGGGCATCCAGGCGGACCTCAAGACCTTCCACACGTTCGGCGTCTTCGGCCAGAGCGCCGTCACGGCCGTGGTCGCCGAAAACACCGTAGGGGTCCAGGGCTGGCAGGCCATCGCCCCGGAGACGGTGGCCATGCAGATCGAGTCGTGCCTCGGCGATATCGGCACCGACGCGGCCAAGACGGGGATGCTCGTGGACGCCCCCACCATCGCCGCCGTGGCCGCGAAGCTGCGGGAGCATCGTATCCAGAGCCTCGTGGTAGACCCGGTCATGCGCGCCAAGGGCGGCGATCCCCTCATCGCGCCCGAGGCCGTGGAGGCGCTCATCCGGGAAATCTTCCCTCTGGCCCTGGTGGTCACACCCAACGTGCCAGAGGCCGAGGCCCTTTGCGGATTCGAATTGAAGACGGAAGGTGATTTCAAACGGGCCGCGGACATCATCCGCCGCATGGGTCCACGCATCGTGGTGATGAAAGGGGGCCACAGTCCCATCAACCGCGCGGGCGAGTCGGCCGATTTCGTCTGGGACGGGGATGAGTGGTGGAGCCTCGCCGGTGCCCGCCACGGCGACCGAAACACCCACGGCACGGGGTGCACCTTCTCCGCCGCCGCGTGCGCGGGCCTGGCTCTGGGGCTCCCGCTCCGCGAGGCCCTCCGGCGCGCCAAAGCCTTCGTCACCGAGGCCATCCGCACCGCCCCCGGCCTGGGCCACGGACACGGCCCTGTGAACCACTGGGCAGGAGTGCGTGAATAGGTGAGCAGGCAAGTATGACCTGGGA
>JBBIKI010000041.1:17879-25942 GCA_037445535.1 Acidobacteriota bacterium | reverse complement strand
CGGCGTTGGCGAGCTTGTTCACGCCGGCCATGAGGGCCTGGCGGGACTGGGACGAGTAAATGATTTCCTTAGCCATTGAGCATTGCCTCCCTTACTTCTCGACGATGCCGAGGATCTCGTCCTCGCGCACGATGATGTGTTCCACGTCGTCAATTTTGATTTCCGTGCCCGCGTACTTGCCCACAAGGACCTTGTTCCCGGCCTTGACGGACATGGGCATAAGCTTGCCCGCCTCGTCCAGCTTGCCGGGACCCACGGCGATGACTTCACCTTCCATGGGCTTCTCTTTGGCGGTGTCGGGGATGATGATGCCACCGCGCATGCTTTCCTTTGCTTCGAGCCTCTTGATGAGCACCCGGTCGTTCAGCGGTCGAACCTTCATTAGCAAGCCTCCTAGAAAAAGAATATGGACGATACCATAACCGTTAGCACTCGCGCTACCAGAGTGCTAATTATAGAGACCTGATAGTAGCTTTGTCAAGTATCTTTAGTCTGGTAGTCGCGGAAGCTTGCCTTTAAGAGACGACGCGAGCGGGTAATCGAGGTGACCGGGTGATCGGGCGATCGGGCGATCAGGTGATCGAGTGCCAAAGCGGTAGGGCCGGGAGCCGGTGAAGGGATGGATCTTGGTCTCGCCCCGTTTTCCTCTTGGCCTGTCCTGTCCTATACTTAATAAAGGAGGTTACCCTTTTGGAGAGCGTGCTCAAGGTCGCCCTGGTCCAGATGGCTCCTTCGCTCGGCCTTCCCGAGCGAAACTTGGAATCGCACCTCACCTGGCTCGAAACGCCCGAAGCGAGGGAGGCGGACCTGGTGGTCTTCCCCGAACTGTCCCTCACCGGGTATCTCTTGCAGGACCTGGTGGCCGAGGTGGCCCGTCCCTTGGAGGAAAAGGGATTTCTGGCTCCCCTGGTGGAAGCGAGCCGGCACCGGGACATCCTCGTGGGATTAGTGGAGGAGTCCTCCCAATTTCTCTTCCACAACTCCGCCGTTTACTTATCCCGGGGCCGCATCCACCACGTTCACCGCAAGGTGTACCTGCCCACCTACGGGATGTTCGACGAGGGCCGCTACTTCGCGGCTGGGCGGGAATTCAGAGCTTTCGACACGCGCTTCGGCAAGATCGGCGTCCTCATTTGCGAGGACGCCTGGCACCTCTCCTCCTCGTATTTGCTTGTGTTGCAGGGGGCGCACACGCTCTTGGTGATGTCCGGGAGCCCCGGGCGGGGGTTGGCCACGGAATCGGTGGAGGCCACGTCCGTTCAGACCTGGGAGCGCGTGGGGCAGACCCTCAGCCAGTTCCTCACGGTCCACTGGGCGTACGTGAACCGGGTAGGGTACGAGGACGGCCTCGCCTTCGCGGGCGGCTCCTACGTAGCCGATCCTTTCGGGGACCTGCTCCTGGACGGGGCCGAAAACGTGGAGGCCATCTACCGGGCGGATCTGCCTCTCGCGTCCCTCCGCCGGGCGCGGACCCTCACCCCCTTGCTGAGGGACGAGAAGCCGGAACTGGTGCGGCGGCACCTCGATGACGTCCTTCGCGGGCGGTGAACGCTGGGTCCGGTGATCAGGCGGCCGGGTGGCAGGATGATCACGACGACGTTGGAGCACGCTGATGGATTTGACTCGTCCTCCGAAATTGAATCCCGCCATCGCCCTGGCCATGATTGACCGCTTCCTCCAGGAAGAGTTGGCCAAGACGGGCCTCTCTGGCTTCGTCCTGGGCCTCTCGGGGGGTGTGGATTCGGCTCTCGCCTGCGCCCTCGCCGTGCACGCCCTCGGGCCCGGCAAGGTTTTGGCCGTGAAGATGCCCTTCCGCACCAGCTCTCCCGCCTCGGAGGCCGACGCGGACGCCGTGATCTCCCAGCTCGGGGTCCGGTCAGAACGGGTGGACATCACCCCCATGGTGGAGGCCTACTTCCAAGGACTTCCGGAAGCCCCGCCGCTGCGCTGGGGAAATTTCATGGCAAGGGTGCGGATGGCCGTCCTCTTCGACCGCTCAGCGCGCGGGCGCGCCCTCGTCCTGGGCACGAGCAACAAGACGGAACTCCTCCTCGGGTATGGCACCTGGTACGGCGACACGGCCTCGTCCTTGAACCCCATCGGCGACCTGTACAAGGCCCAAGTCTGGCAGCTCGCCCGCCACCTGGGGCTGCCTGAGCAGGTCGTGACCAAGGCCCCCTCGGCGGACCTCTGGCCCGACCAGACCGACGAGGGGGAGCTGGGGATCACCTACGCCGAGGCCGACGCCATCCTCTATCTTCTGGTGGACGGGCGCTATACCGTCGAGGAGGTGGCCGCCGCGGGACATCCGCTGACCCGGGTCGAAAAGGTCCTGGCCATGGTGGAGGGAAGCCAGTATAAGCGCCGCCTGCCCATCATCGCCAAACTCTCCCAGCGCACCGTGGGCATTGACTTCCGCTATCCCCGCGACTGGGGGAGATAACCCCAGGGTCAGGTCTTGTCTTTGAGCATTTGACGCCACTGGATGAGCCACAGGGCGCCTCCCGCCACGATCATGAGAAAACAGAGCACCTGTCCCATGGTGAAGGGCCCCAGCACGAAGTCGAGCTGCGGGTCCGGCTGGCGGGTGAACTCCACGAGGAACCGGGCCACACCGTACCCGATCAGATACGCGCCCGAGAGGAAGCCCCGAAAGGGGCGCGTGTTCCGCAGGGGCCATAGGACGGCGAAGAGCGCCAAGCCTTCAAGGCCGGCCTCGAAGAGCTGAGACGGAAACCGCAGCTGGTGGGCGGGGTCGAGGGGGAAAACCATCCCTATGGACAAGTCCGTCACGCGGCCGAAGAGTTCTCCGTTGACGAAGTTGCCCAGCCGCCCGAAGGTGTAGCCCAAAGGAATGGCGGGCGCCAGGTTGTCGGTCAGGTCCAACAGCGCCCATCCCCTTTTCTTGCAAAGATAGCCCAGCACCAGCAGCACGCCGATCAGGCCGCCGTGAAACGACATGCCCGTGAAGCCGGTGTAGTGAAATCCGCCCTGGAGGCTGAAGGGCAGAACGGCTTCCATGGGATGGCGCCCGTAGTAAGGCAGGTCGTAGACGAGGACGTAGCCGAGCCGCCCCCCAACGATGATCCCCAGGATGCTCGTGATGATGAAGTCCTGGAGCGTTGCCACGTCGGGGGGGATGCGAGCCTCGCCGCGCCGGATCCGCCACGCCGTCAAGGCGTACACGACCACCAGCGCCAGCAGGTACATGACGCTGTACCAGCGCACCGGCACGGGCCCGATGGAGAAAATGACGGGGTGCATGTGGCTGGGAAGGTGCTGCCAGAAGTGGATCATTGGGCTCATGCTCGCTCCGCTGGCGAAGGGGAAGAGTTCCGGGCCGCGCCGCGCCCATTCAACCACTCGCCGGGCGAGGGCTCAAGGGCGGCTTGGGCCCCCCTTGCCCATAAGTAAATAAACACTTACACTTGGACTGTCGAAGGGGTGATGCGGGTCCCATGCTTTGAAAATGCGCACTTGCATTCACTAAAACAACGTGGGAGACTGCATCTGTGAATGGATACCTACTGACCTGACATCCTTCAACCGTGCCCACTCCGATGCGGAGGCCGGGCGCCGCCACGCGGGTTCTTGTTAGGAGGGCAAACATGCGAAGCAGGATCGAAAAGGTGGCCGTGCTGGGCTCGGGCATCATGGGCTCGGGAATCGCGGCTCAACTGGCCAACGCGGGAGTTCCGTGCCTCATGCTGGACATGGTGCCTCCCGAGCTTGCCCCCGAGGACCAGAAGGCGGGTCTCAGCCTGTCCGACAAGCGGTTCCGGAACAAGTTCGCGCTGAAGGGGCTGGAGGCCATAAAAAAGGGACGGCCGGCGCTCCTCTACACCCCCAAGTCCCTTCCTCTCATCGAGGTCGGCAACTTCGAGGATGACTTCCACCGCCTAGCGGACTACGACTGGGTCATCGAAGTGGTCGTGGAGCGCCTGGACGTGAAGCAGAAGCTCTTCGAGCGCGTGGAGAAAGTGGTCAAGCCCGGTACCATCGTCTCCTCCAACACCTCCGGCCTGCCCATCCACAAAATGGTGGAGGAGCGGTCCGAAGCGTTCAAGGAGAACTTCCTCGTCACCCACTTCTTCAACCCCGTCCGCTACATGTATTTGCTGGAGATCGTGCCGGGGCAGGCGACGTCTCCCAAGACGATCAAGGACGTCGTGGAGTTCGGCACGTTCCGCCTGGGCAAGGGCGTGGTCTTCGGCAAGGACACGCCCAATTTCGTGGCCAACCGGATAGGCGTCTTCGGCATGATGGCCACCCTCCACGCCACCCTGGGCATGGGCTACCGCGTGGACGAGGTGGACGCCATCACGGGTCCGGCTCTGGGCCGTCCCAAGAGCGCCTCCTTCGGCACCGCTGACCTCGTGGGCCTGGACACCTTCATCCATGTGGTCAACACCCTCGCCGAGGGATGCCCAGAGGATGAGGGCAAGTGGGCCTTCAAGGTCCCTGAACTCCTTACCCAGATGGTGGCCAAGGGGGCCCTGGGCCGCAAGTCCGGCGCGGGCTTCTTCAGGCAGAACAAGAAACCCGACGGCAAAAAAGAGATTCTCGTCCTGGACTACACCAAGGGCGAGTACGTCCCCCAGACCAAGCCCGACATCCCGAGCCTGAAAAAGGTTAAGGGCATGCACAGCCCCGCCGAACGCATCCGCACCATGGCGTGGGCCGAGGACCGGGGCGGTGCCTTCGCCTGGCGCGTCCTGCGCGACACCCTCGCGTACGCCGCGCACCGCATCCCCGAGATCACCGACTCGGTGGTGGCCGTGGACGAGGGCCTGCGCTGGGGCTTCAACTGGGAGCTGGGTCCCTTCGAGGTTTGGGATGCCCTCCTCGTGGAGGCCGCGGCCAACCGCATGGAGGCGGAGGGTGTTCACGTCCCCACGTGGGTGTGGGACATGGTGCGTAGCGGGCACCCCTCCTTCTACCGCGAGGGCGAGACGGGGCGCGAGTACTACGATCCCAAAACCATGGCCTACCGGCCCGTGCCCAAGCCCGAGTCCTTCCTCGTCCTCAAGGACATCAAAGCTAAGAAGGCTGCGATCCTGGAGAACCCCGGCGCCTCGCTGGTGGATCTGGGCGACGGCGTGGCGTGCATCGAGTTCCACTCGGCCACCCAGCCCAACCTCAATCCCATCGACGACCAGATCATCGACATCATGCTCAAGGGCATCGAGATCGCCGAGCGGGATTTCCGGGGCCTCGTCATCCATCACCAGGCGGACCAGTTCTGTGCCGGCGCCAACATCGCCATGCTTCTGGAGGCGGCCAAGGCCAAGAACTGGCCGGCCATCGACCAGTTGGTGAAGAACTTCCAGGGCATGACCTTGGGTATGAGGCGGGCCAAGATCCCCGTGGTGACGGCGCCCTTCGGCTTCACCTTCGGCGGGGGCGCCGAGATCGCCATGGGCGGAGACCAGACGTGCGCCGCGGCGGAAACTTACATGGGCCTCATCGAAGTGGGCGTGGGCCTTCTCCCCGCGGGCGGCGGCCACTTCTTCATGCTCGAACGGGTCCTCGAAAACGTGGATGCCCCCGTGCTGAGCAACCTGCCCTTCCTCCAGAAGGCCTTCGAGGCCATCGCCATGGCCAAGGTATCCAGCTCCGCCGAGGAGGCACGGGCGCTCAAGTACCTGCGCGCGGGCGACTACGTGGAGATCCAGAAGGGACGACAGCTTTACACCGCCAAGCGAATGGCCATAGGCCTGGACGAGCGGGGCTACCATCCCGCCATGCCCAAGACCTTCACCCTGCCGGGCAAGGACGGCATCGCCACCCTGAGGATGATCCTCCACAATATGGCCCTAACCCACTGGGTCAGCGAGCACGACGTCAAGATTGCCACCCACATCGCGACCATCCTCTGCGGCGGCGACACGACCATCAACAACCCCGTGGGCGAGCAGACCATTCTCGACCTGGAGCGGGAGGCCTTCCTCTCGCTGTGCGGCGAAGAAAAGACGCAGGCCAGGATCCAGCACATGCTGGAAAAGGGAAAACCGTTGCGGAACTAAGCGAGACGCTAGGCGCGAGACGCGGCAGGAACAGGACGGAACGGCGGATGCAAAACCCGCCCACCCGTAGGGAGATAAGACCATGCGCAACGCAGTGATCGTTTCGGCGGCACGGACGCCGATTGGACGTGCCAAGAAAGGTAGCCTCAAAGATACCCAGCCGCCCGAGTTCGCCTCGCCGGTGTTGAAAGCGCTCATGGAGAGGACCCCTGGCCTCAAGCACGAGATGGTGGACGACATTCTGCTTGGGTGCGCCATGCCCGAAGGCGAACAGGGGATGAACGTCTCCAGGATCATCGCCCTCATGTCGGGGTTCCCCGATGAAGTTCCCACGGCCATGATCAACCGCTTCTGCTCCAGCGGCAGCCAATCCATCGCCTGGATCGCCGACTCCATCAAAGCCGGGAGCATCGACATCGCTGTGGGGGGGGGCGTAGAGAGCATGTCCAACGTGCCCCTGGGTGGCAACAAGATGGTCTCGTCCCCCGTGGCCTTTGATTTCAACCCCCATATCTACACGGCCATGGGCGCTACCGCCGAGATCGTGGCGCAGAAATTCGGCGTCACCCGCCAGGACCAGGACGAATATGCCGTCCGCTCCCACCAGCGGGCCTCCGCCGCCATCGCGGCGGGCAAGTTCAAGGACGAGATCGTCCCCCTGAAGGTCCGCACCATGGACAACGGCAAATGGAAAGAGTTCATCTTCGACACGGACGAAGGTCCGCGCGCCGACACGACCCTCGAGGGCCTCGCCAAGCTCAAGCCAGCCTTCGATCCCAAGGGCACCGTCACGGCGGGCAACGCCAGCCAGATCAACGACGGCGCCGCCATGGTGGTGGTCATGGGCGAGGACAAGGCGAAGGATCTGGGCCTCAAGCCCCTGGCCTACGTGCGCGAATGGGCCGTGGCGGGCGTGCCTCCCGAGATCATGGGCATAGGCCCCGCCAAGGCCGTTCCCAAGCTCCTCAAAAAGACGGGCCTGAAGCTCGATGACATCGACCTCATCGAGATCAACGAGGCCTTCGCCAGCCAGAGCGTCTACTGCTGCCGCGAGCTGGGCTTGGATCCCGAGAGGACCAACGTGAACGGCGGGGCCATCGCCACGGGCCACCCCCTGGGCGCCACGGGAGCCGTCCTCACCGTCAAACTCCTGGGCGAGATGGCCCGCCGCGATGCCAAGCGCGGCATCGTCACCATGTGCATCGGTGGCGGGATGGGATTTGCGTACCTGCTGGAGAGGCCGTAACGGGCCGGTACGGTGGATTGGACCGGGCGGGCTTGCGGCGCCCCACGCCGCCGCGGCGGCATGGGGCAGCCCTCCTCCTGGTTGAATGACAAGAAGTGGAGAGAGCCCGAGGGCCCGTGGAAGGGGCCGTCGGAGCACCGAAGGCGGGCGCCGTGCGCCCGCCTTCGCGTTGCTGCCCATGAGCCTGGGTGAGCGCCTGCAGTTCCTCAACGTGGTACGGCGTACAATGCCCATCGAGGTGAAGGCGGATGGTTCTTGATCAGGGCGACCGTGTTTCGGGTTCGATGGATCTGTTGGATGTGGCTGCGGGCCGGGTGAAAGCGCACCTGGACCGGCACGGGACGGCCGGGCTGGGCGCCCTGCTGGAGGCTCTCGTGGCCGAGCACCCGTCCATGGCCCTGCGAATCAACCTGGCGGCGGCGGTGGGAGAGGCGGCACGGTCGGGCCACGAGGAGGCTGCTCGTGCACTGGAGAATTTCCTGCTGTCCCTCGTGCAGTCGCGCCTGCGGACTGCGGCGGCCTTCGCGGCGCTGGTCCACGAGCGAGCCTGGACGTGCGTGGCCACCTACTCCCGGTCGGGCCAGGTACGCGAATGCCTGGCCTCGGCCCGGCACGCCGGGCTCAAGGGCGTCCTGCTCTCGGAGGCGCGTCCCTCGGGGGAAGGAGTCATCTTGGCGAAGGAACTTAGGGGAGAGGGCCTGGACGTGACCCTTACGGCCGACGCGGCCCTGCCGTCGCTTCTGGGCAAGGCTCAGGCCGTGGTCGTGGGGGCCGATGCGTGCTTCGAGGAG
>JBBIKI010000041.1:0-17779 GCA_037445535.1 Acidobacteriota bacterium | reverse complement strand
TCGGACGCGGGTAGGCAGGCCGGTTGTTTTCGGTGGCCCGGGGGGCCTCCTTGCTCTGGCGCCCGGGATGTCTCGCCGCCGGCTACTTCGTGAAGGCCCCTTCTCTCGCCACCTCGCCCAGGGGTTTCCTCCCGTTGGGTGCCTCCGTCTTCCTCACGCCGGGAGGAAGGGTCTCGGGATCGCCGTAGGCGCCGATGGCGAGGGCGGCCATGATGTCGTACTCCTCCCGGGGCACCTTCAAAACCTCGTAGGCTCGGTCCTCGTCGAAGCCGGCCATGGCGTGGGTGTAGAGGCCGGCCTTGCGCGCCTGGAGGGCCAGCGACATCCACGCGGCTCCCGCGTCGAAGGGGGCCCAGCGGTTGGGCTCACCGTTGTGCTCGAAGGTCTTTCGGGCGAGCACGAAGGCCAGGACGGGCGCCTTGCCGGCCCAGGCCCGGTTGAACTCCACGAGGCAGCTCAGAAACAGGGCGCGGTCTTGGGGCGACCGAGCGTAAAGGAAGAGCCAGGGCTGGTCGTTGTAACAGCTCGGCGCCCACCGGGCGGCTTCGAAGAGCGCTGCCAGTATTTTCTCCGGGATGGGTTCGGGGGAGAAGGCCCGGGGAGACCAGCGCCCCCAAAACTCCTGGTGCACCTCGGCTTCGGGTTCCCGCCGGTTTTCGGGCTCAGCCATGGAAGCTCCTTCTCGCCATCGTCACTTTTGTTTCACGGCTTCCAGATCAATGGTGATCTCCACGTCGTCGCCCACGAGGGTGCCGCCCTGGTCCAGAATCTTGTTCCAAGTAATGCCGTAATCTTTTCGGTCCAAGGCCGTGGTCACCGAGAACCCCGCCCGCTCGTTGCCCCATGGATCCTTGGCCAGGCCGGAGAAGGTGACGGGAAGGGTGACCTCCTTGGTGACCCCGTGCATGGTGAAGGCTCCCGTCACGTCGTACTTGTCCCCGCCTTTGGATACGATCTTCGTGCTTTTGAAGGTGATTTCGGGGTATTTTTCCACGTCGAAAAAGTTGGGAGATTTGAGGTCCGCGTCGCGTTGGGCGTTTTGGGTGTCGATGGATGCGCTCTTGATTGCAAAGGTGACGGAGGCGGCGGCGGGGTTCTTCGGATCACCCGTGATGGTGCCCGTGAACTCCTTGAAGTCACCGCTGACCTTGGAGATGAGGTGGCGGATCCTGAAGGCGACGTGCGAATGGACGGGGTCCACCTTGAAGGTGGCGGGGGGGTCAGCGGCCAGGATGCCGGAGGCCAATAGAACCACGGCGCTCGAAATAAGGACGAACCTCTGGGTAGATCTTCCAACCATGCTTTTCTCCTGCGAAAAGGGTGTGTCGTGTCCCTTGGCTGACGATTTGGAGGGCGACGTCGCCCGTCCTTTGTCCCTTAAACCACTGAAGGCACTCCTTTCATTCCGGCGAAAGGACGGCCCCATGTTCGCCGAGCGCTGTCCGCGCTTAGTCCGCGTCTCCCGCTAAACTTTCGGCGCACTTCGCCGGTCTATGGAGCCTTGTATGGAGGTTCACCATGAAACGAGTTTGGATCGCCGGAATCGCCGCAAGCCTCCTGGCCATTGGCTTTGCCGTCATGGCCATGGACCCCTTCCAGAACCCCAAGGTGGTGCAGGCACTGGGGCTCACCCCCGAGCAGCAGCAGAGCCTGGAAGCCCTTCGGTTCCAGCAGCAGAAGGAGATGATCAACTTCCGCCGGGACATGGCCCTCAAGCGCCTGGACCTGGAACAGGAGATGGACAAGGCCGCCCCGGACCGCCAGGTGGTGGACCGCCTGCTGGACGAGCAGGGGGCCCTCCGCTCCAAGATGATGAAAGCCCGGGTCAACCACCTCCTGGACGTGAGGAAGGTCCTCACCCCAGAGCAGTGGGCCAAGGCCAAGGCTCATTTCCAAGCCATGCGTGCCAATAGAATGGGCGGCCGGTTAGGACGCGGGGCGCAAGGCGGCGGCTTCCTCAGGGGCGGCGGCCAAGGCATGGGCCAGGGCATGAGGCGCGGGGGCGGCCCTGGTTCGGGCCGGCCGGCGGGTCCTCCCGCCCAGGGTGGTCCTGGATACGGTCCCGGTCCTGGCCTCGGTGGCCCGGACTCCTCCGAACCAGGCTCCTGAACGCGCGTCCTCACCTTCGATCTCCTTCCTTCGTCCACGGGGCGGGCTTCGGCCCGCCCTTCGGCGTTATGAGGGACCCGAGGCGGTGGACTTGAGCTTGGCCCGTTCTTGCCCAGCTCGTTGGTTTTAAATCTTGATCCCCCTCTGAAGGAGGGGGTTTTTCTGGTATTCTTTCTCCTTAGATGAAGAGGCAGTCCATTTGCGATGAACTTTTCTCCCGTGATGCCCGTATGAATTCACTGCGCGAAGCGCGTTCGTGCGCCCGCGTTCCCAGGGAAAGGAGCTTTCATGATCCGACGCGGCATAACCTTCTCTCTCGTGGTGGCGGTGATGGCCCTCGCGCCCGCCGTTGAGCGGCCCTTCTCCGCTACGGAGCGCTCCCAGGTCCCAGAGCGGCTGACCTGGAACCTGGCGGACCTCTACCCTTCCGGCGCGGCTTGGACTGAGGCCAAGGACGCTTTCCAAAAGCGCTTGCCGGAGATGGCGCCCTACAAGGGCCACCTGGGCGATTCGGCCCAAAGCCTCTACGCCGGCCTCTCCACCATGATGGGCATGGACAAGGATTTGTCCCGGCTCATGTCCTACGCCAGCCAGCTGGCCGACCAGGACACCAAGGTATCGAAGAGCCAGGAGATGCTCCAAGGCATCGAGCAGGTCGCCGCTTCCTTCGGAGCCGCCGTGGCCTTCGTGCGTCCCGAGATCCTGAGCATGGACCCGGCCAAGGTGGACCAATTCGTGGCCGCCGAACCCAAGCTGAAGGACTACAAGCCATACCTGGACAACATCCTGCGCATGAAAGCCCATACCCTGAACGCGGAGGGCGAGAAGCTCGTGGCCCAGGCCAACGGCCAGATGGGCGGCTCCGCCGAATCCATTTACAGCATCTTCACCAACGCAGACCTTCCCTATTCGAAGAACGTGAAACTCTCCACGGGCGAGACCATCCCCTTGCTGGACGCGGCCGCCTACACCAAGTACCGCGCATCCAGCAGCCGCGCGGACCGGGACGAGGTTTTCAATGCGTTCTGGACCCGGTACAACGACTTCCGCCGCACCCTGGGCACCTCGCTCTACTCCCAGGTTAAGGCACACATGTTCAACAAGGAGGCCCGGCACTACGATTCGTGCCTTCATGCGGCCCTGGACCGGAACAACATCCCCGTAGCGGTGTACACGCAGCTCATCAGCGACGTCCACGCCAACCTGCCGACCCTGTACCGCTACCTCAAGCTCCGCCAGCGCATGATGGGCGTGGACCAGCTCCGCTACGAGGACCTCTACGCCTCCATCGTGAAGGACGTGGACCTCCGCTACACTCCCGAGCAGGCCATGGACCTGACCCTCAAGGCTTGCGCGCCCTTGGGCAAAACCTACGTGGACGACCTGAAGAAGGGCTACGACAGCCGCTGGGTGGACTTCATGCCTTCCACGGGCAAGAAGTCGGGCGCGTACAGCAATGGCGCCGCCTACGACGTGCATCCTTACCAGCTCCTGAACTTCATGGGCGGCTACGACGACGTCTCCACCCTCGCCCACGAGTCGGGCCACTCCATGCACAGCTACCTCTCCAACACCCACCAGCCCTACGTCACGGCGGACTACTCCATCTTCGTGGCGGAGGTGGCTTCCACCTGCAACGAGAACCTCCTCCTCCACTACATGCTCAAGAACGAAGCCAAGGACGACGCCACGCGCCTCTACCTCTTGGGCAGCTACCTCGACGGCCTCCGCCAGACCCTCTTCCGCCAGACCCTCTTCGCCGAATTCGAGATGAAGATCCATCAGATGGCTGAAAGGGGCGAGACCCTCACGGGCGACAACCTCAGCAAGCTCTACCTGAGCCTTCTGAAGGAGTACTACGGGGACGCCCAGGGCGTGTGCAAGGTTGACGATCTCTACGGCGTGGAGTGGGCTTACATTCCCCATTTTTATTACAACTTCTACGTCTACCAGTACGCTACGAGCTTGGTGGCCTCCACCTCCATCGCCAACATGATCCGGGAAGGAGAGGCGGCCAAGCCGCCAAGCACGAAGGCCCGCGATGCCTATATCACCATGCTCTCCAGCGGGTCCTCCAAATACCCCATCGACCTGCTCAAGGGCGCCGGGGTGGACATGACCACCAGCGCCCCCTTCAACGCGGCCATGAAGGAGATGAACAAGGTGATGGACGAGATCGAAGCCATCCTCAACAAGCAGGCCGCTAGGAAAAAGTAAGGCGAAATGCAGGACGTGAGACGCGAGACGCGAGACGTGAGACGCGAGACGCGAGACGCGAGACGCGAGACGCGAGGGGCCCTCCGGGGCCCCTCTTGCTTTAAGCTCGGCCATGCCAAGGAGGGATTCCATGAGTATAAGGCTGATCCAGGTGGACGCCTTCACGGAGCGGGCCTTCGGCGGCAACCCGGCGGCCGTGTGCCTGCTGGCGGAGCCGCGGGAGGACGAGTGGATGCAGCACGTCGCGCGGGAGATGAACCTCTCCGAGACGGCCTTCCTCCTGCCGCGCGAGGACGGCTTCACGCTGCGCTGGTTCACGCCCGCGCTGGAAGTGGACCTGTGTGGCCACGCCACCCTGGCCAGCGCCCACGCCTTGTGGGAGGAGGGGATCGCTCCCCCGGAGCAGACCTTGCGGTTCCACACGCGAAGCGGACTCCTCCTGGCCCGGAAGCGGGACGGCGGGATTGAGCTGGACTTCCCCGCTACCCCCGAGACGCCCTGCGGCCTTCCTCCCGGGCTGGCCGAGGCCCTCGGCGCCCAGCCGGGCTACGTGGGGCTGAGCCCTTTCGACTACCTCGTTCTCCTGAGGGACGCCGGAACGGTGAGAAGCCTGCGCCCGGACATGGTCCGGCTGAAGGAGATCTGCGCCCGGGGCGTCATCGCTACGGCTGCCTCCGACGACCCCAGATTCGATTTCATTTCGAGATTTTTCGCGCCCGCGGCGGGGATCGACGAGGACCCCGTCACCGGCTCCGCCCATTGCTGCCTTGGCCCCTTCTGGGGCGGCCGGCTGGACAAGAGCGATCTGACCGCGTTCCAGGCTTCGGCCCGGGGCGGCGTGGTCCGTGTGCGCCTGGAGGGTAACCGCGTCCGCCTCGGCGGCCACGCCGTCACGGTGTTGAGAGGAGAACTCCTGGCATGAGGCCCGCCCTCTAAACCCAGACCGTTCAGAGCGTTTCGAGGTGTTTGACCGGGCCGGGTCCCGGGCCTAGAATGGGGGCTTTCAAGGAGGGGGTTCCATGGACAACCTGAAGCAGACCCCCCTCAACGCCGAGCACCGCGCGCTGGGGGCAAAAATGGTGGACTTCGGCGGGTGGGACATGCCCGTCCAGTACACCTCCATCATTGACGAGCACGTGGCCGTCCGCACGCGCTGCGGCATGTTCGACGTGAGCCACATGGGAGAGATCTGGATCGAGGGGCCCCAGGCGCTGGCCCTGGTCCAATTTCTCTCCAGCAACGACGCCTCCAAGCTGGCCCTCCACCAGATCCAGTACAGCGGCCTTCTCACGCCCGAAGGCTGCTTCGTGGACGACATGCTCGTCCACAAGGACGCGGATGACCGCTTCCTCCTGGTGGTGAACGCTTCCAACACGGACAAGGACTTCGCCTGGATCCTCTCGCAGGCCAAGGGCTTCGATGCCAAGGCCACCAACGCGAGCCCGGTGACCGCCCAGATCGCCCTGCAAGGCCCCAGGTCGCTGGAGATTCTTCAGCCTTTCGTGACGGGGCTGGACCTGGCACCCATCAAGTACTACTGGTACGGCTACGGCACGGTGCTGGGGGAGCGGTGCCTCATCGCGCGCACGGGCTACACAGGAGAGGACGGGTACGAGGTCTACCTATCACCGAAGAACGCCTCTGCCTTGTGGCGGGCCCTGCTCGAAGCGGGCAAGCCCCACGGCCTCGTGCCCGCGGGCCTTGGCGCCAGGGATACCCTCCGCCTCGAAGCATGCATGGCCCTCTATGGCAACGACATTGACGACACCACCACGGTGCTGGACGCGGACCTGGGATGGATCCTCAAGCTCGGCAAGCCGGGCCCCTTCAACGGCCGTTCCGTCCTGGAGAAGCAGAGGACCGAGGGCACCGCACGCAAGCTTGTGGCCTTCGAGCTGACGGAGCGCGGCATTCCCCGCCACGGCATGGACTGCTTCGCGGGCGGCCAGAAGGTGGGCGTGGTCACGAGCGGCACCCAGGCGCCGTTTCTCAAGAAGCCCCTGGGCATGGCCTACCTGCCCGTGAGCCTATCGGAGGTGGGAACCGCCTTTGAGGTGGACATCCGGGGCAGGAACGTGGCGGCCAAGGTCGTCCCCAAGCCCCACTATAAGCGTTCCAAGTGACGGAGATCCTTGGCCAACAGCCAATAGCCGGAGGGTTACCATGAATATCCCGAGCGACCTTAAGTACACCAAGAGCCACGAGTGGATTCGAGTCGAGGGAAACGCTGGCACGGCGGGCATCACGGACTTCGCCCAGCAGGAATTGGGCGACATCGTCTTCGTGGAGGCTCCGGCGCAGGGTGCGGCTCTCACGGCGGGGTCGGCCATGGGGAGCGTGGAGAGCGTCAAGGCGGTCTCCGAGATCAACGCGCCCGCCAGCGGTACGGTCTCCGCGGTGAACGCCGATCTGGCCGACCACCCCGAGCTCCTGAACGCCGACCCTTACGGCAAGGGTTGGATCCTCAGAATCACCCTCGCCAACGCCGGAGAACTCCCCGGACTCATGGATGCCTCGGCCTACGCGGCCTACGTGGCCGAATCGGCGCACTGAGCAAGCTCACCACGGAGACACGGAGAACACGGAGAAGGACGAACCAATAAGTATTTAGGTGGAGAGACCAAAAACAACAGGATGGCCGCCCTGCTCCCTGGTCTTAATCTTTGGCCCGCTTCCCCTATGGTTCAGGTCTCCTTCCTTTCTTCGTGCCTCCGTGGTGAAGAATCTTTAGGAGAAGCCCCATGCGATACTTGCCCGCGAGCGAGGAGGACATACGGCAGATGCTGGGCGCCGTCGGCGTTCAGAGCGTGTCGGACCTCTTCGCTTCCATCCCCGAGGACCTGCGACTGAAGGGGCCGTTGGATCTGCCCGAAGCGGTGGCCGAGCCGGTCCTCCGGGAGCGCTTCGTGACGCGCTCCGTCCGGAATAGCTCTCCCACCTGCCGCCCGTGCTTTCTGGGGGCGGGCGCCTATGACCACTACGCCCCCGCTCCCATCGACCAGCTCCTCATGCGGGCCGAGTTTTACACAGCCTACACGCCGTACCAGCCGGAAATGGCCCAGGGGACTTTGCAGGCCATCTTCGAGTTCCAGACCATGATGGCGGACCTGACGGGGATGGACGTGTCCAACGCCTCACTTTACGACGGTGCCTCCTCCGTGGCCGAGGCGGCTCTCATGGCCCACCGCATCCACAAGGGCAAGACGGTCCTGGTGGCCCGCTCGGTGCATCCGGCCTACCGGGAGGTCCTCCGCACGTACACCAAACATCTCGGGTTCACCATCACCGAGGTTCCCTTCGGCGCCGACGGGCGCCTGGACCTAGCTGCCCTGAAGGCGGCGGTGACTCCCGATGTCTGCCTTCTGCTCGCGGGCCAGCCGAACTTCTTCGGCGTGGTGGAGGATCTCAAGGCCGTGGCGGGTGCCCTCGCCGGGGACAAGAAGCCCCTCTTGGGCGCCGTGGTGGCCGAGGCCCTCTCCCTGGCGCTCATCGAGCCGCCGGGCGCCTGCGGCGCCGACTTGGTGTGCGGCGAGGCCCGGTCCTTCGGCTTGCCGCTGGGGTATGGCGGTCCCTACCTGGGGTTCATCTCGACGCGGCAGGCAAACATGCGGCAGCTTCCGGGCCGCATCGTGGGCGAGACGGTGGATGCGGAAAACCGGCGTGGCTTCGTGCTAACCCTCACCACCCGCGAGCAGCACATCCGGCGGGAGAAGGCCACTTCCAACATCTGCAGCAACGAAGGTCTCTGCATGCTCGCCGCCACCATCTACCTGGCCACCATGGGCCGGAAGGGGCTCCGCGATCTGGCCCTCCAGAATCTGAGCAAGGCCGAATACCTAAAGGAGGCCCTGAAGGCCAAGGGAATCAAGCCCCTCTTCAGCGGTCCCACTTTCAATGAGTTCGCGGTCAAGGTGCCGGCGGAAAAGGCCACGGACGCGGCCTACAAGGCCGATCTCCTGGGAGGCTATGACCTGGGCAAGGATTACCCGGAGCTGGCGGGCGGTTACCTGCTGTGCGCCACGGAACGGGTCTCCAAGCTCGCGTGCGACCGCTTGGCGGCGGTTCTGGGAGGCCTCTCATGAGCCGGCCCATTGAAGAGAAACTCCTGTTCGAGAAGGACCATCCGGGCCGCGTGGGGGCCTCCGTGCCGCCCTGCGACGTGCCCGAGGCGGATCCTCGCAAGGTTTTGGGAGACATGGTCCGGGCCTCGGCGCCCGCCCTCCTTCCCGAGATGTCCGAGGTGGACGTGGTGCGCCACTTCACGAGGCTGAGCACGTACAACTACGCGGTGGATTTCGGCCTCTACCCCCTCGGCTCCTGCACCATGAAGTACAACCCCAAGATCAACGAGGAGGTGGCGCGGCTGGAAGGCTTCGCGCGCCTCCATCCCCTCCAGCCCGAGTCCACCACCCAGGGGGCCTTGGAACTCATGGGCACGCTCCAGCACGCCCTTTGCGCCATCACCGGCATGGATGCCTGCACCCTCCAGCCCGCGGCGGGGGCCCATGGGGAGTTTACGGGGGTCCAGCTCATCCGCGCGTACCTGGAGGATCAGGGCGACGCCCGGAAGGTCATGCTCATCCCCGATTCGGCCCACGGCACGAATCCCGCCAGCGCTCACTTCGCGGGGTACGCCATCGAGCAGATCCAGAGCGGGCCCGATGGCTGCGTGGACCTGGAGGCGCTGAAAGCCCGGATGAGGCCCGATGTGGCCGCCATCATGCTCACGGTGCCCAACACCTTGGGCATCTTCGAGAAGAACATCGCGCAGATCTGCCGCATCCTCCACGCCAACGGCTCGCAAGTCTACGTGGATGGCGCCAACCTGAACGCCCTCATGGGCATCACCCGGCCCGGGGATTGGGGCGCCGACGTCATGCACATCAACCTCCACAAGACCTTCAGCACCCCTCACGGTGGAGGAGGACCGGGGGCCGGCCCCGTGGCGTGCAAGTCCCACCTGGAGCCCTATCTTCCCCGCCCCGTGCTGGCCAAGAAGGAGGGGCGCTACCTGTGGGATCTTGAGCGGCCCAAGAGCATCGGCAAGGTGCTCGGGTTTCATGGGAACTTCCTGGTTCTGGTGCGAGCCCTGTGCTACATCGAGACCATGGGCGCGGAAGGGCTCAAGCGCGCCTCCGAACTGGCCGTTTTAAACGCCAATTACATGAGAGCCAAACTCAAGCCCCTCCTGGAACTAGGCTTTGACGGGCCGACCCTCCACGAAGTGGTCTTCTGCGACAAGGGCCTGCCCGGCGGCGTTACCACGCTGGATCTGGCGAAGCGGCTCATCGACTACGGCTTCCACCCGCCCACCGTGTATTTCCCCCTCATCGTCCACGGGGCCCTCATGATCGAGCCCACGGAGACGGAGCCCAGGGAAGAGATGGACCGGTTCGTGGACGCGGTGGCGGCCATCGTGAAGGAGGCGGAGGAGACTCCCGCCTTCGTGAAGGCGGCTCCGCACAACGCCTACCGGCGGCGCCTCGACGAGGTGGCCGCGGCCCGCAACCCCAGGCTCACTTTCAAACCGTAGCTCTCCTCCCTGTATCGTGAACCGCCAGAGGCGGGCCCGCACGGGTCCGCCTTTTTTTCTAGCGGCGTGGCCTTCGCCGGACCGAGCCAGAAGAAGGCCGGACGCCGGATACCGCCGGCAAGCAAGGGCGTGCATCCACGTTGTTGCTTGGTTGGGAATTGGGGCCCGAGCCGGGGGGCCATGTGACCGGTGACGGAGTGGGTCTTGGCTTGATGGTGCGAACGAAGGCAATTAGCTTAATTAGTATACAGTTCTGAGGGGCGATGCTGTAAAAAGAGGCTTTAGGCTCCATTTCTCCGAGGGGGAAACGCCCCGTTGGTAATCTAGATGGAAAGGTGCGGGATCATAGCGGGGTTATTAGCCCCATAGGTGGGGCATATGGCACTGCATGGCGAAGTCCTTTTCCTCCTATATGGCACTCCCAACCCCATTTCCTTACACTAACCCCCCGTTATGGGGCTCCTTGGTATCAGTCTTGCTAAGGAACATCGCTTAGGGGCTTTGTCATAAGTACAAAGATGACATCCGGGAGAGCGGCGTCATGAACAACACCGTGCACCGGCTCATCGTGGGCTTCGCCCTCGTTGGGCTTACGGTCATAGGATCATGGGGTCCCGCGCGGGCGGCGGCCGCGGCGAAGCTCACGTCCGAAGACTGTCTCCAATGCCATGACGATCCGGGCATGGCCGCCAGCAAGGTCGAGCGGCCAGGGGCGCTGGGCGCGACGGTGGTCGCCAAGGAGGGCCTCACCCTCCAAGTCACAAAGAGTGCCCTGAAGGGTTCGGTCCACGAGGGCCTTTCGTGCACGGACTGCCACTCGGGCATCCACGAGCTGCCCCACGCGGACAAGCTCCCTCTGCCCTCCTGCGATTGCCACTCTGATCTCCAGGCGGAGCTGAAGGAAAGCGTTCACGCCCCTTCAGGTCCTGCCTCGGCCCTCGTGCCGCGCTGTGCCGATTGCCACGGGGCCCACCAGATTAGGGGCAAGAGCGACCCCGCCTCCTCCATATACCCCGCGAACATTCCGTCCACCTGCGGAGCGTGCCATGGGAACACGGAGGCCATGAAGGCCCTGGGTGTTCGGCAGAGCAACCCCGTGGAAAACTTCCTCAAGAGCGACCACTGGAAGTCCATCGAAGGCGGGGTCACACGTAAGGCCGCCACGTGTGCCGATTGCCACGGCGCCCACAAGGTACTTTCGGCCACCGATCCCAAATCTCCCGTGTACAAGACCAACGTCCCCGCCACCTGCGGGAAGTGCCACAAAGGGATCGAGGTAAAATTCCTCGAGAGCGTCCATGGCAAGGCCCTCGAGGAGGGCCACATGGAAGCCCCCTCGTGCACCGACTGCCACGGCGAGCACGACATCGAGAAGGCCAGCCGGTCCACGAGCCGGGTGAACGGAGCGAATTTGGCCACCGTAACCTGCGGGGAGTGCCATTCCTCCGTGCGGATGGCCAAGCGCTTCAGCCTGCCCCAGGGCATGGTCAAGTCCTACCAAGCGTCGTTTCACGGCCTTGCCACCAAATACGGCGATACGGCGGTGGCCAACTGCGGGAGCTGCCACGGCGCCCATGACATCCTCCCCAGCAGCGATCCGAAGTCGAGCATTAATCCTAAAAACCTTCAGGCCACCTGCGGCAAGTGCCACCCCAGAGCAGGGGGGGCCTTTGCGCAAACGCCGATCCATCTGAAGGTGACGGCCTCGGACAGCCCGGTTCTTTACTGGCTGCAGCGCTTTTATATCATCCTTATCATCCTGACCTTGGGCGGCATGGCACTGCACAACCTGCTGGACTACATCCGCCACTACAAGGAAACCCTCAAGAAACTTCGCCCCGTGGCGGTCTACCTGCGCATGACCAAGTCAGAGCGCATCCAGCACGTCTGCCTCCTCACGAGTTTCCTCACTCTTGTGGTGACGGGGTTTGCCCTCAAGTGGCCCGATTCGGTCTGGGCCTTTCCCTTCCAGGCCCTCCCGGGAGGGTTTGAAGCCCGCGGCGTTCTCCATCGGATCGCGGCCGTGGTCATGGTGGCGGACTCTCTCTATCACGCGGCCTACCTCGTGGCGACGCGACGGGGACGGCGGTTCATGAGGGACATGATCCCCACCCTGCAGGACGTGAAGGATCTCGTCGTCCAGATTGGCTTCTACCTCGGGTACCGCGACCGCGGAGCCCGATTCCCGCGCTTCAGCTACGCCGAGAAGGCCGAATACCTGGCCCTGGTGTGGGGCACCGCCGTCATGGTGGCGACGGGATTCATCCTCTGGTTCAAAACCTTCTTCGCCCGTTTTCTGCCCGACTGGGGCTACTCGGCGGCGGAGATGGTGCACTTCTACGAGGCGGGCCTGGCCTTCGGCGCCATCGTCATCTGGCACTTTTACGCCGTCTTCAGCCACACGGAGAAGGCGCCCTACAACCCCACCTGGATCACCGGCCAGCTCACCCGGCACGAGATGGAGCGCTACCACCCCCGCGAGCTCGAGGAGCTGGAGGCGCGGGACCACGACGCGGCCAAGGCGCCAGAGAAGAAGGTATGAGCCAGTCACACCAGAAGGAGCGGGGCATGACGAAGCAGCGGCCGGTGCCCATGGTGGAGCGGATGTCCCTGTGGCAAAGGGTGGTGCACGGGATCCTCATTCTGGCCATCCTCATGCTGGTTGTTTCGGGCCTGGCTTTGGTTTACCACCAGCACGGCTGGGCCCAGGCCCTCATCGCCGCCATGGGCGGCTTCGGGGGCCGCGCCGTGGTCCATAAAGCGGGGGCGGCCCTGCTGGTCTTGGTGGGCCTCTCCCATCTCCTTAGCCTCCTCGTCTCGCCCCGCTACCGGCGCGACATGCGTGAATCGGTGCCGCACCTGTCGGACCTGCGGCAAGGCTGGGCCGGGTTCCTCTGGCGCATGGCGGGCAAGGGCCAGCCCCCTCGGTACGGCCGCTTCACGCCCATGCAGAAATTCCAGTACTGGGGCCTCCTGGCGTGCTGCCTCCTCATGGGCGTTTCGGGCGCCGTTCTCTGGTCGCCCCAGGCCTCCGTCGGCCTGTTCTCCAAGAGGTTCGTGGATCTCATGCTGGTGGTCCACTCTAGCGAAGCCCAAGTCATCTTTATCCTCTTTATTCTATGGCACCTGTATGACATCCACCTGGCGGGAGGGAACTTCCCCATGAACCCCGCCTGGCTCACGGGCAAGATGCGCGAGGATCTCTTCAAGGCCCAACACGGCGCCGAATGGGATGCCATGAAGAAGGGGACCAAGGAATGACGGGCACCGTCATGGCTCTCTTTCGCCGCGTCCTTTGGATAGGCGTGGTCATGGCCGGGTGCACCTTGGCCGCCCAGGCCCAGGAGGACGTGCGCTGCCTGAGTTGCCACGGCAAGCCCGGCTTCCGCAAGACCCTGCCCTCGGGCCAGGTTCTCGATCTCTTCGTGGACCCCAACCTCCTTCGGCTGTCGGTTCACAAAGACAAGCACTGCGTGGACTGCCACGCGGACGTGAGCGAGGTCCCCCATCCCGCCACGCCCCAACCGGTCAACTGCCGCCGCTGCCACTACAACGGCAACACGGCGGGGGCGCCGCAGACTGCCAAATACCTTGAATTCGAACGCAGCGTTCACGGGAAGGCGCTGGCGGCGGGAAACCTCAAGGCGCCCACGTGCCAGGACTGCCACGGCGGCCACTTCATTCTGCCCGGGTCTGATCCGCGCTCCCGGGTCTTTCGCACCAACATTCCCCAAGTGTGCGGTACGTGCCACCTGAAAATCTTCGCCGACTACGAGGCGTCCATCCACGGAAAGGCCATTGCCAAGGGAAATCCTGACGCCCCCGTGTGCACGAGCTGCCACGGCGAGCACAACATCGAGAGGCCCGAGGAAAAAACCTCCACGGTGAACCCCGGGCACGTGGCCAACACCTGCGCCAAGTGCCATGACAAGGTGGTTATCATGGAGAAGTACGGCGTGAATGCCGAGCAAGTGGCTACCTACGAGGAATCCTTCCATGGCATCGCCAATGAGTTCGGCGTGCTCAAGGCGGCCAACTGCGCGAGCTGCCACACGGCCCACAACATCCTGCCTCCCAGCGATCCTCTCTCCAGCGTGAACCCGGCCAACATCCCCAAGACCTGCGGCAAGTGCCATCCAGGCGCCAACGCCAATTTCGCCAACGGCCGGATCCACATTGACGCCAAGGACAAATCGGCGGGCATCGTCTACTGGGTGGCCCTGGGGTTCAAAATCCTGACCCTGTCCACCTTGGCGGGCTTGTTCATCCACATCGGCCTGGACCTCTACAGGAAGATTCGAAACCACCAGAAGGCCGGCGAGACAAAGCCCGGGGCCGCCTCCTCGGAGAACCAGCCATGAGCGATCCTGTCAAGACGGCGTGGAGTGACCAGGATACGCGCGCCGTATCGGAGATTGTGCAACAGTCGGTCTCGTCGGCCCTTCAGGGGGAGATCCCTCCCGCCATGACGGAGGATCAGGCCAAGCGCTTGCGCGAAGCCCTGGCCTCCGCGCTCGCGCCGGAGGTGGCCCTCGACGTCCGGCGCGCGGCCCACGCCTTCTTCGAGGAGGATCGGCGGCGGGAGAAGATCGCCGCAAGAGATCGCGTCAAGGCAGGGAAGGACGCGGACATGGTGGAGCGTCTCAGCCTCCACGTCCGCCTGCAGCACATGGTCCTCTTTTCCTCCTGCATCCTTCTCATCCTCACGGGGCTTCCCATCAAATTTCACGAGGCCGCCGTGTCGGTCTTCCTCATCGATGTCATGGGGGGCCCCAACGTGACGAGGTTCCTGCACCGCATCGGGGCCGTGGTCCTCACCTTCATCGGCTTCTACCACCTGTTCTACTGCATGGCCTTCGAGGAGGGACGCAAGACCTTCGGCCAGCTCATCCCCAAGCCTCAGGACGCCAAGGATGCCTTTCATCAACTCCTTTACTTCCTCGGGATCAAGAAAGACCGCCCCCTCTTCGGGAGGTTTTCCTACGTGGAGAAGTTCGACTACTGGGCCGTGTACTGGGGCATGGTGGTCATGATCACGTCCGGCTACATCCTCTGGTTCAAGGATGTGACCATCAACCAGTTCGGCAAATTCCTCTTTGACATCGGCCGCGAAGCCCACTCGGACGAGGCGCTCCTGGCCACCCTGGCCATCGTCATCTGGCATTTCTACAACGTGCACTTCAACCCGCACAAATTCCCGGGAAGCCTCACGTGGCTCAACGGGAAGATCACGCTGCGGGAATTCAAGGAGGAGCATCCCCTGGAGTACGAGGAGTGGAAGGCCTCCCATGACAAGGGGAGCGCGCCATGAACCCCCGCGCCAGGAAGATGATCTGGACCATGGCGGGGGGCGTGGTCATTCTCTTCGCGGCCGGTTGGGCCTTCGTGGACGTCACCGCCCGGCGCGCCTCCTTCTGCCCCAAGTGCCACTATATGCAGCCCTATGTGGACCAGTGGAAGGCCTCCAAACACAGCGGCGTGGAATGCGTGAAATGTCATCCCAGCGAGCGCCGCGCCATGTTCGGCCAGTTCGTCAAATACGTCACGGGAACCTACAGCCCCAAGCCCCGGGCCTTCGTGCCCGACTCGGCGTGCCTCGCCGGCGGCTGCCACGCGGGCATGGAAGCCAACAAGGGCGTCAAGTTCCTCACGGTCACGTTCCCTCACCAGCCCCACCTCGCCAAGGACCGGCGCGGCATCGCCCTTCACTGCGCGTCCTGCCACGGTTCCTCCCAGGAGGCGGGCCACGTGAGCGTGGACCCCAAGGTATGCTTCCTCTGCCACTTCAAGGGGCAGCCCCCGGGCGGCACGGTGGCAGGTTGCGGGGCGTGCCACGGGGCGCCCGAGGGAATCTCCAAACACGGCGGGTTCAGTTTCGACATGAGGGCCTACGTGGACTCGGGCGTGGCGTGCAGCCGTTGCCACCTGTCGGTCCACGAGGGCGATGGCAGGGTCTCCAAGGACAAGTGCTACTCGTGCCATGTCTCCCGGCTGGAGAAAATCGGACAGCCCGTCCTGCTCCACGATGTGCACGTGGGCCGGAAAGAGATCCGCTGCCTGGAGTGCCACGATCCCATCCGCCACGGCAACATCAAGCTCATTTCCGTCATGGACGTTTCTTGCGAATCCTGCCACCCCAACCTTCATGGCGGGCCCAAGGAAATGTACCTGGGCGTGGGAGGCAAGGGCGCCGCGTCCACCCCCAGCCGCATGTTCGCCGCCCAGATCAACTGCACCGGCTGCCACACCCAGGTCACAACCCAGGGGGGCATGTCCTTCCTGGGCCAGGGTACGGCCAAGGCCGACCCCAAGGCCTGCGCCGCCTGCCACGACTCGCGCTACATCCCCATGGTGGACCGCTGGAAATCGCAGGGGAAAACCCTCGCCGCAGAGGCCCGCCGCATGGCTTCGGAAGGCTCGCGCTTGGCGGGCCGCGCTCCTGCCGGATCGGAAGCCGCCAAGGCCGTTGCGGACCTGGAGTTCAACGCCCGGTTCCTGGAGACGGGTGAGCCCGTGCACAACATCGAATACGCCATCCGCGTCCTCCAGGCCAGCTCCGCCATTCTCAAGAAGCTGGGCGAAGCCGAGGGCGCCAAGGGGGCGGGCGAGATCCAGGCTCCCTTCGCCAAGGGCCCGTTCACCTACTGCACCGACACCTGCCACACCTTCATTCCCAGAGCCGAGCCCTACGAATGGAAGGGCGTGGATTTCCCCCACGCCTACCATGTTCAGAAAGCGGGCCTGAGCTGCGACACCTGTCACGCGGACACGCGCCACACGGCCATGAGCCTGGCCTCCCCCGCGGACTGCGCGGGATGTCATCACGACGATGCCAAAGCCGGCTGCGCCAGGTGCCACGTGCGTCAGGCCGCCCTCTTCAAGGGTACCGTTCCCGCGGCGCTTGGCCTCCATGTCCGGCCAAGCGTCATGGCCGAGGCAGTGGGGTGCACGGACTGCCACGATCCCGCGAAGGCCGATGCACTCAAGGCCGCGGGGAAGGCCTGTGCCGCGTGCCACGACGCCAAGTACGAGGCGACCCTCCAGGACTGGAAGAGCAAGCTCATAGCAGGCCGGGAGGCCGTGGACACCCTCACGGTGGAGGCCAGTCTCGCCGTGGCCAACCTCAAGCGGCAAGGCGCCGATACGGGCTCCTTGGAGGTAAGGCTTGGGGCCGTCGAGGCGCGCATGGAGTATTTGGACCGGGCCCGGGGCGTTCACAACATGACCGCTGCCCTGGCCGCCATGGACCAGGCCAAGAAGGATCTCAGCGCCATCGAGGATGCCGCGTCCAAGGCCATGACTCCGGCCAGGGGCTCCAAAGCTAAGTGAAGAACCTCCGGCCACGGGGCACGCCGGAGAGGAGATGCCATCCATCGCCAAGAGGGGAGGCCATCACGGCCTCCCCTCTTGGCGATTCTCCCGGACTCTTCCTGGCGTCTTGGCGGCGATGGCGCCCTACGGCGCCATGGGTTTGCCGCAGGCGCTGCAAAAGCGTGCGCCTGCAAGGTTCTCGGTCTGGCAGGAGGGGCAGGTGACGGTGGCTGGAGCGAGGGGCTTGCCGCAAGCGGCGCAGAACCTGGCGCCGGGCGCGTTGGGTGTATGGCAGGAGGGGCAAACGGTGCCGGGGGCGGCCAGGGGTTTGCCGCAGGCGTCGCAGAACTTGGCGCCAGGTGCGTTGGGTTTGCCGCAGGCGGCGCACAGAACCGACGTGCCCGCGCCCCCGCCCTGGACCGGCGCCGCCTGCTGGGCGGCGGCCTGCTGGGCCTGGGCCATGGCTTGTCCCACCATGCCGGGGATCATCATGCCCATGCCCGCTCCCATGCCGAGGCCCATGCCGTTGGAGGCGCCGCCGCTCGTATTCTTGGCCGCCTCCTCCATGGACTTGGCGGCCTTGAACTGCATGTAGGTGTTCATGTTGCC
>JBBIKI010000040.1:16045-26414 GCA_037445535.1 Acidobacteriota bacterium | reverse complement strand
ATCCCAAAGCCTCCCGGTTTCCGAATGCAAGAGAATTCCATCGCGGAATTTGGGAAAAGCTCAGGAAATATGGGCGAGCGGCGAATGTGCTACAATTTTAAGCTTGGGCATAGGGCCCGGTGGGGAGGTTGACGTGCGCAGTCGTCTAGGAGGAAGGGAGGCCCTTGCCGGGCTTCTTTCATTTTGCCTCCTGATGCTGGTCCTCCACGGCCATACCGACGGCCAAGGCCAGGTGCGTGGCTCCGTCCTGGCCACTTCTGACGTCCACTGCCCCGTCTGTCTTGCCCTCCATGGCGGGATGGAAGCTCCTCCGGCCCCCGTGGTTCTGCCGTCTCTGGACGCTCCGCCCGTCCCCGTCGTTCCAGCCCCTGATTCCAGCCTCCTGCCCGGCCAGCCTCCCGCGCTGGCCGTCCGTGGTCCTCCCCGCCAACCGGCCGTCTAGCAGGTGTTTCGTGGGGCGTCGCGCCCGCCGGTCTAACGTGAGGGAGGATCCATGAAATCGATGGCGTTAGCTTTGTGTACCTCGATGGTCTTCGCAACGGGGGTATGGGCCCAGGCGCAAGGCCCCACCCCGGACGATCTACAGAAGCAGCTTCGGGCCTTGCAGCAGCAGATGCAGCAGGTGGTCCAGGACTACCAGTCCCAAGTCAAGAAGCTCCAGGATCAAATTGACGTCTTGAAGGCGGGACAGGCCTCGGCGGGCGCTTCGGCTCCCGTGCAGACGGACCAGGGCTCGGTACCGCCCATCCCTTCGGCGCCCCCTTCGCCCGCCCTCCAGAACCCCGCCATCTCCGTCCTGCCGGACTTCACCTATTCGGGCGGGAACGATCCCTATTGGAAGAGCCAGGACGCCTTCCAGGTTCGGGAGGTGGAGCTGGCCTTCAGCGCCGCCATCGACCCCTTCGCCACGGCCAACGTCTTCCTCTCCCTGGAGAGCGGCCATCTCCACGCGGAGGAGGCCTACGCGGCGTTCCCCGGGCTTCCCGGCGGGTTCTCCATGAAGGTGGGCAAGTTCTACGCCGATTTCGGCAAGCAGAACTCCATGCACACGCACATGTGGTTTCAGGCGGATCAGCCCCTGGCCCTTCGGACCATGCTGGGAGACGAAGGCTTCAACGATATGGGCGTGAGCCTGAACCACCTCCTGCCCACCCCCTGGATGAGCGATCTCACCGTCGAAGTGACGGGCGGCCGGAACGCTGGTCTCTTTGGCGGAAAACGCTCCGATCTCACCTACAACGTTGCGTGGCGCAACTTCTGGGACATCACGGACAACGCCAACCTGGAAGCACAGCTCTCTCTGGCGGGAGGGAAAAACGCCACGGGCCACGGAACGGGGCTGGGCAACCTGTCGGTGACCTACCGCTATAAGCCTCTGGCCTCCGGAACAAGGGCCTCTTTCCTCTGGCGTACCGAAGTCATCCGCGAGAACTACCGGGCCATGGACGGCCTTACGCGGTCCACGGGGGCGTTCTCCTACGTGGACTGGCAGTTCACGCGCGGGTGGTTCGCCGGCCTGCGGGCCGATTACGCCGAGCATCCCGCCGATCCGCGCATGCACGACAAGGGGGGCGCGCTTGTGTTGACCTACTTCCCGAGCGAATTCCAAAAGTTCAGGCTCCAGGTCGAGCGCATCAATTACGCCGGCCTGGGTCTTCGGAACGCCCTGGTCTTCGAGTACGGCTTCGCCATCGGGCCCCACGGGGCACATCCGTTCTGAGGAGAAAGAGCGGGAGAACGGGAGAAAGGGAGCGGAACTGCGGAGTGGCCGCGCGGAGCGGGACAACCGACCTGACCCCCTGCGGCTTTCCTTCTCCCTGCTCCCTGCTACCGAAAGGAGAGTGAAATGAAGCGAATCATCTTGGCTGTACTGGTCATGGCCGGAGCCACGGCTTCGGTGCTGGCTTCAGGCAAACTTAACGTCGTCTCGGTTTATCCCGATTACGGATGGCTCGCCTCGCAGGTTGGCGGAGACCACGTGGCCGTGTCCGTGCTGGCCAAGGGGACCCAGGACCCGCACTTCGTGGACGCGAAGCCGTCATTTCTCGTGGCCCTGCACAAGGCGGACCTCCTGCTCGTGAACGGGCTGCAGCTCGAGGTGGGCTTCCTGCCGCCCCTCCTCCAGCAGTGCGGCAACGCCAAGATCCAGCCAGGAGCGCCGGGCTACGTGGACCTTTCAACGTTCATCAAGCCCATCGAGGTGCCCGTGGGCGGCGTGGACCGCTCCATGGGGGATATCCACCCCTACGGGAACCCCCACTACCACTTGGACCCGCGCAACATGGCCGCCATCGCCTCGGGTCTGGCGGGGGTCTTCGCCGCGGCGGATCCCGCCCATGGCGCGGAGTATGCCAAGAACGGAGAAGCCGTTTCGGCCCAGCTCATGAACCTGGACGCCGAGGTCGCGCACAACCTGTCCCCGTTGAAGGGCGCTCCCGTGGTGGCTTACCACGCCACCCTTGATTACTTCTTCCTTCACTACGGCTTCAACGTCGTGGGCTTCGTGGAGCCCAAGCCCGGCATCAAGCCCTCTCCCGTGAGCCTGATGGAGTTAGAGAAGGCCATGCGGGACAAAGGTGTGAAGCTCCTCATCGTAGAGAATTACGAGGACATCAAGATCGCGGACAAGATCGCGAGGGACACGGGCGCCCGCGTGGCGGTGATCCCTTCCTACACGGGCGGCGCCCCCGATGCCCAGACCTATCCCGCCCTCATGCGGGCCATCGTTCGCGATCTCCTGGGGGCCCCCCGTGGATGAGGCGCTATTCGAGGCCGAAGGCTTGGCCATCGGCTACGGCAAACCCCTCCTGTCGGACCTCACATTTTCCATCGGGCGGGGGGAGTACTGGGGCATCTTCGGACCCAACGGAGCGGGCAAGACGACGCTCATCAAAACTCTCCTGGGGGTGCAGCGGGCCCTGGGGGGGACGTTGAGGCGGGCCGAGGGTCTGCGCCTGGGGTATGTTCCGCAGCTCACGAGCGTGCGGGAAAGCCTCCCCCTCTCCGTGCGGCAGGTGGTGGAGCTGGGCGCCTTGGATTTGAAGGGTCTTCCGCCCGTGGGGGAGGCCCTTGCCCGCGTGGGGTTGAAGGATTTGACGCGAGAGCCCTTCAGTGCCCTCTCGGGGGGACAGCGCCAACGGGTCATGGTGGCCCGGGCCCTCCATCGCCGGCCCAGCGTGCTCGTGCTCGACGAACCCACGAATGGAGTGGACCTTCTGACGCGCCACGCGCTGCGCATTCTGATGCGGGAACTCAACGGGGAGGGGGTGGCGGTCCTCCTCATCACCCACCTCCTCAACGAGATCGGCCCCGAAGTGGGGCACTTTCTGTGGCTCGATTCGAGGGAGAGTCTCTTCCTCGCGGGGGCACGGGAGTCGGTGCTTGGGGACTTCCGCCTCCGGAAGGCCTACGGCGCAGGACTGAGGGCCGTGGACGTGGCGGGCGAGACGGTGCTGGCGTGGACCAACGGGGGGGAGGCGGAGCATGCTTCTTGAAACGCTGGCGCTGGTGAAATGGCCGCTTCTGGGCGCCGTCTTGGCTTCTCTGCCGCTCGCCTATTTCGGAGTTTTTCTTCTGGAAAGGCGCATGGTCTTCGTGAGCGTGAGCCTGGCGCAGGCGGCTCTGTGCGGCGCCTCCATGGCCTTCTTTTTCGGCTGGGAGCCCCGCCTCACCGGCCTCGCCGTAGTCGGAGCGGTGATCGCGGCTTTGGCCCTGCGGGGCCGGGACGGGCGGGGTGCGCTCCCGGAGGACGCCGTGCTCGGCATCCTGTACGTGGTGCTCGGAGGCCTTGCCGTGATCTTCCTGAGCAAGAGCGCGCAGGGAGGGCTGGACGAGGCGACCCTCCTCTTCGGCTCCCTCCTTGGGGTGTCTCCCAAGGACGTGGCCGTCCTCGCCGCCGTGTGCGGCCTCCTCCTCATCATGGGACTCATCCTTCACAAGCGCTTCCTTGCCGTGGCTTTCGATCCCGAGACGAGCCGGGTGCTCGGGCTGCGGGTGGGGTTGCTGGAATTGGCTTTTTTCTCTGGGCTGGGCGCCCTCCTGGCCGTGGCCATCGGCCAGATCGGGGTTCTCTTGTCCTTCGCCTATCTCGTACTTCCCGCTGCCGCCGCCCGCGGGCTGGCCAGAACGACGCGCGGCGTCTTTGCTGCCGCGGCGTGCATCGGCGCCCTCGGAAGCGCCGCGGGAACGCTCGCCTCCATCACGTGGGACGTGCCCACGGGCGCCGCCATCTGCCTCGCCCTCGCCGTACCCCTGCCTCTGGCTCTGGTGGTTCGCCGCCGGGAGTAAGAGAGTCCCGGGCCGAGGTGCTGCGGCGGTTTCTGTGCGGCGCGCCTCCGTTCCGGTATACTAGAGCCAAGGGAAGGGGCAGTCCATGGACCGAAAAGTATTCTTCTCCCTTGTGTACTTCGGCGCGCTGGTGGCCATCCTGTACCTCATGCTCCGGCTCCTCTCGCCCTTCCTTTCTTCCATCGCCTGGGCGGCGGTCATCGCTCTGGCGGCCTTTCCTCTGCATAGGCGTTACCTGCGGCTCTTCGGAGGCAGACGGGCGGCGGCATCCGTCTTGTCCACGACGACCGTCGTCCTCGTGGTGGTGGTCCCCCTCACGGTCATGGCCGTTCTCTTCGCGGGACAGGCTGTGACCGTTTACGATCTCATGCAAAAGGCCGCGGCCACGGGCCACATTCCTGGCAAGGAAGAAGTCCTCGCCAACCCCCTCGTGGCCAAGGTCATGGAAAAAGTCCAACCCTATATGACCGAAGTTGACCTGAAGCCCTTGGTCCTCTCCGCCATGAATGGCCTCAGCGCCCTGGCGGTAGGCGCCTCAAAGGCCCTCCTCATCAATACCGTCGCCTTCGTCGTGAAGTTCTTCGTGATGGTAGCCCTGCTGTTCTTCTTCTTTCGGGATGGCGAGACCATGGTGGGCCGGTTCTGGGAGATGGTCCCGCTCAAGGATGAGGACAAAATGATCCTGGGCTCCACCGTGGACCGGGTGGTTTCCGCCGTCCTCTATGGCATCGTTCTCACGTGCGTCGTGCAGGGCATTCTCGGGGGGATTGGCTTCGCCCTGGCGGGGGTGCCTTCGGCGGTGTTCTTTGGCGCGGTGATGATTGTCTGCGCCTTCATTCCCCTCGTCGGCACGGCGCTGGTCTGGATTCCCGCGGCCCTCTATCTCTTTGCCACGGGACACGCGGGCGGCGGGCTCTTCCTCGTGGCCTGGGGGGTGCTGGTAGTCTCCAGCATCGACAATTTCATCCGCCCCTTTTTCATCAGCGGGAAGGCCAAGATCCCCCTCCTGGTGATCCTCCTGGGTGTCCTGGGCGGCTTGGCCACCATGGGCTTCTTGGGCGTCATCGTGGGGCCGCTTCTCTTCGCCGTTTCTCTGGAACTGGCCCGCGTCTACCGCACGGACATCATCTCTCAGCTCAAGGCCGAACCTGAAGGCGCAGCACCCCTGCCCTAGCAGGCGTTGATCCCCTCCAAAGGCTAGAAAAGAGGGCGGGTCTCTTGGGACCCGCCCGTAGCAATGGAACCTTTGGAACGGAGGTCGGTTCAGAACCTGATCACGATCTTGCCGCCTTCCTTGGTGACGCGGAGAGTGTCCCCGGTGTTGCCTTGGAGCTGGTAAAAGACCAGGGGCGGAGTGCCGGCCAGGTCGGAGGTGTCGTAGGGAGAGAAGGGCGCCCCCGAAAGGAAGCCGGAGACGATCGTATCGCGCGCCGGATCCAGGGCGGGATCAACGGGGTATTGGGCCACGAAGACCGTGGAGGCCCCGGGCGTCAAGGGCGAGAGGGCGGTGACGCCGCCGTAGCGCAGCAGGTTCACGGGGGCTGCTACGGTGAAGGCGACGACCGCGGAGGGCTGGGAGACGTTGCCCGCGCCGTCCGTGGCCACGGCGGCCACGGAGAAGGCGCCTAAGGGCAAGAGAGGTGAAGTGACGGAGAAGGCTCCCGTGACGGGGTCCGCCGGGGCCGTGACGGTGTAGGGTCCGCCGGGACCCGTGAGGGTGAGGGTCACGGTCGTGCCAGCGGGCGCCGTCCCGCTGAGGGCCGGCGTCGTGCTGTAGGTGATGGATCCGTTGGCGGGGGCGGTGATCGCGGGCGGGGTCACGTCGATGATGCCTTGGTTCTTGCCGCTTCCAGGGGGGGGATTGGGATCGGCGGCGCACACGCCGTCCACCGACTGGACCGCGTCGAAATAATACAAGGTTTGGCCACTCAGCGTGGCTCCCACGGCGAGGGTCCATTGGCCCGCCGAATCGGCCACCGCGGATCCGCTCCAAACAAAGGCCACGGGCGGTCCCGCGGCATTAACGAAGAGGGTCACTTTGGCTCCGGGAAAGGCGGTGCCCGTGACCATGGGCGTGGCCGAGACCAGGTAGCCGCTGGTGCCGGGAACGGTGATGACTGGCCTGGCCACGGCTTGGGGCTCCATGACCTTGAACCAGTCGTTCAGATTCACGTCGCAGTTACCACCGAAGACCTCCACCAGAAACGGGTGAGCCGAGTCTTGAGACGTGAGGTCGAAGAGGGTCCCGTTGCCCGTGTTCCCCGCCAAATCGAGGACCGTCTCGGCGTTGAGGTTCACCGTTCCGGCTCCGAGCGCGGGCGTCGTGGTGGCTCCGGAGCCCGTCAAAGTGGTGCCCTGGTGGGTGACGAAAATCGTTCCCCCGCACGTGAGGGCGTGGCCGCGGGTTTCGTGGATGCCGCCCGCGTCTTGGCCCTGGTAGTACACGGCGTCATCGCCCATGCCCCAGACGCTGGACGTGCCTTCGTTATCCCCTGCCAGAAGGCCCACGTTGGCCGTGGACGTGAGCTTGTAGGATCCCGCCGCGATGGTGCGATAGTCCAGCGTCCCTGCGGTGATGCCTATGTTGGTGAGCGTCGTGCCGCCCGAGGTGAGGGACGTGAGGGAATAGGTGCCGCTGGCATAGGGGAACACGGCGATGTGCGAACCGCTCCCGAAGTTCTGGGCGTTGAAGTAAAAAGATTGTCCCACCGACGCCGTCGTGCATGAGCCGGGGTCCAGGCTCTGGGTGGAGGGGGGAACCTCCGTGGCAGCGTTCTGGCTCGACTGTTCCACCAGGAAGGTGGTGGCCGTGGAAGAGAAGGCGTAGACCGTGCCGCCGGCGCCGGCGGGGATATTGGCGTCCGTCACCTGCCACGCGCCGCCCCCCGCGGGGAAGTCGTGGTAGTCCATCTGGGTGTTATCGGGGAGGCGGTTCACCGTGACTCGGCCCTGTCCCGTGGCGAAGACCCACACATGAAAGACTCCGGGTGACTGGATGAGGGGTACGGTGAAGGAGCTGCCCGTGAAGGTCTTGCCGTTGTCTGACAGGAAGAACGTGCTTCCCATGTAGTTGGAGCACTGGTAGTACGTGAACGCCTGGACGGGCTTAGAGGCGGCGAGGCGGAAGCGGCTGTTGTCGGCCAGAAGGGGGATCGTGGGGTTGGTCAGGAGCTGGCCCTTGTTTACCGTGCCCGTGGCCACGTCCGTTCCGGTGGTGAGATTGGTGAGGGTGAACGTGGTGGCGTCGGAAATGCCGGTCATTCCAAACCTGGTGCTGTTGGGCACGGCTGGAGAGCTGCACCCGTAGTTCACCTTGGTGGCGCCGTAGTAGTAAAAGACCTGAGACGCGGTAGCCTCGTTCCGTCCGCCCGTGAGGACCAGGGTAGATGAATCGCCAGACTCGCCTCGCACCGTGACGAGGACGGGATACGCGGGAGACTGGCCCGGGGCCGCGAAAAGAGACTTCTCCTCGGCAGACGACAGGATGCCCAGGTCTTGCCACGGACCCGCGGCCGAGCATCGTGGAAGGCCGTCCCCCGAGGCCAAGGTAAGGGCCTTGCCGGTGGCATCCACGGCGCGAGCCTTGAACGCCTCCTGGGCGCCCCAGTTGGTGAGGGTGAAGGCCGCGGGGCTTCCTCCAGCCGGCGGTGACTGGGCCAAGACCACGTCGCGGGCCGGGGACAGGGTGAGGGTGCAGGGTGAGTCAGGCTCCACGCGAAAGCGTAGGGCCCAAAGGTCCGACACGCTGGAAATCTCCATGGGGAGCAGGCCGGAGCCTTTCACGAGGGCGATCTCTTGCCAAGGCTCGCCGGGCGCCAGGGAGATCCAGAGTTTCACGCCGTCCCCCGGCGGCGGATCGAGGCGGGCCACCACGCCGGAAAGGTGCAGCCAGCCTGGACCGGACGGGGTGACGGCCCGCTCCGTGCCATCGCCCGAGCGGCGCGCCGCCTGGACGGCCTCGAACTCCGTCGTCGCGGGAACCGCCGCCCGGAGGGCCAAGGGGGCCAACATACAGCACAGGAACCCGATCACGTTGCCTCTTCGCATCTTTTCCGCTCCTTCGTGCCGCCCCTTAACCCGTCCTCGGTCGCCCTTGATGGGAAACCTCGGGGTCTCATGGACCCGGGCGGCTCGCTGCTAAGTAAGCAATAGCGATGCCCAAAAGTTACAAGTATGCAAGTGTAGATATTACATATGATTAGATATGGTGAGGACGAAGGGTCAGCCTAAATATGATTCCAAAAGGTTACATTTATGAGTAGTCCCGCTCCCGCCGAGTCCGGCTTGCTTGGAGGCCGGCTTCATGTGGGCGGGTGGCCAAAAAGAGAGCGGCGGAAGACAATCTCCCGCCGCTCATTGTTTTATCTGGTCCTTGGGTCTCAGTAGCTGATAACGATTTTGCCGCTCACTTTGGTAACCCTCAGCGTGCTGCCGGTGTTGCCTTGGAGCTGGTAGAAGACGAGGGCGGGGGAAGTTCCCTGCAAGTCCGAGGTCTCCTGGGGGAAGGAAGAGGCGGAGGTATACCCTTGGACGACCCAGTCGGAAGCGGGGATGGACGGATCACCAGGGTATCCGGTGAAAATCGTTGAGGCCGCGGGCGCCAAAGGCGAGAGGGCGGTGACGCCGCCGTAGCGGAGGAGGTTGACGGAAACCAACGAGACGGTCACGGGCGAGGAGGGAGCCGACGTTCCCTTCCCTGTCTCCGTGGCGGTGGCGGTGACGACCTGGCCCGCGGCCAGGGCGGTGAGGCCGTTAAGGATCCAGACGCCGCCAGAGCCCACGGAGGTGGTTCCCGCGTAGGTTCCGTTCACGAAGACGTCGATTCGAGAGCCAACCGCGGCCGTCGAAGTGCCCGAAACCGAGGTGGCGCCCGCGTTGATGGGCGAGTCCACGGCGGGGGCCGGCGTGGTGCCGCCCGCGCCGGAGACGTAGACGGGAGCCGAGGGACCGCTCTCCGCGAGGAAGTTAGCCGAGTCCGTGGCGGTAGCCGTGATGGCCTGGCCCGCCGCTAGGGCGGTGCCAACGGTAAGGGTCCAGGTCCCGTTCGCAAGGACCGTCGTGGTGCCCGCGAAGGTTGAGTCAACGAACACCTTGATGGTCGTACCGGACGGAGAAGGGGAGGTCCCTGATACCGAGGTTGCCCCAGCATTGATGGGCGAGTTGACGGTGGGGGCGGGCGTCGGTGGGTTCGCGCCCGAAGGCTCGACGATGACGGGCGCTGAGGGGGACGAAGTGCCGTAGCTGTTGGCCAGGTCAGTGGCGGTTGCCGTGATGGCTTGAAGGGTGGCCAGTGGCCCGATGCCGGAGAGGCTCCAGGTGCCCCCGGCCTGCACGGTGGTTTGGCCCAAGAAGGCGCCACTCGCGTAGACGGCGATGAGAGTTCCCGCCGGGGAGGGGGAGGTGCCATAGACCATGGAGGCGTTGTCGTAAATGGGCCCGAGCACGACCGGGGCCGGAGTTTGGTTGGCAACATTCGCGGAAACGTAGACGGGCGCCGAGGGGGCGCTCGTGCCATGGAGGTTGGCCGAATCCGTGGCGGTGGCGGTGACGGCTTGGCCCGCGGCCAGAGCCGTAAGGCCGTTAAGGGTCCAGGTGTTGTTCGAGCCCACGGAGGTGGTTCCCGCGTAGGTTCCGTTCACGAAGACGTCAATCCGTGTTCCGGCAGGTGAAACCGATGTGCCCCCCACGCTCGTGGCTCCCGATAGGATGGGCGAGGTAACAACGGGGGCCGGTGTCACGTCCGCCGCGTTGGCGGAAACGGCCACGGGAGCGGAAGGCCCCGAGGTGGTCCCGCCGACGGTCACCGTGGCGGTGAGCGTATCACCGTCGGCCAGGGGCGCGCTCAGGCTGGTGACGTTCCAGTGGCCCGTGTTGTCCACTGAGGCGGTCCCAATGGGTGTGCTGCCGCCGTTGACATATAGGCTGATGGTCGAGCCGTTGGGAGCCAGGCTGGTGCCGCTCACGCTCGTGGCTCCCGCGAAGGCCGGCGAGGTGATCATGGGCGCCGCTGGGGTGACGACGACGGTATTGGAGACGGCGGAAGTTTGGCCGCCCGACGTGACGGTGGCGGTGATGGACTCAC
>JBBIKI010000040.1:3261-15945 GCA_037445535.1 Acidobacteriota bacterium | reverse complement strand
CCGAGACCGGTATGGGGGACCCGAAGGCCACGCCGTTCTTGTAGACCTGAACGGTCGAACCGGCGGGCGCCGTAGTGGATCCGCTGATGCTCGTAGCGCCAGCGGGGATGGGGCCGGTGACGGAGGGCGCCGCGGGGGTGACGACGACGGCGTTGGAGACGGCGGAAGTTTGGCCGCCCGACGTGACGGTGGCGGTGATGGACTCACCGCCGGCCAGGCCCGAGATGCCGTTGAGCGTCCAGGAGGTTCCCGAGACCGGTATGGGGGACCCGAAGGCCACGCCGTTCTTGTAGACCTGAACGGTGGAGCCGGCGGGCGCCGTGGTGGTGCCCCCAAGGCTCGAAGTTCCCGCGATAATGGGAGAAGTGACCACGGGCGCCGTCAAAACGGGGTTGCTCACCGTGGCGGACTGGTTGATGCCGCCGTCGGCGGTGAGAGTGGCGATGTTCGTGATCGCCGTTACGTCCGGCGAAAGGTTGGCGTTCACCTGCACCTTGTAGGTCAAGGTTACGCTCTGCCCCGGCTGCAGGGTGTACCCCGACAGAAGCGAGGGCGGCGCAGTGCCCGTCGACGTCGCAGTTTGGGCGTTCTGGACGTCGATCTCGAAGTTGTCGAGGTAGATATAGCTGCCGTTGTTTGGATCCACGCTCGAAAAACCCACCCGAAGCGCAAAACTGGAGCTGAGGTAGGGAGTGATATCCACGGCGTCGTTAAGGAATTGGGTGTCGGTTGCGTACGAAGTGCCGCTGTTGTCTGTGAAACCGGTGTAGGACCGGACGGGCACCCAGTTCCCATTGTAGTAAATCTGCACGACGGCCGTGTCAAAGGAAGTCATCTGGTAACGCCGGTAATTCAATCTCAATGTGGCCGACGTGTACCCGGACAGACTCTGGGTCCTGGAGAGGTTGATGTTCCCCACAACGTCTTGATTGTAGATTCTCAAGACGTTGTTGGACCCGTTCAGCGGATCCGTTACGATTCGTATGACACCGTGTGTGGGGTTGTTGTCGTCGCCAGTCTCTGCCCACGGGTGGGTCCATGTCAGCGTGCCGGTGCTGTTGCTGTAGACCTTGTTGGGCTGGGGGAAGCTGTCGGCGTAGCTTCCGGTGGTAAGGGAGAAGGCGCTCACCTGCGAGCTGTTGTCAAGGTAGGTCGTCCCCGCCGGCACAGGATCATACACCGCAATCCCGGTCCACGCGGAGGCCGTGGTGTTGGTAACCGTGACCGTGTAGGTCAGCGGCTGGCCCGGCGCGACGTAGCCAGACCCCGCGCTGGAGGCCTTGGTAATGTAGGTCGAGGGGGTAGGGCACTGGGAACCCGTGGCTGCTCCGGGGATTTGGGCCCCGGTGATCGTCGTCAACGTGATACCCGCTGTTCCTGGCGTGGAACCGTAGGCGTCGCTGTAGGTGGTCGTGATGCCATTCATGCCGCCGTTCGCGACGGCATAACCGGCCGCGCCGGAGAGGAGGATCGCGCCGCCGCCGCCTCCTCCGCCAGGACCATGGCGGTTGCCGGGATAAGCAGATCCGTCCTGGGCGGGCCAAGCGTCACCGCCCTTGCCTCCGTTGGCGACTATCGAAAGGCCGCTCAGGCTGCCCGTGGCCGTGTAGACCATGACGGTGCCACCCGCGCCGCCTCCGCCCGCCGCGTCCATCTGAGAGGCCGGAGCATTCAATCCGCTGGCCGAAATGGTTCCCACACCCGTCACGGTGAGGGCACGGATCATCACGATCCCGCCCCCCGCGGCTCCGTTAGCATATCCGCCCGCTGAGGTGTTGTTGCGAGTTCCGGCGCCTCCGCCTCCGCCAAGTACCAAGAGGTTGGCGGCGTCGTGCACCAAGGCGCCCACCCGGCCGCCGACATCGGCCGCGCTGTTCCAGGCATATCCGCCCTGGCCGCCATCGCCGCCGTTGCCGCCACCCGCGCCGCCGGCATTCTGAGAATTGCTGGCCGGGAGGCTGTCGTTGCCTCCGCCTCCCGCGTTGCCCGGGGCACCCTGGCCGAAGTCACCGTTGGGATACCCGTCGAGGCCGCTGCCATTGTTGGCACCCGGCAAGGACTTCGGGGTCCCGGCGATGCCTTCACCCTTCATGGCGAAGCAACCCGTGGGAGGACTGGCGGGAGTCAATATCCGAAAGGACGTGCTGGAGGGCGGCGAGGTGTTGATCCCGGTAAGCTGAGTTTGCAAACCGCCCCGGAACCCCATGCCGTCCACGCTGATGTTCCCGCTCATGGTTAGTGCGCCACTGGCGTCGAAGGCGAGGACACCGCCCACGGAACCGTTCCAGGCCAGGGAGGTGAGAGCAGCCCCGACGGTGACGGTGGTGTACTGGGGCACCCGGATGAGCTGGGCCGTTTTTTGTCCCTGCGTCGAAGTGGAAGGTCCAACGGCATAGGCGTTGAGCGTGCCGCCGCTGGCCCCAGCGCCTTGCACGGAGACGGCTCCCGAGGCCACGGGCCCCAGGGCCACGAGGTACTCGTAGCTTCCGCTGCCGTTGAGGGTAGTGTAACCGGAGCCCGTGCTGCCGTCCCCGTAGCTGCTCGTATTTGCTGAGTTGATTTGGGCACTCTGCATCTGGATGAGGATCAGCAAGTCTCCAGCCGAAATGGGGGTTGCCGCGCCCAGAGAGGTGCCCACTTGGATGGAGGTTGCTCCCGCGGAGACCGAGGTGGTGACAGGATAATAGGTGTTGATGACGCCGGTGATGTTGGAGCCGGGGCCATCCTTGCCCGGCGTGGCGCAGAGCGTGCTTGCTTCCGTGCTGTACAAGGTCTGCTTGGCGTCATCGCCCGCCGGCGTTCGCGCCGTGATGGTGACTGGGAAAGTAACCGGTTCCGAGAGGGCCGCCGAGAAAACGGCCTGCGCCCCCGGTTCGATGCGGCCCAGCGAGACCCATCCAGAACCATCGGCTTGAAGCGCGCCTTGGGACGATTTTAGCGCCACGTCCTGGCCTTGGGCGTCGCGGGCGGAGACTTCCAGATCTCCCGCTCCGCCCCAGTTGGTGGCCGTGAAGAGATATTGCCCGGCCAGCACCGCGGAAGAGAGGGCCAGAGCCTTTTCCGGTTGGAGCAGCACTTGCCCTTGTCCGTTGGCGCCTTCGATCCGGAACACCATCTGCCCAAGGGCCTGGCCATCTGGAACGGCGACGGGAAGGCGGCCTATGCCATCCTTGAGATAAACGGGGAGGAAAGGAAGGCCGGGGCGGAGGCTCACCTCAACTCGGGTGCCTGCGGGGGTGCCCTTGAGAACGACTTTGAGCTGAGGAAGAGGCAGAGTTTTCATCCATGGAGGGCACTGCACGGCGAGGGTGGCGCTTCCCGCCGGGGACCCCAGAGAGAGGTCCGACATCCAGCGGGGCGCTTGTTCCGGAGAACGGCTCGTATCCAAGCCCATCAAGACTGAATTGCCCGGGGCGGCCATGGTTCCCACCGAGCCCGAGGCCATGACTCCGAATGCGGCGCAAACCGTCATCGCCACGAACAAGAGCCTTGAGGTTCTCATCACCAAGCCCATGTTTCCTCTCCTCTGCCGCCACCCCTTTGCCCTTCCTCGGATTCCCAAACCCAGCTTTCGGGACCTCAGGGTCTCAGCGCGATAGGGGGCGCACAGTCTCAATGTTAGCAAACGCCGTGCCGTTTGTAAAGGCCTAATAACAAAGCCACTTCGTGAGACAATCACCACGGGTTCTGTCACGTGCGGTTCCTATGTGTGAGAGGCTGGTGACAGTCGTGGAAAGCCGGCCATGTAGGCGTGCCATGAGGAGGCTCCTTCGGGATATACTCCCTCTGGGAGGGTGCGATGGAACGGTTCGTGATCGAGGGCGGGGTCCCGCTGAGTGGAATTACGGGCGTGAGGCCCTCCAAGAACGCCCTCCTGCCCTGTATGGCGGCGAGCCTGTTGACGGACCAGCGGGTCACCTTCTCCGATTCGGCGGATCTCATGGACATCGCCTCCATGCTCGACCTCCTGCGGCACCTCGGGGTTGAGACGGACGGCGAGCCCGGAGGAGCGCTGGCGCTGAGAGCCTTCTCCCTGACAGAGCTGGAAGCACCCTACGAACTGGTGAGAAAAATGCGGGCCAGCATCGTGGTGCTGGGGCCCATGCTGGCCCGGTGCGGACGGGCGAGGGTCTCCCTTCCCGGCGGGTGCGCCATCGGGGCTCGCCCCGTGGACCAGCACCTGAAGGCGTTGGAAGCGATGGGGGCCGAGATCACGGTGGAACACGGCTACGTGGAGGCCACGGCTGGGAGGCTGCAGGGCGCGGAGGTGGTCTTCGACGTGGCCACCGTGGGCGGCACCCAGAATGTCCTCATGGCGGCGGTCCTGGCGGAGGGTGAGACGGTTCTGCACAACGCGGCCAGAGAGCCCGAGATCGCTGACCTTGCGGATCTGCTGTCCAAGATGGGCGCCCGCATTGAAGGGGCGGGTACGGACACCATTCGGGTGTCGGGCGTCTCCTCCCTCTCGGGCGCCGAGCACGCCTGTATCCCCGACCGCATCGAGGCGGGAACCCTCTTGATGGCGGGCCTCATCACGGGTGGCCACGTCACCGTGTCGCCCGCCGTTCCCGACCACCTGGAGGCCTTGCTGGCCAAGCTCCGCGCCATGGGAGCGACGATCCGCGTGGAGGGAGGGGCGATCGAGGCCTCGTGTCCAGGGGGACTGGAAGCGGCGGACATCGTGACGGCGCCCTTTCCGGGCTTTCCCACGGACCTCCAGGCCCAGTTCATGGCGCTCCTCACCCGGGCCCGCGGCGTGGGCACCGTGAAGGAGACCATCTTTGAAAACCGGTTCATGCACGTGCCCGAGCTCGCCCGCATGGGAGCGGACATTCGCGTGGACGGCAACGTGGCCATGGTGGCGGGTTCCGCCCTGAGCGGGGCCCCCGTCATGGCGAGCGACCTGAGGGCCTCGGCCAGCCTGGTTCTCGCGGGGCTGTGCGCCGAAGGCACCACCGAGGTTCGGCGAATTTACCATTTGGACCGCGGGTACCAGAGGCTGGAGGAGCGGCTGCGGGCGCTGGGAGCCCGCGTTCGGCGGGAGAGGGACTGACCATGACTGTGAAAGAGCGGAGAGATCCATGAGTGGTATGAGCCTGCTTTTCGCCACGACCAACGAAGGCAAGCAAAGGGAGATTCGGCGGCTCCTCGACGGTCTTCCCCTCCGCCTTCTTTTTCTTCAAGACGTGCCCGCGGTTCCGGAGGTGGAGGAGACGGGCGCGTCCTTTCTTGACAACGCCCGCCTGAAGGCTCGCGGATACGCTCACCTCGCTCCGGGAGCGATGGTGGCGGCGGAGGATTCGGGGCTGGTGGTGCCCGCCTTGGGAGGCGAGCCGGGGGTTTTCTCGGCGCGCTACGGCGGGCTCACGGACGACGTCTCGCGAAATGCTCTCCTGCTCCAGAACATGGAGGGGTTGTACGGCAAGGATCGCGGCGCCTATTACGAGGCGGTGGTTGTGTTCCTGGACATTGCAGGCGGCGAGCACATCTTTACGGGGCGCGTCCACGGCTCCATCGCGCCTGCGCCCGACGGTGCCGCCGGCTTCGGATACGATCCCATCTTCATCCACCCCGATCTGGGCCGCACCTTCGGCAACGCCTCTCAGTACGAGAAAGACCTCCTCAGCCACCGGGGCAAGGCCATTCGGGCCATGCGGGAGTATCTGGAGAAACTGAGCGGTGAGCCGTGAGCTGTGAGCAGGGAGCGGAATGGTGCGAATGACGAATTTGGGATTTTGGATTTGGGAATGAAGGGAGCTGCGAGCGGCGGGTCCTCCCGTCTCGCGTCTCGCGTCTCGCGTCTCGCGTCTCGCGTCTCGCGTCTCGCGTCTCGCTCAATCGCGTCTCGCTCCTAACGGAGAGTCTCCGCCCATGAAATCCGCCCTGAGAGACTTCGAAGGTTATCTCCGAGACGAGCGGCGCGTCTCCTCGCACACCTTGCGTGGCTATCTTTCGGACGTAGAGCAGTTCTGCGCCTTCCTGGCCACGGCTTTTGCGGGAGTCCAGCACCCCGAGGATGTGGACACGATCACCCTCCGGGCCTACCTCGGCTTTCTCCACCAGAAAGGAATCTCCAAGGCCTCGGTCATGCGCAAGCTGGCGGCCCTGCGCGCTTTCTTCCGGTTTCTGCACCGGGAGGGACGGGTGGCAGCCAATCCCGCCAAGGTCCTGCACACGCCCAGGCAGATCAGGAAGGTGCCCAGGGTCCTGAGCGAAGGGGAGTCGGCCCTCCTCCTTGAGAGACCCTCCACGGCCGGTTCACCCGCCCTGGCCACCCTGCGGGACCGCGCCCTTCTGGAACTGCTCTACGCCACGGGCATGCGCGCTTCCGAGGTGGTGGGCCTGGATCTGGGGCGCCTCTACCTATCCGAACGGATCGTACGGGTGTGGGGCAAGGGGCAGAAGGAGCGCATGGTTCCCTTTGGCGATCACGCCGCCAGGGCCATCGAAGACTACCTCGCGGCGAGGCCCGACGGGAAATCGCTCACACCCGGGAGCGCTGTGTTCTGCAACCTCAAGGGAGGGCGGCTCACGAGCCGGTCTCTTCAACGCATCGTGGAAAAATACGTGAAGCTGGCCCCCATGGACAAGGACGCCTCACCCCACACGCTCCGTCACTCCTTCGCCACCCACCTTCTGGCGCGGGGAGCGGACCTGCGGGCCATCCAAGAACTGCTGGGACACGAGAGCCTCTCCACCACTCAGAAGTACACCCACGTGGCCGCGACCCAGCTCAAGGCCGCCTACGACGCCGCCCATCCCCGCGCCCGCCGGCGTACGGAACCTGACAAGAAGGGCTGACTCATGCAAACGATGCTGGAAACCATGGTGGACGCCGCCTTCGGTGCGGGGCGCATCCTCAAACAGGCGCGGATCGGGGGCCCCGAGTGGGTCCACGAAAAGGGCAAGAACGACTTCGTGACGGCCGCGGACAAGGCCTGCGAGGCCCTCATCTTCGAGAAGCTCGCCATGAGCTACCCCCATATCCCCATGCTCGCGGAAGAGGGCTCGGGCACGGCTTCGGGCAAGGAGGGGCTCTTTTGGTGCGTGGACCCGCTGGACGGCACCAACAATTTCGTCCACGGCCTTCCCGTTTACTGCGTCTCCATCGGCCTCATCCAGGACGGGAAACCCTTCCTCGGAGTCGTGTACGATCCGGTCCACGACGACCTCTTCACGGGCGGGGAGGGCCGGGGAGCCCAGCTCAACGGGCGTCCCGTGACGACCTCGGGCCGCACGGCTCTGGACGGAGCCTTTCTTGCCACGGGGTTCCCCTTCAAAGAGCTAGACAACCTGTGCGAGTACATGAAGGGCTTCGAGCGGGTGGTGCAGGCCACGGGAGGCCTGCGGCGCTGCGGCGCCGCGGCCCTGGATCTATGCTGGACGGCCTGCGGACGCTTCGACGGCTTTTGGGAGCGAGGCCTCTGGCCGTGGGACACGGCGGCGGGGGCGGCCATCCTAAGGGCCGCAGGCGGCGAGCTCACGGACTTCTCCGGCGGGGACGGGTTTCTCTTCGGCCGGACCGTCGTGGCGGGAGCTACCCCCGAGCTGTGCGCAGCGCTGGGCGCCATGTTGCGGGGATAACCTCCGCCAACGGCCGGCCGCGCCCCATCAGAACACGATCTGGTACTGGAACCTCAGCTCGTAGGTGCTGCGGTTCGTGATGTCGTCGTGGAACCGCCGGTAGTCGGCCTGGAGCTTGTTGTTGTTCCCGCTGAAATACCAGTTCATTCCCAGGCCCCGCTCGATCTGGGCGTTCACGGTTTTGTCCGTGTTTGGATCGTACCCCCAGTAACCCAGAAAGAGCTCGCACCGGTTCGGAATGGCCAGAAACCCTACCTGGGCATTGACGCCCGTGGACCGCGTGCGCTGGTCATGGAGATCGGCGGCGCTCCGGTCGAAGTATTCGCCGTACGCCGTGAACCTCCACACCCTGGCCATGAGGTCGTAGCCCTTGGTGCGGTATTCGCCGCCCGAAATGTAGAGGCCGCCTGTGTTTTTCACCCGCGTGTCGTTTTCCTCGAGATTGAAGCCGAGGGAGAGTTTGGGCGAGGTGATCCCGGCAGGAATCGTTTCGTCGTAGCCGGTGCTCCCCCAGGGGCTCACCACGAACCTGAAGTCCTTCTGGTATTTGTGGTCGGCGTTGGTGTAGACGCTCCGGCCGCCGCCGTTGAAGAGACCCACCCGGTATTCGAAGAGGTCCGCCACACCGGAGGGCCCGAACTGTCCCCAAGCCATGAGGCCCACGTCGCGGATGCTACAGAAGGCGTAGGAGACGAAGGATCGGTCCACGAACATGTCGGTTTTGGTGGAGGCGATGCTCTGGCGCCCGAAGGGCGTCTTGAACTGGCCCGCCCTAACTTGGAAGTACCCGTGGCCGCTGGTGAAGTCGTAGTTCACATAGGCATCGTCCAAAACCCCCTTCGCCGTGTTGGCGTTGGCCCAGTCCATCTGGAGGCCGAAGGTCAGATCCTTGGTGTAGGCCCAGCCCGTGAGGGTGGTCTTGGCGCGGCGGATGGCAAAGGTGGATGTCTCGTCCTGGTACGGGTTGGTGTTCGAGGCGTGGTCGCCCGTCCACCGGAACTGAAGGCGATTGGAGAAGTGGATCTCGGCTTTGGGGAAGGCGATGATGGTCTGGCCGTCCTTCCACGTGGCCGACACGGAGGGCGCCGCCGGTTTCGCGGCTGCCGCTGCGGAGGCCTGAAACTGAGGTTCGGCGGCAGGCGTTTGGGAGGCCTGGGTCCTTTCCAGTTGGCCCAGGCGCTGCTGCAAAGCCTCGATGACCGCCTGTTGTTTCTGAATGGCCTCTTGGGCCTGCCGGAGCTGCTCTTTCATCTGCTGGAGTTCCGACTCGCCCGCTTGTGCCCTGGCAGGGCCTGTGAAGCTCAGGACTACGATCGCCAGCGCCGCGCACCCCTTCATCCATGTCCGCATGGTTCCCCCCTTGCCTCATCCGGGGTTCCACCGCCTGGAAGTCCCGTCTGAGGGACGTTATCTCTCACACGCCGCGCTAGGTTGTCAACGAAAAACAGCCAAGAAAAAGCAGGTGGGTTAATGCACCCGTACACCGGCGCGAAGATGAAGGGTCTTCGCGTAGACCTCGGCTTCGATGAAGAGGTCCACGAGGTGCGGGTCCAGCATGCCGTCGCGGACTTCGAGCTTGAGGATATCCAAGGCTTTGTCTACGGGGACGGCGCTCTTATAGGGACGGTCCGCCGCCGAAAGGGCGTCGAAGATGTCCGCCACGGTCATCATGCGGCACTGGACGGGGATCTGCTCCGCGGTGACCCCGCGGGGATAGCCCCGCCCGTTGAGTTTCTCGTGGTGTCCGTAGGCCAGGCCGGGGACCCCCTTGAGCTCCGCCGTCCAGGGAATCTTGCTCAAGAACTCGAAGGTATGCGTCACGTGGCTCTCGATCTCGGCCCGTTCCTCTTCGCTCAGGCTTCCCTTCCGGATGGAAAGAACACGTGCTTCGGCGGGCTCCAGCAGGGGATGCGCGCATCCCGTTCGGTCCATGTAGGCGGCGGCGCCGATGGCCTGAAGGGCGGAGAAGTCCCCCTCGGGCAAGACGCTGGGTTCGTTGGCGCGGAGGATCACCTCGCGGACGGCGTCGAGATCCCTCAGCGCCTTGGCCAGCGCCTCTTCCATGTCCGCCAGGGCCCCCACGTCTCGTGGGCCTGCCCGCATGAGCAGGTCCACCTTCTTGAGCAGCGCGTCACGCTCCGCGTAGAGGCGGGCCGTCTCCAGGCGGGAGAGAATGCGTTCGAGTTCGTGGGGATAGAGCTTCTTGGCCTTGACCAGGACGTGCTCGCGGACGCCGACCTTGCCGAAGTCGTGGAGGAGGGAGGCGTAGCGGAGTTCTCTGAGCTGCTCCGGGGAGAAGGTGTGAGGCCCCAGGGGCCCCGCCGGCGTCCTGTCCACGGCCTCGGCGAGGCCTACGGCCAGGATGGATACCCGGTAGGAGTGTCCCGACGTGGTGGGATCGCGCTGTTCGATGGCCGTGACGGAGGCTCGAACGAAGCCTTCGAAGAGCCGCTCGATGCTCTCGTAGAGCCGGTTGTTCTCGATCGCCACGGCGGCCAGGCTGCCCACGGCCAGGCACAGCTTCGTGGTGGCCTGGTCGAAGGGAACCACGAGCGCCTCCACGGCGGACGCGCCCGCGAGGACTGCCGCGGCGTTCCGTTTATGGTTGATGAGCTGGAGGACTCCCGTGATCTCGCCCTTGTGGTTCTTCATGGGCAGGACCAGGAGCGACTTGGTCCGGTAGCCCGCCTGGTCATCGTAGGCGCGGTTGAAGCGGTAAGGCGCGCCCGGTGGGATGGCGTAGGCGTCCTCGATGGCGAGGGTCTCTCCCGTGATGGCGACATAGCCCGCCAGGCTCGACACGGAGATATACAATTCCGTCTCCTTAAAGGGAATCAAGACGGAGTTGTTCTGCGCCGCCGCGAACAGGAGGCGCCGTGGGGGGCCATCCTCCTCCGGGACGACCAGGTAGAGGCTCCCCGCGTCACATCCTCCGAGAAGGATGGCCCGGGAAAGGATGAGGTCCAGCAGGCGGCGGTAGCTGCGCTCCGTGGAGAGGGCGAGGCTGACCTCCGTGAGCTGGTCCAGCGTCAGAGATTGGGCATGAAATTCCTGGCGCAGGCGGCTCGTGGCGAGGGCCAGGGCCAGGCTGGGCCAGCGCTGTGCCACGGCGCCGCAGAAGGCATCGAGGGAGCCTTCGGGCAAGCCGGTCCACCCCTCGGGCAGGCCACTGCACCCTTCCGCCACGAAAACGGCGCATCCCTGGGGCACGGCCGGCGGGTCTAGATCTCCGGGTTTGCCAAGGAGCACGGCTTGGGCTGGGGGTTCAGAGGGCCTTGGAAGGTCTTGGCCGAGGGGCGCCAGGGTGATGCCGTCCAAGCGCGCCAGGCCCTGGAGGAGATCCGACCCTTCAAGGGTTCCTGCGTATGAAACGGCCAGGAAAGGGGAGCCGCCCTTCGATTCCATGCCCGCATTGTGGAGCACGAGAGGGGACGTGTCCATACTTACGGTCCGGGGACCTAGCTTTCAGGATGCAGGGCGGGAGATCCGCGCGAGGAAGTCCTGGATCTCCTTGACCACCTGGTCCGTGTGGGAGTGCACCAGGTGGTGGCCGGCGTCCTCGAAGGTCCGCCAGGAGGCGAGAGGGAAATCGTCGCGCCGTTCCAGGATGAACCGCGCGGGGGCGACCTCGTCGCCGCCGCTGAGCAGGAAGAGCATGGGCAGGTCCGAGATGGCGTCAAGGTCTTGGTCGGGCCTGTAGCCGAAGAGGCAATGCTGGGTCGTGCCCGCCAGAGCCCGCGGGGAAGTGCGGCGGGCTTCCTCCTGCAGCAGGGGAGGAAGGAGGCCCGCGAATGTCTGGACGGCTTCACCGGAAAGGGCCAGGAGGGAGTCGTGGCCGGGGTTGCCCAGGCTGTCCGTGGCCTGCCGGTAGTGGGCGGAGCCGTTGCGCAGGGTCTCGTGAAGGCCCGAAGGGGAGGTGAATCGCGGGTAGTTCAGGAACACCATGCCCGCCACCCGCCCCTTTGGCAGGCGGGCGGCGAGGGCCGTGGCGATGAGGCATCCGAGGCTGTGGCCGCCGATCACGAGGGGCGGCGGCGATCCCTCCGCCTCCACCAGGTCACGCAGGCAAGCGAGGTGGTCCTCCAAGGTGAAGGCCACCTCCGGTTTCGCTGAGTCGCCAAAGCCGAGGAGGTCGGGGAAGAGAGTACGCCAAGGAGCGAAGGCCCCATGCACGGCGGCGCTGAAATAATGGTGGGACGCGAGCATGCCATGGAGCAGGAGGAGAGAGCCGCGATGGCCGGGAAAGGCCCGGAAGGAAAGGTCCCGCCGCCCGAGAGGTTCGTGCCGTAACTCGTCCATGAGTCTCTCTCCGATGTGCAAGTGAAGATCCGGCATGACTGTTTAAGCACTCAGCAAATTTGGCCATGAGCTGTTGCCTGTTGGCCCCTAGCTCCTAATCCCCAGCCTCTGACCCCTTGTATCCTACCACTTGGAAGCGCACCGGTGAGCGTGGTATTCTCAGCACTATGGAATCCGGTGGCCCCGCATCCGCGAAAAACTCCTCCCGCGAGCCCGGTTACGTCATCGTTTGCCACGCGTGCCAGACTCCCTACGACGCCACGCAGGCCCAGTGGTGCGCGTGCCTCACGACCATGCGCACCCTCGTGTGCCCCACATGCAACGCCTGCTCGTGCGCGGCGCCCAAGGCTTACCGGGACCAGTTCTGGGCCAAGGCGCCAGCGGCCCTCTGCGCCGCCCGCTTCGAGGAGAAGCAGAGAGCCTTCGACCCGCCTCCGAGGCCCGCTCCCCGGCAGGTCAAGCGCCCCCTCGTGGTGGTGGCGGACGACGAGCGCATCATTCTGCGGCTGGCCTCGGCCATTCTCGGCAGCCTGGGCTACGGGGTACTGACGGCCCGCGACGGCGCGGAAGCTCTGGAAATGACGCGTACCTACAAGCCCGATCTCCTCCTCGCCGACGCCCTCATGCCCAAGATGGACGGCAGGGAGGTGTGCCGGCGCCTCAAAGAGGACGCGGCCACCGCCTCCGTGAAGGTCATCATCATGAGTTCCGCCTACACGGCGGCCAAATACAAGACCGAGGCGCTGTCGCACTTCAAGGCCGATGCGTTCGTGACCAAGCCCGTGGACTTCAAGGTTCTCC